>JBELAJ010000076.1:0-20928 GCA_049508935.1 Terriglobia bacterium | reverse complement strand
GGCTTCGCTCCGGCCGAGGCCAACGCCGTGACTCACTACTCCAGCAGGAGAAAGAGAGAGAAAGTACGTGAAAGAGAAACCTGAAAAAGGGGACATTTCTATCCGGGCTTGACAGGGGGCAATTCGAATTCTTGACAACCATTCAACCTGGTGGTAAGTTCTGTCCTCGTAACCGTTCTTTGATAATTTCGGTTCCTGTGGTGCCCCGGGAGAAAACGGGGGAAAAGGGAAGGCCGTGAAAATCGGCCGCGGTCCCGCCACTGTGATCGGCGAGCCACATCCTCGCAGTCCGTCACCTTACGGACAGCCACTTTTCCGCGCTGCGGAAAGGGAAGGCGGAGGAAAGGGCGATAACCCGAGAGCCAGGAAACCTGCCCAGGAACAGCAACTCGGCCTAACTCTTCGACGGAAAGAGTCCTGAGGGAGACTTCAGCCTTCCGATTCCGCAACGAGGGATTGGGAGGCTTTTTTTGTTTTCCCACGACCCAACAGCCCTCTCCCCGGGGAGTCCGATTTCTGGACCCCGATGGGGTCCATCGGACCCCAGAAATCGGGGAGGGTGTCCCGGTCCGACGTTCTAATCAGCCCGTCAGCTGACGGGGACGGGTGAGGCGTCACTTGCACCCTTTGACAGTGCCGTTGATTGCTAGGCGGGTTTAGGCAGCCCTCGATGGCGGATTTGATTAGCGCAAGAGGGCTGGACTGCACAAACAGAAGGAGGCACTGACCAATGGGAGAGACTGGCTCGATAACGAGGTTCGCGATGGGAAGCAACCCCTCACCCGTCCTGCGGCGGCTGGTGAAGTGGCGCAGGCGTTCTTGCCTGCGAGGCGGCGCGCCATTCGCCATTCTTAGAGACAGGCAAGAGTGCCTGTCCCACACCCTCTCCCCAAGGGAGAAGGCTACGTTGTGGACTGCGCTACCGATCTTGTTGGGTTCCCTCTTAATTGCTTGCACGGCCACGGCGGTGCGCGCGGCTACGATCAAGGGCACGGTGCTTGATCCCAGCGGGCGGACCGTTGCCAATGCGCAGGTCAGCCTGCTCCAGTCGCTCACCGCGCTGGATGAGCGGCAGACCGACGCTAAAGGGGAGTACGAGTTTACACGAGTCGCCGAGGGGTCGTATCGTTTGGTGGCCAACGCGCCGGGCTTCTCCGCGACACCGGTAGATGTAGAGGTTCGCGAAGACCAAACGGCGAGCGTGGATTTGCACTTGGCGCTTAGCGCCGTCGAGCAGCAAGTTGTGGTTTCGGCGTCGCTCGAGGGCTCCCTGGCTCCACAACTGGGCTCGTCCGTCTCCACGATTTCCAGCCAGGAGATTAATGACCAGGGAGCACAGAACGTCACGGATGTATTGCGCGGCGTTCCCGGGGTCGCTTTGGACGACACTGGGCGGCGCGGCGGCGTGACCGGCGTCTTCATTCGCGGCGGCGACTCAGACTACAACCTGGTTACGGTGGACGGGATTCCATTGAATGAGTTCGGCGGCTACTTCGACTTCGCGCCTTTGCCTGCGGACGGGCTGGACCGCGTCGAGGTGACGCGGGGCGCCGAGAGCGCTTTATTCGGGTCGAATGCCGTCACCGGCGTGGTCAATATCGTCACGACACGCGGCGAAGGCCCGCCGCATTTCGATTTCCAGGCCGAAGGCGGGAATTTCACCACCCGCCGCTTCGTGGCGGGCGGGAGCGGCTTGACCCACGGCCTGAGCTGGGCTTATGACTTCTCCCGGCTCGATACCGGCGGGACGGTGCCGAACGATGGCTACAGGAATCAGAACGCCATCGTGAGCGTTGGCTACGGCAGCGGCGAGCGGCGCCAGGCCGACTTTCACTTCCTGGGCAATGCGAATGTGGTGGGCGATCCCGGTCCTTATGGCTCAGACCCTGACGCCCTCTATAACGCTCCCACCTATCCCGGAGGTCCATCGGATTACCAGGTGGGCCTGGTGGCCCGCAATAAACAGAACTTATTTGGATATGAAGGGAGCTATTTCGAGCAATTCACGCCCCGCTTCCGGCAGGTGGTGACGGCCTCGGGGGCGACGAACGACTACTACTTCTCGTACCCTGCCTCGGACGGCGGAGATTCGTACTCGAATACCTTGCGAGGCATATTGAATACTCGAAGTGAGATCGCCATCTCGAACAAGGATTTTCTGGTGGCGGGCTTTGAATACCAACGCGAGCAGTTCGAGGACACCTATGTGGCGGACGAGAACAACAGCCCGTTCATCCTGCCCCGCACCACGCTGGCGTATTTTGTGGAAAACCGCTGGAGCCCCTCGAACCGGCTCTTCGTGACGGCGGGCTTGAGGCTGGATGACCTGCGCACGGGATCTCTCCCGCCCGGCGATTACGGGGCGCGCCCGCGAATTCTCGCCAGCTCCATCACCAAACTGAACCCGCGCGCCTCGGCGGCGTTCCTGCCGCGCGAGTCGGATTCCGGATCGTGGCTTGGGGCGACGCGATTGCACGCGAGCTTCGGAACCGGCATTCGCGCCCCGGACGGCTTCGAGTTGGCCACCACGAACAACCCTCTCCTGAAACCCGAGAAGAGCTTCAGCTTCGATAGCGGCGTCGAGCAGAGATTCTTCAACAGCCGGACGCTCCTTGACCTGACGTACTTCTATAACAAGTTCGACGACCAGATTGTGACGCTCGGCGGATCGCTTACGAATCTCAGCACCTTCCTCTCAGATAACCTCGGCAATTCGCGGGCTCAGGGAGTCGAGGCCTCTGTCCGCTGGCGTCCCACCGGTTCACTCCAGGTGTCCGGCGAATACTCGCTGGTGGATACCTCCATCCTCGCCCTGGATGGCTCGACGCTGGTTCAGGCGCCCTTCAGCGTCGGACAGGAACTCCTCAACCGGCCGAAGCATTCCGGCGGCTTCAACGTCACCTGGCAGCGCCGCCGGCTGATCCTCAATAGCAACGCTTATCTCCGTGGACAGGCGCTCAACCTCGAGCCCAATCAAGGCGTCTATGCGTGCGAATTGGGCCTCCAGTGCCTGTTCCCCGGCAAGGGCTACGCGGTTTGGAACGGCGGCTTTTCTTACCGCGTCATCCGCGGCCTCGAAATCTATGCGCACTTGAATAACCTCCTGGATAAGAAATATGAGGAAGTGCTGGGCTACCCTGCGCTGCCGCTGAATTTCACGGCGGGGATGAAGTTCACGTTTCCTGCGGAAAAGTAAGGTTTTACACCACCAAGGCACAAAGGCACCAAGCAAACGACGCACTCTCTGGCTTTTTCTTCTTGGTGCCCTGGTGTCTTGGTGGTGAAATGTAGGGGCCGCCCTTGTGGCCGCCCCTCCGGCCATGAAACTGGATATGTCGAGAGAAGACAAGACCGCGCGCGCGCTGATGGTGCTCGGTACGGCATCGCACGCCGGCAAGTCGATCCTGACGGCTGCCTTGTGCCGCATCTTTGCCGATGACGGTTACCGGGTGGCGCCCTTCAAAGCCCAGAATATGTCGCTCAATTCGGCCGCGACGCCCGATGGACGAGAGATCGGGCGCGCACAGGCTTTGCAAGCCGAGGCCTGCCGCGTGCCTGCCTGCGCCGAAATGAACCCGGTGCTCATTAAACCGTCGTCGGACACAGGTTCGCAAATCGTCCTGCTGGGCCGTATTTGGGGCCAGGTGACAGCGGCGAATTACCACCAGCGGCGAGTCGAAGAACTTTTCCCGGTGGTTCTGGAAAGCTATAGGAAATTGGCGTCTCAATACGACCTGATCATTCTGGAAGGCGCAGGTTCGCCGGCCGAGATCAATTTGCGGGAACACGACATCGTCAACATGCGCATGGCGCACGCGTCGGGCGCCGCCTGCCTCCTGGTGGGAGACATTGACCGCGGCGGCGTTTTCGCGTCGCTCGTGGGCACGCTCGAACTGCTGGAGCCTTCCGACCGGGCCTTGATTCGCGGCTACGCCATCAACAAGTTTCGCGGGGATGTTTCGCTGCTGGAGCCGGGGCTAAAAATGATGGAACCCCGGCTGGGAATACCTTGCGTGGGGGTGGTTCCGTACCTTCACGACCTCGGCCTGGATGAAGAGGACGGCGTCGCAGTCGAAGACCGGCGGAGCGTGGGGCGCGTCTGGAGGGACGTTGCAGCCGGCGCAGCACCACCCCTGAATCCCCTCCTCAGGGAGGAGGGGAGCCGCGCGGAGAATCCCCTCCTCAACCTGGACGGGAGCCGTGTAGAGAACTCCCTTCTCAGGGAGGAGGGGACTAAGGGGTGGTGTACCGCGACTAGGGAGAGACCGTTGCGCATCGCAGTTGTCGCGTTACCGCACATGTCCAACTTCTCGGACTTCGATGCACTCGCTGCGGAGCCGTCGGCGGCGCTGGCGTTCGTTGACCGTCCCAATAACCTGCCCGCCGCTGACCTTGTGATTCTGCCTGGAACCAAACAGACCCTCAACGACTTGGAGTGGCTGCACCAACGTGGGCTGGTTTCACCCCTTCTTGGCCACGCGGAGCGCGGCGGCTGCCTCGCGGGAATCTGCGGCGGGTTCCAGATGCTGGGCGTCAAAATCGACGACCCGCAGGGCATCGAGAATCAAGGTGTGCCTTGTACTCGCCAGGGGCTCGGCCTGCTGCGCATGTGGACAGTGCTGCAGCCCGAGAAAATAACACGCTTGGCAACCGGGCGCATTCTACGGGCGGATATCTTTGGCCAGCACGCGCGAGAATGCGCTTTTCGCGGGTACGAGATCCACGTTGGCGAGACGGTTTACGCGGATGAGAGCAAGCCTTTCGCGGAGATAACGCGCGCGGGGTCGAGCGCCGTCATAGCCGATGGCGCGGTAAGCGCGGACCGGAAAGTGTTCGGGACGTACATCCATGGAATCTTCGACGATGACAATTTCCGGCACGCATTTCTAGACGCGGCACGCGCCGCCTGCGGCTTGGCGCCTCATGCCGCCAAAGCCTTCTTTGCGGCGGAGCGGCAATCCCGCCTGGACCGCCTCGCCGCGCACGTGCGAGGGGTGCTTGACCTGGAAATGATCCGGAGGTGGGTGCATTTGTGATTTGTGATTTGTGATTTGTGATTGGTCGGTGGTGATCGTTGATTGGGAGACAAGCCGACCACTCAAGACCCAATCACAAATCACAAATCAGAAATCGCAAATCACAAATTGTTCACCCGATCTCCCGATCACCTGATCCCTACAGCAGGTTGCCGCTCCTGCGGTGCGTGCGTAAGCATTCGAGCTGGTCATAAGCAACCGCCATCACGCAAACCCCTCCGGCAATCGAAATGCTTCCCTCGATGAGACGCCGCATGACGTCAGCGCGGCCCGGCGTGTGAATTAAGACCGCCTCTGCGATGCCGTGCCCAGTCACCACGAGCCCCGTCAAAACGCACAATACCAGAACAGCCACTCGCAAAACCGTCTTCATGGCAGTCGCACCTGGCCTTTCAAGTTTCGGGGTCGAACACTTCGCCTGTCTGCTTCATACACCTAACGCAGGCCCGGGTCAACTGGCATTCTGTAATGGATTTGACGCCGCGGAGGTGTTATGGCGCCACGTGGCGAAGTGAACTTTTCCGGCAGGATTTGTAATCCGCAGGGATACACGCTGAGAGGCTAAGCCCAGCCCAGGTGAGCTTCGAGGCGAGTCGAATTATAGGTTAAGAAGGTAGTCGGCGGCGGTCAAGTTGCCGAACTTCACGGCGTTGACGCGCTGGCCAACCACGTTCGCAAAGTATTGCAGAACGGCGGTCAGTCTCAAAATCGCAGTATTCTCGCCAAGCTTCAGTAAGCGCCGCACGGCCAACGAAAGGAACTGCCAACGGAAGTACAGGATCAAGAGGTGTTCGTCGTAAGTATAGCGTTGGTTCACATTGGCGGCATTCTTGAGGAGATAGGTCAAAGCGAGGAAGTCGCACCTGAGCATCATGCGCAATCGGGAATAGTCAACCGGCGCGCCGAACTCCTCCAGCGACTTTCGCAAAGACGGGAACTCCAGACGATTGGCATTGGCGATGGACTGGAAATATTCCCGGTCAAACTGCCGGCCTAGAATCTTCTGGCAGGTGACTTGGAAATAAAAGAAGAACAAAGCCGTCGACAGGATCAAAATCAGCAGAGCAACAATCATGGCCGTTCACCTAAGAATTGAAATTCTAATCTGCGGTCACCTCGAGCAGAACAGGTTCAGCGCTCCCGCGCCGGGCAACCTCGAGAGTACTTTCTTTGACGCGCACGATCGCGTAAGCCCATACCAGGAGCATTCCCAGCGTGCAAATGGGCACGGTAAAGGAAACCAAAGACCTGGCGAAACTTTCGCCAGTTGTGAGGTGGTACAGCGCCATAGAGGCGGCCGGACCGGCAAACTGGATGCCCACCCCGCATACCAGCAGTCCTAGCCGCTCGTCCGTCGATTCCAAATGCTGCAGCATGAGGTAAAGCATCGTGTTAAGAACCAAGCAAGTGAAATACAGGTTCTGGTTAAACTCTGCAATGTAGCGGTTGGAGAGTTGGGCGTAGTTGTCGAGGAAAGACAGTGCCGAAACACCGACGACTAGTGCGAAAACAAGGCCAAGCAGCACGCGTACGAAGCGCCACATTTTCTCCTGGTGTTCGCAGGCTCGCCGGAAGAAGTAGCAGACCAAAAGGAAGGAAGCAACGACCAGCAGGAAATCTGTGGTCCAGTAGACGTAACTGTACTGCGGAGAATCCCAGCCATAACTGCGGATAATAAGCGCACGCACCTGGCCGGCGGCAAACAGGCAAAAGATGTAGAGCCCCACTCCGGCAAGCCGACACCTCTGGACGCTGCGAGCCATGTAAACAAGCAGACAGGCCTCAATCAGAATCCCGGCGTACTGAAGTGCATCTCTGACTATGATGCTGTCCATGAGCGCTCGGCGAACGAGTCGTCAAACGACCATCCCCCGGATCGCTCATGCGATTCGGAGGAACTCAGTTGCTCGGCTTCGGCGGCGGCCCCGGCGGCATCGGTGGAACAGGATCAGTGCCGATCGCCAATAACCAAGCGGCATTGCTCGGCTTCAGGTTCGATGGCTTCGGTGGCGGTCCCGGCGGCATCGGTGGAACAGGATCAGTGCCGATCGCCAACAACTGACGGACATTGCCCGGCTTCAGGTTCGATGGCTTCGGCGGCGGTCCCGGCGGCATCGGTGGAACAGGATCAGTGCCGATCGCCAATAACGCCGGTTTGTCCGCGGCTACTACAGTTCCAGCGACCGCGCGGCGAAGCGAAACAGCCGTCAGGACAACAAGCAATGCAAGCAGGACAGCAACAGCTAGGTTCTTCATTGAGGCTCTCCAAGATGAAATAATAGTACCGGCAAGTAGACACCGGCACTCCGGAGAGCCTAAGCTTTCAGTAATAGAAAGTCAATACGTTTCTGCACATTTTTGTATGCAGAATAGTATTAGACATTTTGTCACTGGGCAGACCCCTGTCCTGCGGTCGTTTGATTCCTCTAGTTTCCTCCTTTCATATCGTTCGTGGTAGTTATAACGTCGATCAAAATATATTGCAACAGTACAAGGGTACTGGGCACTAAGTACTAATTCTGAGACTCGCCGCACTCACTTCTGAAACCGTCTTCCGACGCGCACTCATACTACCATATTTCGAGCCGGATATTAAGTATAGGGTACCCCCCCCTGGCATCGCGGCATCCCAACCCGATCTGGACCGGCCGCCGTCATCCCAATCCACAGTCCTTGGTGCCGGTTGACCGGAAGGGGGGTGAATGGCATCATAATTCTGTAAGGTCCCTACCGGACCCAGGGGGTGATGTACAATGCGAAGCCTTTATTTGCGGACACTGATTCTATCGCTGACGGGCCTGTTCCTTCTCGCCGTCCTTGTGCCATACGGGTGCGCCCAATCGACTGACCAGGGGCCTGCTCCTGATGTGGGTCCGACCGTTCTCGCTCCCAAAAAAACCCAGCCTGCTCCTCCACAGCCTGAAAAGAAGCCGGAACGGATCAATCCGGATGAAGTCTTCAATATCTCGACCGCAACCAATCTCGTCAACGTCGACGTCATGGTAGTCGACAAAGACGGCAATCCCATTCCCAGCCTCAAGCGCGACAACTTCAAGCTGTTCGATGACGGCGTACCGCAGACCATCTCCAACTTCGGCACCGAGCAGGCCCCGATGACCACTTGCATGATCATTGAATTCAGCAACCGGTACTGGCCGCGCCTCTACCTGGCTCTGAGGTACGCTTACGACTATCTGCAGTTTATTCAGCCCAAGGATTGGACAGCAGTAATTTCCTTTGATATGAAACCGCAAATCCTGACGGACTTCACGCAGGATCGATCGCAAGTTCGCGGGGCGCTGGACATGCTGAGAATTCCAGGGTTCAGCGAGATTAACCTGTATGATGCGATTGCCTTCACTCTGGATCGCATGAAAGACATCAAGGGGAGAAAATCCATCCTCGTTGTCTGTACCGGGTACGATACGTTCAGCAAGCTCACCTACGATGAGATCCTGAAGATTGTGAAATCCTCCGACACCGCCATTTACCCCGTGAGCATCCTGGAGTGGCTGACAGTGCGTTCCATGAGAGGAGACACCATTAACTCCCTGCAAGCTCGCAACGGCTTGGAATCGATCGCCAGATTTTCAGGCGGCCAAGCTTACTTTCCGCGCTTCGAAGGAGAGCTGCCTGGGATTTTCGAGCAAATCAACGGGCAACTGCGCACACAATACGGCCTGGGCTTCGTTCCCACAAACTCAGCCAAGGACGGGAAATTCCACAAGCTGAAGGTTGATGTTGTGGACGACCAAGGCAACCCATTGCGGATCGTTAATCCCAAGGGAAAGGTCGTGAAATACCGGGTTGTATCGCGGGAGGGCTATTACGCGCCGAAATCGTAGGAGGTGTCAGCTGTCAGCTCTCAGCCGTCAGCTTTCAGTTCTCAATTCCTTCCGCTTTGAGCGCTGAAAGCCGATGGCTGACGGCTGAAAGCTGCTTTTAGTGCCGGAAGTGCCGCGCACCGGTGAACATCATGGCGAGTCCCAGCCGATTCGCGGTCTCGATTACATCCTGATCCCGTACCGATCCTCCGGGTTGCACCACGGCGGTGGCGCCGGCGCGCGCCGCTTCTTCCACCCCATCCGGGAAGGGGAAAAAAGCGTCTGAGGCAACTACAGTCCCGTCCAGCGGATGTTTCAACTCGCGCGCTTTGGCGGCACCCAGCCTCACCGAGTCCACGCGGCTCATCTGGCCGGCGCCGACGCCCACCAGCACTCCTTCGCGCGCATAGACGATGGCATTCGACTTCACATGTTTCACCACGCGCCAGGCAAAGATCAGTCCTCGCATTTCACTTTCCGTGGGCTGGCGATGCGTCACGCATTTCCAGTCCTGGGCGCGCGCGCCCAGGGTATCCGGCGACTGCACAAGCAGCCCGCCCCCGATGGCTTTGAGCTGTAATCCTTCCTCATCGCCGGAGGCCCTCCCCATATTCAGCAAGCGGAGGTTCTTCTTCTCACCCAGGAGTTCCAAGGCGACGGGCTCGTATCCAGGAGCCACCGCGGCTTCGACAAACAACTTGGACATTGCTTCCGCGGTTTCGGCGTCCAGGGAGCGGTTTAGAGCGATGACGGAGCCGAAGGCCGAGACCGGGTCTACGTCCAGCGCGCGCTGGTAGCTCTCTCGAAGCGTTGCAGCCGACCCCACCCCGCAGGGATTCGTGTGTTTGACGATGACCGTGGTTGGCTCGTCGAATTCCTTCACCAGCCGCCAGGAGGCCTCAAGATCCACCAGGTTATTGAACGAAAGTTCCTTGCCCTGAAGCTGGCGCGCGGAGGCGAGGCCGCGTCCACCGACCGCCGGATCCACGTAGAGCGCGGCCCGTTGGTGAGGGTTCTCGCCATAGCGCAAATCCATCGTCTTGCGATAGTTCAGGTGCAGGCGCTCCGGCAGGGAGCCGCCATTCGCCCAGCGCTGGAGGGTTGTAGAAATGGCTCCATCGTAAGCCGCCGTCGTGGCAAAGGCTTTGCGCGCCAGGCGCGCGCGCGTCTCCCCTGAGATGCTCCCCTGATTCGCGCGCAGTTCCGCAAGTACCGGGGAGAAATCCTGGGCGTCCACAACTACCGCTACGTCGTGAAAGTTCTTGGCCGCGGAACGAATCATCGAAGGTCCGCCAATATCGATATTCTCAATAAGCTCCTCGAGCGTCACTCCGGGTTTGGCGGCCGTTTTCTCGAAGGGATAGAGGTTTACCGCCACCAGGTCAATGAACTCGATGTGATGCTCCGCAACCTGCCTCTGGTGCTGGGAATTGGAACGAATGGCGAGAATGCCGCCGTGAACCTTGGGATGAAGTGTCTTCACTCTCCCGTCAAGCATTTCGGGGAAGCCTGTCACGTCCGAGACATCGCGAACCTTCAGTCCGCCCTCGCGCAGGAGTTTGGCCGTCCCGCCCGTGGATAAAATCTCGACCCCCAGTTCCGCCAAGCCCGCGGCAAAGTCCGCCACTCCGGTTTTGTCACTGACGCTGAGCAGCGCTCGAGAGACTCTTCGCATGATGCTCCTTATTTAGAACCTGTCATTCTGATTTACGACTTGCCCGGACGAAGGAATCACGTCATTCCCGCGAAAGCGGGAATCCATTGTGTTTCGGACCAACAATGGACCCCCGCCTTCGCGGGGGTGACGTCGCAGGTGATTTTCATTCATTTGGGTGGGCCGCAGGCCCATGATCACTCGGAAATGACACCCGTCAGGCCTTGGCCACCTTGAAGATCAGCTTGCCGTCCTCGGTGCTGATCCAGAACTGCACATTTGCGCAGTGGAACAACTTTTTGATCTGCCTGGTCTTGTCACCGAGGTATTTTTGAAACCTCGCCGGGTCGACGTTGTCCACTCTTCGGCCCAACTCGCGCTGGGCGCTGATTATGGCTTGCAGAATCTGGTCGGCCTTCTCCGGCTCGATCTCGGGATCCGAACAAATTACGCAGACCATCTTGGCGGCTGTCAGTGCTTCGAGCCCCTGCTTGTGCTGCGCAAACACGCCACGCCCTTCCTCTTTCTCCATCAGCCTTCTTTTCCAGAGAGCGTTCTGGACGGCATATTTCTGCGCCAGGGCATTAAGCTTGTAACGCTGCCCGAAGTTCAGGTCAGACTGATCTGAGGTGCGTCGTTTGACGTAGGTTTCAACACGGTAAACCATATCGCGCGGGGGGCGCTCGGAACAGCCGTTGAAGTAAACTTCCCACTCAATCTTCAGGCGGCGAATGTCGTCTTCGAGTTTGTTCAGTTCGTCATCAATGGTCACAGAGGTGCCTCGTGAACAGGCTGCAAGCGGGGATTATACCCACGCTCGAGTGAGGCCAGTCAACCGGAAAGTTGACGCTCCTGTGCAACTGTGCTCAAATGACGCTGGGATTGTGTAGCGCCGACCTTCAGGTCGGCAAGTGCTGACCTGAAGGTCAGCGCTACGTGCGGCCATTACTTACGAGAAGCCAATGGATTACTCTGATGGTGAGGCCAGCCGGGATGTCAATTCACTGCTCCGTGAGATCCCGGCAGTGAATGAAGTACTGAATCGGGCCGCGCTCAAGGAACTCGAAGCGCGCATGGGGCGTCACCTCATGGTGGAGTGCACGCGCCGGGTTCTCCAGCGTCTCCGGGATCGGATCGTTGCGGGCAGCGTTTCAAGTTTCTCCCTGGCAGCATTGGAGCAGGAAATCATCTCCGAGGCCGAAACGGCCGCCCAGTTCTCTCTGCGGCCCGTCATCAATGCCTCAGGCGTGCTCTTGCACACCAATCTGGGGCGGGCTCCTTTAGCACGCGAAGCGGTGGAGCATCTGGCGGAAGTGTCAATCCGCTATTCCAACCTGGAATACGACTTGGAAGCGGGCGAACGCGGAAAACGGGACGTCCACACGGAGCGGCTGTTTTGCCAACTCCTCGGCGCGGAAAAGACGCTGGTGGTGAACAACAATGCTGCCGCCGTGCTGTTGGCTTTGAACACCCTGGCCGAGGGAATGGAAGTGGTTGTCTCACGAGGCGAGCTGATTGAGATCGGCGGCTCCTTCCGGATTCCCGAGGTTTGCGCCAAAAGCGGCGCCATCCTGCGCGAGGTAGGGACCACAAACCGCACCCGCATCGAGGATTATGCGGCGGCCGTCAATGAGCGGACTCGCCTTCTGCTGCGTGTCCACCCCAGCAATTTTCGCATCGTCGGCTTCACGGCTCGTCCTTCCCTGGAGGAGTTTGTGGAGCTTGGGCGAAGGCACAACTTGACTTCGATGGAGGACCTCGGCAGCGGCTGCCTGATTGACCTCTCGGCGATTGGCATCCGGGATGAGCCCACGGCGCGCGCCTCTTTGAAAGCCGGGGTGGACGTCGTGACCTTCAGCGGTGACAAACTGCTAGGCGGCCCGCAGGCTGGAATCCTGGCCGGGAAACGTGACTTGCTGGATCGGATCCGCAGGAACCCGCTCTTCCGCGCCCTGCGTGTTGACAAGCTCGCCATTGCGGCACTTGAGGGTACGATTTCTCTTTACCTCCGGGGAAAGACTGCCGATATTCCGGCTTTGTGCATGATCCAGCTTTCCGTTCAGGCAATCCGCCTGCGAGCCACGCGCTTGGCTGAGAAGATCTCGGCTCACCTGCAATTCTCGGTTCGGGTCCAGGACGGCGAATCGGTGATAGGGGGCGGGTCAACCCCCGCGCAATCGCTACCCACTGTCTTGTTGGCGGTGACGCACTCGATCTACAGCGCGCAGGAACTCGAACGGCTCTTGCGGCGGCATTCGCCTCCGGTCATCGCTCGTGTTGAAGAGGACGCCCTCCTCCTTGACCTCAGAACCGTGTTTGAAGATCAGGACGAAGAACTATTCGAAGCCTTGGAAGCGATTGCTTAGATACCGTGTAGGGGCGGTTCGCGAGCCCCCCTACAACTCCCGTAGCGCTGACCTTTAGGTCAGCACGCTTGGCGCGAGATGCCGACCTGAAGGTCGGCGCTACAAAGTGGCTGCAGGCTGCCGAACTCCAGATGTTATGCGAGCCCTTGTCTTTGACGGAAAACTGGCCCTACGTGATATCGAAGCGCCCATCCCAAAACCGGGTGAGGCCTTGATTCGAGTCACTCTGGCGGGTATTTGCGGAACCGACCGCGAAATACTTAAGGGCTACTCCGCGTTCCAGGGTGTGATCGGCCATGAGTTCGTTGGGAAGGTGGTGGAGTCCGCCGATCCCGCCTGGATTGGCGTGCGAGTGGTGGGTGAAATCAACATCGCGTGTGGTGAATGCGAGTGGTGCTCGCGGGGCCTCGGCCGCCACTGTCCCACGCGCACGGTCTTGGGGATCGTGAACCGCGCCGGGTGCTTTGCTGAGTATGTTGCCCTGCCCTTGCGCAATCTGCACCCGGTCCCCAGCACAGTTCCGGATGAGTCTGCGGTGTTTGTTGAGCCGCTGGCCGCTGCCGCTGAGATCTTGGCTCAGATGCGCCTCGAACCCGGCACGAAGGTCGTGGTTCTGGGCGACGGCCGGTTGGGCCTACTGATCGCCCAGGTCCTGAAGAACGCCGGAGCAGAAGTTACCGTGGTGGGCAGGCATGCATGGAAGCTTGAATTGGCAAGGCCTTGGGGCATCAGGGTTATTACGAAGAGCGAAAGTAAGTTGCGGGCGGCGAGTGTTGCAGTAGTCGTGGAAGCCACGGGCTCGCCCCGGGGCTTGGAGGAGGCTTTCCGGCTTGTGCGGCCGCGCGGGACCGTGGTGATGAAGTCCACTTTTCACGACCCGGCGCGCTTTGACGCCACCAAGCTTGTAGTGGACGAGATCACCATGCTCGGTTCACGGTGCGGTGAGTTTCCCACCGCGCTGGAATTGCTTGAGAAGGGGCAAATCAAGGTGCAACCTCTGCTCTCAAAAGTGTTCCCGTTGGAGGAGGGCCTTGAGGCCTTCGACTATTTGGAGCGGACAGCCTGCCTGAAGGTCTGCCTGGCGAATCGGCAGTAGGCAGATAGGCAGATGGGCAGGTGGGCTGTTTCTATTGGGCCCCCATATACCACCTACCATCTACCACCTACCCTTGCAATCGTGGATAATGAGGTAGAGGAAATTCGGTTGACCATGAGACGAACAGGATTCATAGACTTTTCAATGCTAGCCGGGCTTGCCGTATTGCCTCTTGCAATGGCGCTCAGCTTCTCCATAAGTGCGATAGCCCAAGACGCGAAGCCGGCGCCTCCCCCGCCCCCGGCTGATCTGCCTGGGCATGTGAACTACCTGGCTCAACAACTCTACGGCGTGATGCTCGAAGACGCTACGCCCATCACCGACCAAATCCAGAAGTTGGTGCTGGCCCAAATCGAGCAGTGGATGATGGATCGCACGCCCACGGATGTCGAGGTGCGCCGGGATGTAGACATGGCCTTTTCGGAACTCCATTACCCGCTGTCTGGACAGGCAGCGGCCTTCGCACGACCATGGAAGAACCACGTGGTGATTGGGGCCGGGTACACTCTGGGCTGGACTAACATTGACCGCACGAGTGCCCTCGCAATTTTCTCCAACCAGCAGGGTCACAGCCACCTCGTGACCGTAACGAGTTTTGTACCACGGTACGATCTCCACTACGCTTTCCCTCAGGAACCGGAGGGCGATGCTTTCCGGTTCTTTGTCTACGGCTTCAGGTTGGGGAAAAGCCAGCCTCGTCTGAGCGTCGCTTTTTACGCGTTCGATGGAAAGAACTTGAAGTCTTTATGGGAAGTCCACGACTTGTACGACGGCAAGGTTTACTTCGACAAGGATCGCGTAGTGATCCGGTTCCTGAATGAGCAAGAATACATCGAAGAAGCCGCTCACGGGCGCAACCCACCGCGCCACCAAACCGTTTACACGATCACCCCCACTGGTTTGGATATTCAGAGCGAGCAGGATGTCCCCTTCTGAAAGGCAGGAGTCAGGATTCAGGAGTCAGGAGTCAGTAGACAGAAATCTGGACTCCGCACGGAATATCCCATGACTGCAGCAAAAGACCTGACAGCGGAAAAACACTCTTCGAAGAAAGCATGATCTCTTGTTCTTACTCCTGACTCCTGACTCCTGACTCCTGAATCCTGACTCCTGAATCCTGAATCCTGAATCCTGAATCCTGACTCCTGAATCCTGAATCCTGACTCCTGAATCCTGACTCCTGAATCCTGAATCCTGACTCCTGACTCCTACCTTACCCCAGCCACTGCGGATTGTGGGCTGTCCCATCGAAGTCAATGGTCGTCTTGAACGGCTCGAACTCGCCGCGCGCGGCGAGGGGAGCGGTCTTAGCCAGAATTGCGGAAAGCTCTTCTTGGGTGAGAGGTTTGAAGGTGCGTGCAGCATCCAACGCCTGCTCGAGAATCTGCAGGCTGTCGCAGCCGGTGATGACCACGGACGTGGGCAGATTCATGGCGTAGTGCAGGCACTCGACGGGCGTCACTACGTTGCTCTTCAGCACAAACCCGTCGCCCATGGACTTCATTCCCAGCACCCCAATGCCGTGCTCGGTCAGTACCGGAACCACCTTCTTGGCGAAGCTCTTGTAGTGAGCGTCCATAACGTTCAAAGGCATTTGCACCGTGTCAAAAATGAACCCGTGGTTGAATGCGGTGTGCAGCATCTTCAAATGAATGTCCGGGTCCTTATGGCCGGTGAAGCCGATGTAGCGAAGCTTGCCCGCCTTTTTTGCCTCCATCATGGCCTCGAATGAGCCGCCCGGCCCGAAAATGCGGTCCGGGTCGCCGGGGCGAATAACCTCGTGGAACTGGACGAGGTCGATCACGTCGGTTTGCAGGCGCCGGAGCGATTCGTCAATTTGCTGCGCCGCCACCGCCTTTACCTGGCCGTCAATCTTGGTCATCAGGAAGACCTTCTTGCGGTAACCATCACGCAAGGCCTTGCCCATGCGCACTTCGCTCGCGCCGTCGTTGTAGTCCCAGCAATTATCCAGAAAGTTGATACCCCGATCGACAGCAGTGCGAATGATGCGAATGCTTTCCGCCTCGTCCTTTTGAAGACCGATATGGAAACCGCCCAGCCCTACCAGTGACACCTTCTCTCCACTGCGTCCCAGCTTGCGGTAAGGGATGTCGCCCGCGGCGGCAGGCGCTTCGGCCGACAGCGCCTCGAGCGCCGGAACGCCGACGGCAGATGCGACGATTCCCACGCCCGCCTGGCCCAAGAACTGACGTCGATTGGGTTTTCGTGAATTCATTGGATCACCTCCTGATTCTCACGCAACGGTACAGTCCGATGAAGAGCCGGCTTTATTCCGTCAACTTCCGAGGTAAATCGGCAACCAACTCCAGGTTTTGGGTTCCCTTGCCCCGAGCGACGCCATCAATTATGCTACCACAAATCTCCAGACCGAACATCGGCTAGGCGTGCTTCTCGTTTATCCAAAACCTCCCCTATCGGAGTTCGAGGCTTTCGAGCATTGCGTCGAAGCTCGCCTTATAGGCGTCAAATTGAGATTGCGGGGCAATGCAAATGAGCGAAAGCATGAAGTCACTCTGGCGGGTCGTAACCAGCAGATCCCGCTCTTTCTGACCCGGAAGCGGCGAGTCGGTTTCAAGCAAAGTGGAAAGAGCGGAGCGCCCCTTCAGGTTCATGGCGCGCTGCTCGATCACCCTTAGATTCGGGTTCGACGCCCGCAAAAGACTCAGTAACTCCTCCGTAGCATCGACCAATCCCCAATTACCCTGGCGGGAGCTCTGAGGCTGGAAGCGACTGATGGACAGGCCGTACGCTTGCGCCGCGCCGGTCTCCGGCACCTCGACGATTCCTCCCGGCGGGACTAGAAGAACAGCGTCTTCGTTCCGCTGCACGTGCCAGTTGTCAGGATAAGCGATGGAAACGCCATAGCCATCAAATTTAATGAATCGGCTCGAAGGCAGCGGAGGCGGACTCGCGAAATTGGCCGCCACAGAGGGTGCTGTTTCCGCGCTCGACGGCGCGGCGAGACTCAGAAGGCGCTTCTTGGCGTCCTCGAATTCCGGGCTGTCGCTCTTTCGCCTCTCGGGTGGCCCAAGCGAGAAGTGATCGGCGCTCGCCTCTGCGTCGATTCTTTTTACGCGGTCCTCGGGGTTGGGATGGTCAGAGAAAAACTGCACCGTCTTCTGCGGGTACTTCCTTGCGACGATCTCGAAGAACTCGGCCATGGCATGAGGATCGTAACCTGCCCGGTACAAGATGTATGCCCCCACTGCGTCGGCCTGTATTTCAGCGTCGCGAGAGTTCTTCAGCAGAATCGAGTTAAGGCCAAGGTCGAGGCCCACTGCCGTCAACTGGCCGGATAAACTCCCCGAGCGGCCAAGGATGCTCTCTAGCAGCGCCAACGGGGCCTGGGCCAGCAGTGCCTCCGAGGCCTCGTGCGTCCCGTGTCGCATCACTACGTGGCCGCTTTCGTGCGCCATCACCCCGGCAAGCTGAGCTTCACTTTCAGCGGCTTCGATGGCCCCTCGGTCCAGATAAATGTACCCACCCGGCAAAGCAAAGGCATTGATGTCAGAACTGTTGATGACCTTAAAAGTCCAGACGTAGGCCGGGTTGTTACTGGGCGCCAGCGAAGCGAGTTGGCGCCCCAGGTCGTTGACGTAGCGCAGCACCTGCGGGTCCGCTAAAAGCGGGTATGACCTGTCGACTTCCTCGGCGCGCTCCCTTCCCAGTTGGACGTCCTGCTGCGGGCTGAACAGGTTGAAGCCCGGCTTGAAGCCTGGCCTGTCGACACCCCACCCTACTCCCACGGTGAGAAAAAGATGCGCCAGTGCCATTGATGCCGGGAGTCTCGCGTGCGGCCGTCGCCGCCGACCGTCGTTCATTGCTTCAATTCCCTTTCGATTTAGAGCTGTCCTCGCAGCTCGACGTGCTCGATTCTGCCTTTTTTCCCGACTCGAGAGGCTGCGGAGAAACTCTTGAACGCTGTCATTCTGAGCGAAGAGTTCATGATCCCTCGGCTCACCGCTTGTCACGAGAACGATTCCCCTCCTTGGTAAGGAGGGGTCAGGGGTGGTTGCCGTTTGCTGAGGATACCACCCACCACCCCCACCCCTCCTCCCGCTGAGGAGGGGAGTCATTCTCACGGCAGCGAAGAATCCCCGCAGTTGCTCTTTCAAGGAACTGCGGAGATCCTTCGTCGTCCGTCGGCTGACGGACTCCTCAGGATGACAGTCACGAGGGCTTCTCCACAGCCTCTCTAGCCCATATCCTGTACGTGGCGCGGTCTCCCAATTCCTCTTCGATTCGCAGCAGACGGTTGTATTTTGCCAGCCGTTCGGAGCGCGTTACAGCACCAACTTTGATCTGCCCGGCGCCCGTGGCAACCGCCAGGTCCGCCATCGTATCATCCTCGGTTTCCCCGGAGCGCGCGCTGACCACGCATCGATATCCGTGCCGTCTGGCCACGGCGGTCACTTCCAGCGTTTCCGTGAGCGTGCCGATCTGATTCATTTTGATCAGCACGGCATTCGCGGCTCCGGTTTCGATCCCCTTCCTCAGCCGGTCGGGATTGGTGGCGAAGAGATCGTCGCCGATCAATTGCACGCGCGCGCCGAGCCGCTCAGTCAGCAGTACCCATCCGTTCCAATCGTCTTCAGCCACTCCATCTTCGATGGAGATAATGGGATAACGGCCGCACCACTCGGTGAGGCGGTTCACCATTCCCTCGGCGTCCGTCTCCACTCCTTCCCGAAGCATCCTGTAGCGGCCGTTCACGTAAAAGTGGCTGGACGCCACATCAACAGCTATGGCGGCGTCGTGGCCGGGTTTGAGGCCTGCGCGCTCAATCGCCTCCACCATCAACTCGAAGCCTTGCTCATTGGTGCTGAGCTCGGGCGCGTATCCGCCCTCATCCGCCACGCCGGGACGAAAGACGCCGCGGGATTCGAGCGTCTCTTTCGCGGCGCGGTAGATCGCCACCACATTTGCGAGAGCTTCCGAATAGCGGCGTGCGCGCAGAGGAATCACCTGGTAATCCTGGAAGTCGATGTTCCCACCGCCGTGCAGTCCTCCGCTCATGATGTTGACCATGGGAACCGGAAGCTCCGTCGCGGCCACGCCCCCCAGGTAGCGATAAAGGGGCACGCGAGCAGACGCGGCTGCGGCGCGCGCTGTCGCCATCGAGACTCCCAAAAGCGCGTTTGCACCCAGCCGGCCTTTGTTGGCGGTGCCGTCCAGAGCGAGCAACCGCTTGTCGACCCGAGGCTGGTCCATCGCGCTTTCACCCCGCAAGGCCGGCGCGATGACCTGCGCGACGTTGGCAACGGCTTTCAACATACCCCGGCCAAGATAACGCTTCGCATCGCCATCGCGAAGCTCGATCGCCTCCGCCTTGCCCGTCGATGCGCCGGCGGGAACAAGGGCCCGTCCGACGGCGCCATCGTCCAAAAAGACCTCGACCTCGAGGGTGGGATTCCCTCGCGAATCGAGAATCTCGCGCGCGCGGATGTTGGAGATTCGGGACATATTGTCGTCCTGAACGGCAAGCTCTCACTGTTGCATTACTAGCGGATTTCCCCACCGGTCCTTTGTTTTCATAGACATTCTCGCTTTGTTCTGCCAGTTTTCAATATCATCAACCCGGTTTCACATCCAATCGCAAAGTGCGCCGAGACCGCAAGCTCACACCACCCCCCAACCCCTCCTCAACCGAGGAGGGGAGCCCTGTGAATCTCTTCCTTGGACAAGGACAGTGGCCCGTGGTTCCCCTCCTTGGATAAGGAGGCGTCAGGGGTGGTTGATTTCTGCGCCGTTCTTTTGTTTTCATAGACATTCTCGCTTTGTTCCGCCATTTTTCGAGTCAACGGCTGGCGCAGACCCCTGATGTCTCGGGTCTGCGATGTCCCGGAACTCCTCCCCGGTCTAGCCTATAACTTTAGGCACAGTTTGTCAAGACCTTTGCGGGGAACGGCCGATCTGGAATCGGAGCGGCGGGTTTGCTACGCCGAATGGAGTTGCCGCGTCCCTGCACGAAGGGCGGCCACAAGGGCCGCTCCTACCCGTCGATTTCGCGCCTCAAAACTCCGAAAGTTTTACTGGCACGAGACACTGTGTCCTCTAGACCGGGCACTCCCTCCAGCATCAGCCATTTGGCAAAACTCCTCACCTGCTCCTTCGTCGCCTCATCGCGAATATACTCGACCGGCGACTTCCCGTCTATGCGCGCCAGCATCAGGGCGCCAAGGTGGCGGACGGTCATTTTCTCAAAGTCCACGAGAGCCGCTCGGTCGGTTCCTCCCATCAATCCTGCCCAAAACTCGCGGGCCGCCGAAAAATACATCGCGGCAAATTGAGGCTGGTGGAACGCCTTTAGAAAAAGGTGGTTCAGAAGGAATCCGGCATCGAAGGCCGGGTCGCCCCAATGAACGACTTCGAAATCGATCAAGAAGATCTGACTATTGTGGACGAGCATGTTCTTCGGGCTGAAGTCACCGTGCACCACGGCGCTGCGGATTCGCCAGGAATCGTCGATCAGTCGCTGGACGAACACGCCTACATCGGGATTCCTCGCCGCGGTAGTCCGATAGTACGGATCGATGCGGAGTTGATCGAAAACAGCGCGCTCCGCGAACGCCCTCCGGAATGAAGGGTCGCGCTGCGAGGCGGTAATCATGAGTGCCAGAAGTTTCCCCGCCTGCCGCGCCACGCCCACGTCGACTCGCCCCTCGAGCAGCGCCTCTTTCCACGTCACTGACTCCACCGGCGCTGCGGTCATGACATAGAGGTAGTCATCTAGGCCCACGTGAACAACCTGCGGAACGGCCCCCGGACCCAGCACCGGGCCTAGCGAGCGGATGGCCTCCGCCTCGCGGAAGATGCGGCTGCGCTCTGAGCGCCAGTCGTCCTTGACGCGCAACTTCTCGAGCGACTGTTTCACCACCCAACGCCTTTCCTCGCCGTCCGGACCCTTCCCTTCGACCAAGAGCACGGTGTT
>JBELAJ010000759.1:0-2659 GCA_049508935.1 Terriglobia bacterium | reverse complement strand
CTCGAACGCAGCCTGATTGCCGAGCGGGTTCGTGCCGGCATCAGGAATGCGAGGGCCAAGGGCAAGAGGCTCGGAAGGCCGAGAGTCGCCGTGGACGGCGCCAGAATAGCGGCCCTACGCACGCAGGGGCACTCCTGGAGCACGGTCTGCCGCGAAGTCGGCGTTTCAAAGGGAAGCGCCCAGCGGGCTTTCTATAGCCTGTCCGGAATTGATGCATGTTTGACCCGCCGATTCTCTGGTAGCGCATCCTCGCATTGAGGTGAGATGGTCAAAACTATGCCATCAGGCGCGCAGGAGGTTGGGTCAGTCCGCCTTCGCTTTGTTTAACACATGGGGACTTATCAACAGCTATCCCTGGGGCAGTCTCGTACTCGTCGCCTCGTGTTCTCATTTAGCCAAGAATACCGTTAAGTAGGAGGCTCGATCAGGCGTGCATCCGCGATGCTCAATGTAAGGAAGCGATCTACAGGACAGAAAAATAGGGATTGGACTGGTCCGTCAGACCACGTCTTTTACTGGACGCCAACACCAAAACGGACATTCGGATTCCGACTGGTTGCACTCAGTTCGAGCGTTGAAGTATTATCAGGTGCCACAGCTGAGGTCCATTGGGTGGCCGTTGGCATAAGCGTAATCGGTTCAAGTCACCGTTGCCACTTGGGATTATTCCCTTGCCGCCCCACACCGTGCCTCCCCGACCGGTGTCTTGGAGACCGTTTGCAGCCTGACCGGGATGACGGTACAGGCGAGCGGAGTTGCCGAACATTTGGAGTGAATGTTTGATTTCATTCCAGAAACTGCCTATGCGTCAAGCTCCGTTTCCCAATCGTCGTGCCGCACCACGAGGAGTTGTGTAGGGAATCTTCACAATATCTTCCTGAGCTGTTCGAGGAAACAGCGATAGTTCTGGTAAGGCGTATCCGGCGTGGCGCTATGGTCCAGCATGGGGAGGTAGCCACCGTCGTCGATCAGCGGCTTGACGCGCCGAAGTTCCTTATCGATCGCTTCCCGGCTCTGCGTCAGAGGCCGCTTATCCACTCCGCCCCACATGCGAAGGCTGCGCCCATATTTCCTTCGAACGGCAACCACGTCCATTCCAGCCTGAACTTCGAAAGGATAGAGAATATCGATTCCGGAATCCATCCAGACTGGGATGAGCGGGTCGATGTTGCCGTCGCTATCGAGAGCAAACCATCGCACCCCGTGGCTTCGACCATAGTCCACGACTTTCCGGTAACGGGGAAGCATGAATTGGCGCGCCAGCCGCGGAGAGAGGAGGGGCGCGGTGTGGTAGGCCATATCTTCCCAGAAGGCAAAAACGTCAATATCGGTTTCTTCGAGAATTTGGGAGAGCATGCCGATCAGGTAATCGGCGTCAGCGTCCAGCATCTCCTCCACAAATGCCGGGTCGTCGTAAAAGAGTGTACACAGGCGTTCCACGCCCACCAGGTTCCTGATGGGTCCGAAGAAACCGCCCCAGCGGTCGGCGATGACCACGAACGGGAAATCGCGCTTGCGAAGTTCGCGAAGTCTTTCGCGCCAGTTCGGTCCAATCCGCTCGCTGAGGTTCGGACGCATCCTTTCCCGCCAGTATTTGCGGAAGTCCTCACGCGTTTCGACAGGGTGCCGGATGAATTGCGGCATCGAACTGAGCGGATTCTTCTTGAATTCCCGCATCACGATTCCCTGCGGATCGACGTAAGTTGTGTACTCTTCATCGTCCGCCAGGATTTCTCTTTCGAAACGCGGTTGCGGCCAGAACCAGGAGGGTTCCACCAGCCACTTGTCGCAGCCGAAATCCGTCTTGCCTGCGACGTACCCTCCTTCCTTCGCCCAGCGTTCAGCAGTCTCGGGCCAAGCCGGCCACATGAACTCATAAAAAGGCGCCCGGTCCACCTTAGCGTAATCGAGCGTGCCCCGAAAGCGTTCAAGATCCGTCATACTCTCTCCTCAGTCATGTTCGTGCTGAACGACATTTGATTCGACCGGGTCCAGCACTTGGACATCGGCCACCAGCCGCGTGGACCCCTGCTTTCGCGGCCCGCCGTTGGCCGCCTATCGTGCTCCGTATTGTATTCTAATGCGAAGAGATGGCGGACGCTAACCTTCAAAGGCATCCCAGTACAGGTTGCCGTACCTCGTATTAAACGAAATTTCGTCGTAACCTAGTCTCCTGTCACTGTGATTCGTGACGTAAGTCGGGGCGATTCGATGGGGTGTCGCGCGCCCCGCCAGCGTGCTGGCGATGTTCCTAAGCCCCAAAGGGGCGGTCTAACAAAGCCCAGGCCAACGGCCTGGGTGAAGATTCGGTGTCGCGCGATTCGCCAGCCCTGAAGGGGCGTGACAAGCTGCTCGACGCGGCGGAGGCGACGGTCCGCGGCGGCCATCGCCTGGTGATTTCGCCCTTGCAGGGCTTGCTCCCAGAGAAGGATGGGTCTCGTTCGAAACCCAGGCCGTTGGCCCATAAGCGTTAACCTAAGGGTGCGAGGCCTGTGAAAGCCGCGGAGCGGCGGCAGGAAGTAGCCCACGGCGTGAGCCGTGGGATGTGGTTCCACGGCCATAATCACAGCCCCGGAAGGGGCGACAGAGACGGTGCTGGAGTATCTGCCGCCCCTCCGGGGCTGAGGCAACTCAGGGTTGCTCTTCCATCCCACGGCTT
>JBELAJ010000758.1:0-2712 GCA_049508935.1 Terriglobia bacterium | reverse complement strand
TTCTTGGGTAGCTCGAAATAGTCGAGCAGTTGAGAGGGACTGGCAAAACGGACCACACGACTCTTTTGGAGAACCGCGAGGGTAGCCACCCAAACGGGGATCAGGCGATCCTGACCAAAAGGGACGGGCGTTTCATAATGCACCTTCCGCAGTGGTGTGTTGGGATACTTTGCCTTTTTGGAGTTTAGTCGAGTTGCGCACCCGGTCCTGGAGCCTCTGTTCGTCCGACCCGTTCAGGGTAATCCAGTAGGGCATTCGTGGGTTCAGCCGCCGAGCATGGATCAGGCGGCGCTTGATCCAATAGTAGATTACGTACTTGTTGACTCCAAAATGCTGGGCCACCTGGGGCACGGTCAGCTCCTCCGGCCGCTGGAGTGTCACGGGAGGGATCTGATAGCGCCCACGGATCCACCGCACAATCTGTGTGGTGTACGGCTTACCTTTGGCACTGGCGTGCCCTTCTTGATTGAGCCGATTCGCGATCTCGGCATCGAGTGAGCCGTGTGCCAGCTCCCGGACTCTGTCGACCAGTGCGGCCGGATACCTTACGCGATCGGCTATCGGGAGTGGAAGTTGCACCGTGAGGTCGGTCGAGGCCCCGCCCTGCCAGCGGAGGTGAAGCAAGAGCTGCCTGGCAGGGGAGGGCTTCTCGACCGTAATATCCTTGAGGAGCAGCCGCAACATGCGCTTGCGGTCCTTGGCCTGCGTGGTGGGGGCATGCCACACCCGCGGTAAATCTTGGGCTAGCGCCAGGACCTTCGCTTTCTGCTCAGGGGTGGCCACACGGGCTTCTTGCCGTTGAAATTCGGCGGCTTGCTTTTTCAGGTCTTCTAACTGCAGCAGGGCATCGTTCCAGCGTCGCTCCAGCGTGCTCGCCACCAGGCGCTGCGAAGGATCGACCTCCAGATAGCGCCGCTCGGCCAGCGCCGCTTCGTACTCGGCGCGTTCGATCCGCATCTGCCACTGGCGCCCTAGGGCCTGATCGCGCGACTCCAACTCCGCCAGAGCCGCCAAGGCGAGTTCGAGTTCGGCGGGTTGCAAGGCCTTCAACACCTCCTCGGAGACAGCGGCATCGAGCCGATCGCAGCGCAGGTTCAGGCATTCCTTCCTCGTCCCCATACTTTCCCGGCGTAACCAGTTGCATTGATAGCGGGGATAAATACCGCCGTTGCCCGTGTAGCGTACCGTCAGCCGGCGGCCACAGCATCCACACAGTAGCAACCCCTGGAGCAGCGCCAAGCCTTCGCGCGCCGGGCCTGCCAGGACCGTCTCCTCACCGTTGGTGCGATTCTTCTCCAAGCGCTCCTGATTGTGCAGGAACTCTTCCCAACTGATATAGCCCGCGTGGTGGTCTTCGAGGCTGACGCGCCAGTCGGGGATCGCCACCGCGTACTTCCGGGGATGGACCTTACCTTCCGGGCTGATCTCCCGCCGATACTGATAACGGCCGAAAACGTACCGGCCGGCATAGGACGGGTTCTTGAGCAGACCCAGCACCCGGCCGTGCGTCAGGCGGCCCCAGATCAGCTTTCCATCCCAGGCTCCCCCATACGCACGCTTGGGAAAACGCAGCGTGCTTGCGGCGAAGCGTTGCATCACCGCGAAGGCGCTGCCCGTTTCGCGAAACAGCCGAAACACCAGGCTCACCGCACCCCGCACTTCCTCGTCCGGGTCCTGAATGATACGGCTTTCCGCATCGTAGCCAAAGCCCACCGGCAGGGGGAAACGTAACTCGCCTTTCTGGGCTTTGTGGAGCTTGCCGCCCTGGAGGCGGGCGCGCAAGAAATGCAGTTCGGCCGAGGCCATCACACCCTTCAATCCTAAAAGCAGCCCGTCGTTGAAGTCCGCCGGGTCGTAGCAACCATCCTCGTCGATCACCAGAGTGGAGGTGAGTGCGCAGAGTTCCAGCAGTCGCTGCCAATCCAGATTCGAGCGCGCCAGGCGCGAGACTTCCAGGGCAAACACCGCCCCCACCTGCCCCATCGAGACATCGGCCACTAAGGTCTTGAAGTCCTCCCGCCGCGTCATCTCCGTCCCCGTCTTGCCCAAATCCTGGTCCAGGGTGCGAATCAGGGATTCGCTCCAGCCCAGTTCCCGCGCCTTCTCGCGCAAGGCATACTGGCGCTCCGTACTCTCCCGATGATGGAGAACTTGCCCCGGCGTCGACTGGCGCAGGTAAATGTAAGCGGGCTTGCGGCGGTGCTGCTCTTGAATCTTGGGATTCATCCCTGGCCTCCGCGGTGGCCGTCGAGCGGCGGTCGTGGTCGAGCCAACTGGCGAGCATGTTGGCGAGGAGCACGCCGCCCTGTCCGGAATCGATCGGCACGCGGAGGGCTGGCAGCACTTCGCTCATGGCGGTTTCTTAAAGCTTCTCGCGACGTCGCAGGAGCTCGCGGTTGATCTCGCAGATCTCCTCCAGGATCTGGCGAGCGTGGTGGTAATTGGCCAGCAACTCGCTCGCCTGTGCGTAAGACTCTTGCGGGACGTAGTCCATTTGCGGGCGCCGGCCGGGAAAGCTTACCGACAGGTAGTACTTGGGGCCATGACCGGGGCCGTCGGCGCATTTGCAGCCGGGCTTGCCACAGCGTTTGTAGCGCTCGATGAGGGAACCACGGAGGACCGCCTTGAGCGGGGGCAATTGGCGCAGGAGCGCTTGGCGGCGCTTGCGCAAGGCGGCGGTGGTCTGCTTCGCTGTATTCATCGGACCACGTT
>JBELAJ010000757.1:0-2754 GCA_049508935.1 Terriglobia bacterium | reverse complement strand
CATCGAATTCCGTGATGCCAAGGGGCAATCGTACTATAAGGAACAGATCGACGTGCTCGCAGGTAAGAAGCTCAAGATCCAACCTGATCACATCGGTTAACCTTAGTGCGCGGGTGACGCATACGTCTCGACGTTCTTTGTCGTGATGTATGCGCCCCTCGTACCGCTCAGGCCCCCGCTCCCTTATCACGGCGCTCTGCCCATCGCCGGCGGTGAAGCGTCCCTCAGGAAGTAAAACCTCCAACTCGATCACGGCCAATCGCCGGGCTCCTTTGGGCAGGGTCCACCCGCTCGCATCGTATCCGTAGCAGCGCAGGCGATCGGCACGAAGCGTGTCGAGCGTAATCAGGACAACATTGTAGTTTGACCCCTTGCGCAGCCGCGCAGCGAGCGAATAGTGTGGCCAGAGCCAAAACCATCATCATGGTGACGCACCATCCGCGCGCCGCGCTGTCATTCTGAGCGAAGCGAAGAATCTCGCCCTGCCCAGGCTACACGGTCAGGTGGTGAAGGTATTCGTAACTGACCTTGATGCTCTCCAGAGGCGGGATTTCGCAATAATCCTGCTCGACGAAGAAGTACTTCATGCCGCCGGTGGGCGCGGCCGCAAAAATCCGCTTCCAGTCGATAACACCCTTCCCCACTTCGGTGAACAATCCCATGCGGGCATCGAACTCCGTGGAGGGGCCGATGCCGGCCTTCAGGTCCTTAATGTGCAACAACGGAAATCGGCCCGGGTGCTGCTTCATCAGCGCCACCGGGTCCTGCCCCGCATGCGTCACCCAGAAGCAGTCCATCTCAAACTGTACAAGGTGCGGATCCAGGTTTTTCATAAGATAATCGAAGACCGTGACGCCATCGAGTTTCTGGAACTCAAAATTATGGTTGTGGTAGCAGAACTGAATTCCGGCCTTATGCGAAAGCTCGGCGTTCTTGTTGAACAACTCGACATGCCGTTTATAGTCGTCGAGCGATTTGCGTTCTGGCGGATCGAGTATGGCATGCACCATGTACTTGAGACCCAATTCCTTGGCCTCCGCGACCTTCTTCTCCCATTCTGTTTTTTCAACGTTCAGAAGGTAATGGCCACTGACTGCGGTGAGGCCGTTGTCCTTCACCAGCTTTGAAAACGCGGCCGGTGACATTCCGTAGAGGTCGTAGATCTCGACCTCTTTGTAGCCGATGGCCGCCACTTTCTTAAGTGTCCCTGGCACCTCCTTCTCGAGTTGCTCGCGAACCGTGTAAAGCTGAAGCCCGATGGGCTTGCCGTAAGGATTTGCAAAAACACTCCGGGTTAGGTCGGCTGCTGCCGCGAGAGTCGCCGCGCCCGCTGCAGAGCCCTTTATAAAATCTCTTCGGTTAATCATCAAATCAAGCGCCTCCTTCTGTATGATTTCACACTCGACCTGCGAATCTAGTCGCAGGATGGCCAGTTTCCGGTATCTGATTTCCAGTTTCCAGTTCGGTTCTTCGTTGCTACGATACTCCAATGAGCCGCCAATTGTCACCTGGGACATTCACCACCGCAGACGCGGATTTCATGCGCCGCGCCCTCCGGGAAGCGCAGAAGGCCGAAACCCAAGGAGAAGTTCCGGTGGGGGCAATCGTGGTCCAGGACGACAAGGTGATCGCGCGAGCGCACAATCGTCCCCTTGGGCTCTCCGACCCCACTGCTCACGCGGAGGTCCTGGCCTTGCGCCGCGCCGCCAAAAAGCTTGGGAACTACCGGCTGAAAGGCTGCGACCTCTATGTTACAATTGAACCGTGCGCCATGTGCGCCGGCGCCATCGTTCAGGCCCGTTTGCGACGTGTCGTTTACGGGACTGCCGATTCGAAGGCGGGTGCGTGCGGCTCGGCCCTGGAAGTCCTTAACCACCCCAAAGTGAACCATCGGGTTGAGGTGGTTTCCGGCGTTCTGGCGAGTGAGTGCGCGGAAATCCTGCGCGCATTCTTTCGTAGGAGGAGAAAACAGGCATCAGATGCCGGGTAGCAAGTGTCAGGGAAAACCCCTGCCAGCAAGACCTGGCGTCCAGTCCCTGGCCCCGCTGCTTTTGACTTTCGACTCTTGACTCTCGACTTTGCCGGAGAGGTACCGAAGCGGTCATAACGGGGGCGCCTCGAAAGCGTCTTGCCTGCCAAAAGCGGGCACGTGGGTTCGAATCCCACCCTCTCCGCCATAATTTTTTCATAGACTTACAAGAAAGCAACGATTCCAGCGTGCAATAGCGTGCAACGTGCTAAAATGAGCGTCGGACTTCATGGCGCTCAAACTCTATCGCCGCCACCGCAAGGAATGCGAGGCTGAACTCCCCGAGGAAGCACGCACCGGGCAATTCGAGGAGAGCCGGCGCGGCTGGAAAAGATGCGCCTGCCTGATCCACGCCGCGGGCACTCTCGGCGGACAATTCAATCGCCGGCAAACCGGCAAGACCGATTGGGACGAGGCAAAGGCCGTCGCCGCGCAATGGGAAGCGGCCGGCTCATGGGACGGGAAGCCGAAACCCAAACCCGAACCAGCGCCCGCTCCAGCCTCGCGCCGCATCACGATCGACGACGCCATCAAGGTCTTCCTCACGCTTCGCGAGGGCAACAAGATCGCGCCGGCGACGCTCCGCAAATACAAAACCTTCACTGGGCTAACGACCAGATTATGAGCAGAAATTCTTGAGGAAATAGGGTGACACTCCAGAGCTGTGGTTCCCGGGAGGAACCGAGAGGAGTGTTACCTATGAAAGGTCTAAGTGAGGTTCGAGG
>JBELAJ010000756.1:0-2833 GCA_049508935.1 Terriglobia bacterium | reverse complement strand
CCTCGAACCTCACTTAGACCTTTCATAGGTAACACTCCTCTCGGTTCCTCCCGGGAACCACAGCTCTGGAGTGTCACCCTAATTCCTCAAGAATTTCTGCTCATGATCTGGTCGTTAGCCCACCAAGAGTACCGGGCCCAGCTCAACGAACAGGGGAAAAAGGAGTACGTCGATCTGCTGCGTGACGCCCGCGGTCTGATCCAAGTGAAGAGGATATCCCTACCATATCGAGCAATCATCGTCGATGAGGCCCAGGACATGAGCGCTGAGGCGTTCCGCCTGCTACGGGCGATTGTGCCCGAAGGCCCCAACGACCTTTTCATTGTCGGCGATGCCCACCAGCGTATCTACCGCCATCGGACCTCACTCGGGGGGTGCGGAATAAACATCAAGGGCCGTGGGAAGAAGCTAAAGATCAACTACCGCACGACGGACGAAATTCGACGCTTCGCAGTTTGTCTCCTGGAGGGCCGCGAAATCGATGATCTAGATGGTGGAGTTGACCAACAGAAAGGATACGTGTCTCTTACCCACGGCAGCCCGCCTCTATTGCGTGCGTTCGCCAGCTTTGCGGAGGAGACCGCCTTCCTAAAGCGACACGTCGCAGAGCTTCAGAATGAGGGTGCCGCTTTGGAGTCCGTCTGTCTAGTGGCGAGAACCAAGCGTCTGCTGGAAGGCTACATTTCTCAGCTGCAGGCCGCTGGTTTTGCTACATACGAAATCAAGCGCAATGCCGCAGAACAAAGAGACAAACCAGGACTTCGGCTTGCCACGATGCATCGGGTGAAGGGCTTGGAATTCGAGCATGTCGTTGTTGTTGCTACCAACAAGGGCATAATACCGCTCGAGGCTGCGGTCGACGAAGCCGAAGACGCGGTGGCAATGCGCAATGCTGAGACTGGGGAACGGTCCCTCTTGTACGTCGCACTTACGCGTGCCCGTAGGTCTGCAACCATAACTAGCTACGGGCCGATGAGCCCGTTTCTATCTCCGGCGTCATGATGGTTTGTCACCTCAGGTGGCGTCGCGGGCATGGGAGCGGGTTGAGCCCGTCACACGCCGAGGTTCTGAACGGCGGAATAGAATCCGTCCACATCGGGACGATCAGTACGGAATCGCAAGCGAGAGCCGTGCCGTGGTCCCACAATTCATCGAGAAGAGAAACGAACAATGAGCGAATACAACAGCAAGGGGTTTCGCGACGACCACAGCGAGCCACCACGTCTAGCCTACCTTAACTTTTTGTGATGCCGACCCGCCGCTACTCGCCAAAGGGCAACTAATTTTACGCTTCACGGCCCTTACCTGTTTATTTTCAATAACTTAGTTTCCCTTACCATTGCCCATGCCCATGCCTCAACGTGCCTCTACGGGGAGCCTAGCGCGATTTCCCTTAACTCATTGCGTCTATTATACTTAGTGATAACGGCAAGTCCAGCATATCCTCTCTTGCAGACAGTCCAATTGCCAAACAGAACGAAATCTTCGATGAGCTTGCGGCAGGCCGATTGCCTGCGAAAATCTTTTGCAACCATCGTAATCTTCTTGACGTTAGTAACCAGTTAAGAGATACTATACTCATGAATAGCAAGACACAAACCGAAAGGAGAAACGAGATGGCCGACCCATCCGAGTTCGTGACTACAGCGAAAGTGAAAGATCAAATGATTGCCGTCCGGCACAACACCGAGTTTGATTATCTGACCGTCGAGGGCTTCGGTTACGAGACTCTCCGGCGTATGTCAAAGATGGTCCTGGAAAACAACGGGAAAGTCTACACCTTCACCGGCTGGAATTCAGACCGGGGAGAGGGGTATTTCAAGCCGACTCCACCCGGGCAGATTGCAGCAATCGCGGCGAAGAGGAGAAAGAGGAATGCTGAAGCGCGGGCACGGCGGCAGGTCTACGCCGACCTTGGCCTCAAGCGCGTGCGCGGCGGCCTGGGTGGGGTCTATTACGAGTAGCAGCCTTTTGAGCCCTGCGGCGACCGTCCGGCTCCGCTTGGCGGTCGTCGGAGCGCTTAGCTCCAGAAAGGAACCTCAAATGACCGACGAACTATTTGGCGAAGTAATCAGCAGCTACAGCCGGGCTCAGGCCATCGAGGACGGTGTGCTCGTGGACGTTTCGAGCGTGGCTCGGGAGGCCGGGATAAAGTTTCCGGTGGCCATGACTCGGACGGTGTGGGGCAAGTACGTGGAGGTCCCCGAGGGCGTCCAATGCCAGGACGAAACCGGCAGGCTATGGGATGTTTTATTCATGTTCCGAACCGCCACGTTATCTGGTCGCATCAAGGGCGACATCGGGACCTATCAACTGTACGTTCGGAATCACAACCGCGAGCGGCTGACTAAGGCCGACCTGGTAACCCTGAAAGCAGTGTGCGGGCCAGGGGACACGCCCGAGCCGGTCATCACCATCATGCTGCCGGACGAAGATTGACCCCTGCGGCCAGCCTCACGCGGCGCGGTTGGCTGGAGCGTTCGGCTCCAAAAGGAGAAACAGAAATGCTCACAAAGACATGTTACCTACCAAAGGATTCACGACCGATAGAGCACCCGGCAGGACTTGGCGTTGCCTACCTCTATGGGGACGGTCGGCCTTGCGTGATTGCTTATGGCGGCCAACGGACAAAGGCTGACTGGCACTATTCATTCCGAACTCAGGAAGCCGCTCAAAAGAAAATTGACGAATGGTTCGCCTCGCTGACCGGACACGAGACGCTGAAAGCACAATTTAAGGCGGAGAGAAATAAGCCGCACAGCCTCAAGGTGGGCGACATCATTTACAACTCCTGGGGATGGGAGCAAACCAACATCGACTTCTATCAGGTCGT
>JBELAJ010000755.1:0-4251 GCA_049508935.1 Terriglobia bacterium | reverse complement strand
TGGGCTGGATTCTGATGATCAGCGGAGTGTTCTGGCTCATCAATTCGTTTCTCGCTATCGCGTCGCCCATGTTCTTCCTGTTTCTTCTGAGCGCGCTCATTCGAGGAGGGATCGGATACCTCCTGATCCGCCACCCCAACGCAGGTGCGGAGGGCGTGACCATGCTGCTGGCTGTGCTATTCATCGTCGGCGGACTATTCCGGACAGCAGGGGCGAGTGTCATTAAGTTTCCCTGGTGGGGGTGGACAGTCCTTTCCGGCATAGTCGCCGTAGTTCTCGGCGTCTACCTTTTGGCGAATTGGCCCGTAGCCAGCACTTTCTTCGTTGGTATCGTGATTGGCGTCGACCTCTTGTTTGACGGCGGAGCGCTGATGGCTTTCGGCGCCGCCATTCGGAGCTTGCCAAGCGCATAGTCGCTTGCGCAAGCCGCAGCGTCGTGGTGGGTGGAACATACGTCCCGACGCTTTTCGGCGGGATGTATGCACCCTTTCGGATCAGACAAGCGCCGACGCGCCCAAGAACGGCGCATTGGCGCCACCCGCGCACCGCGCAGCACGGATGGGAAACTTTCGAGGGTAGGGTTGCATGTTCTCACTCGACAATCGCGCCGGCAATGTGGTCACCACTGTGGCGGTCTTTGCCATCGGGGCGACTATCCTCTATCTGGCGCGTGGCGCCTTCCTCATTTTGCTGCTATCCATTCTCTTCGCGTACTTGCTGGAACCTGCAGTTACCTTGGTCCAGCAGCATTCGCCGCTAGGTCGCAAGAAGCGCACGCCGGCGATCGCACAGGTATGCGTGATCGGGGCGCTTGTGCTGGGTACCTTGGCGTACGAGTTCGGCTCACGTGGGGTGGCGCAAATAAACAACCTCAAGGTCGACCTGCCCGAAATCTTGGAAGATCTTTCCAGTGGAAAGGGTGTCCCCGAAAAGGCGGGCCAGCATGGCTTAACCGCCGCCCAGCAACTACGCATAGAGAACCTGTTGGCTCGCCACCACGACTTCCTCCGCCAGGTTTTCGAGCGCGGTGCGGCGTCCGTTGCCTACATCGCCGCCAGGGCGATCTGGCTTTTCGCTGTCCCCATTCTGGCCGTCTTCATCCTGAAGGATGGGGGGCAGACGGTAGATGCGATGATGGAGGCTGGTGAACGGCGAGGGGACCAAACAGTGGTCAAGCGAATCCTTCAGCAGGTTCATACCATGCTTGGCAAATATATTCGCGCACAGCTCTCCCTGGCCGGCCTGTCCTTTGGCTTCTACAGCCTCTCCACGCTGATACTGAGATTCCCATATGCGATTGCGCTGGGTGGTCTGGGAGGCATTCTTGAGTTCCTTCCGACCGTGGGATGGATCGCGTCGGCCGTGGCTATTCTGACGGTTGGCTTCCTGACTCACTCTCACTGGATCTGGATGGCAGATCTCGCCTCGGATTATGGGTAGCAACTTGCAACTGCAGCCTCTCACCGTCCTGTTTGCGCTCATGGTAGGAGGTCAAGTAGGTGGAATTGCGGGCGTGTACCTCGCGGTACCGACGGTCGCTATGTTGAGAATCGTGTGGCTGGAATGCTTCTCGGCTCATGAACCCTCCACTGCCCTCACAAGTCAGCCGCTCGCGCAAGTCAAGGACTGAAAGGAGCTAAGATGAAATCCGTAACTCTTACAGGTCTCGACAATGCTCGGTCGATTGTGCTGATTAGTGAGAAGACAACCGTCCGCGATGTTGCAACTTCCAAGTACCACTTGTTCCGGCGGACCACCAAACGGAAAGGCATAACCGCTGATCCTTTTACCACCGAGGTTGCAAACGGCGACACGGTGACTGTCGAATGTGAGTGATTACAAAAAACCATATCGCACCACAAGGAGGAGTTATGGCAGACAGAACGAACAAACCGGTTTTTCTTTACGTCGCGACTTATTCAAGCCTCGACAACGCGAAGGCTGACTACGGAGAGGTCAAGCAGCTTTATTTTGACGGCGTGATTGGCGTGTTCGACGCTGCAGTGATCAGCAAGGACGCTACCGGCCAGGTGAAGATCTACAAGACCGAGATGCCGACGCAGTACGGGGCATGGGGTGGCTTGGCAGTAGGAGCGTTAATCGCCATCTTCTTCCCACCGTACATGGTATGGGAACTTGCGGCTGGCGCGGCTGCAGGCTCTCTACTCGGGCATTTCTGGGCAGGAATGTCGCGTTCGGATCTGAAAGAGATTGGCGAAACGCTTCAGGCGAGCACGGCAACTCTGATCGTGGTCGGCCGGTCTAGGTTGCAAGAGGCCCTGCAAAACGCAACCAAACGTGCCGCGAAGCAGTTTGAGAAGCAACTGAACACCGACGTCGAGACCTTTGACAAGGCTCTGGCCGAGGCCGTCAACCAGGCGCTTAAGGAGGCATAGCGAATCATCATGGACAGAATGCTGGTAGCGGTTTTTGATAACCTGAGCAAAGCTCAAGAAGCGTTGGGAGTACTTGTGCAGTTGGATCTCGACGGTAGCATCACTGTTTACGCCCACGCGGTGGTGGTGAGAAATCCCGATGGTACAACGATGGTAAAGCAAAGTGATGCGCGAGGCCCGTTCCGGTCCCTTGTCTGGACTTCACTGGGGGCCCTCATTGGTCTGCTGGGAGGTGCGCCCGGTGTGGCCATCGGCGCTAATGTAGGCTTTTTTGCCGGTGGCACGGCCGACTTGAACAGAGCCAGGATTGGAGAGGACTTCGTTGATGATGTCGCCAAGGCTCTCTCGCCCAGCCGGGCTGCAGTTGTTGCTGAGATTCAAGAAGACTCAACTGGTCCTGTGGACACCCAGATGGAGGCAATAGGGGCCACTGTTTTCCGCCGCACCCTATCCGAGGTTAGACACACCGTCCATGACGATCACATCGCTGCTATCAAGGCCGACCTAGCGCAAATTAAGGCAGAACACGCCCAGGCTCATGCAGAGCGAAAAGCCAAGCTCCAGGAGAAAATCAGCCAGCTCGAGTCGCGGCTGCAGGCTCAGTTACAAAAGGCCAAAGAGCGCCGCGAGGCAGCGGAGCGCGAGGAGCGCGCTAAAGTCGAGTTACTTCAGGCAAAGGCGGCGGCGGCCAAAGCCAAGGCGGCTGAAACACACATTAAGCCGTAGTAGCCCTCCTGAGGAGGATCGCCGATGCCGCGAAGCAGTTTGAGAAACAATTGAATACCGACGTGCAGGCTCGTAGAAGGAGAGAAACCATCATGCAACGAATGCTGGTAGTAGTATTCGAGGACGAGAGCAAAGCCCACGAAGGGGCGAAGGCACTTCGGCAGTTGGATCTTGACAACCATATTACTGTTTACCGTCACGCGATAGTGGTGAAGAATCCCGACTGCACGGTAACGGTGAGGGAGATTGATGACCGGGGACCGTTTGGCCTTCTAGCCGGGACTGCACTCGGAGCACTCCTAGGTGCACTAGGCGGGCTCGTGGGCATTGGTATCGTCGGTACGGTCGGGTTAGTTGCTGGTGGCGCGGTCGACCTGCATAACGCCTGGGTTGCTGAGGACTTTGTTGATGATGTGGCCAGGGCTCTCTTGCCGAACCGGGCGGCAGTTGTTGCGGAGATTGAAGAAGACGCGACTGGTCCTGTGGACACTCAGATGGAAGCCATAGGGGGCACTGTATTCCGCCGCGCCCTTTCAGAAGTTAAACACACCATCGATGATGAGCACATTGCAGCTATTAAGGCCGACCTTGCGCAAATGAAGGCAGAGCACGCCCAAGCTCATGCGGAGCGAAAAACAAAGCTCCAGGAAAAAATCAACCAGCTTGAGTCGCGGCTCCAGGCTCAGTTGCAAAAGGCCAAAGAACGACGCGAGGCTGCGCAGCGCGAGGCCCGGGCTAAAGTCGAATTACTCCAGGCAAAGGCGGCAGCGGCAAAAGCGAAGGCGGCGGAGAAACACATTGAGCTGTAGCGGCATAGGGGGCGACCCTTGGAATTGTTCCCAATGCGGGCCACAAGGGTGTGTAGAAAAACTCAGTCTGAGATTAGTCCGAGGGCCACCCCCACAAGCGGAGGTTCACCGATGAAATCTAACATTAAGCTGGGAAAAATCGCGGGAATCGAGATCGGGCTTCACTACAGTTGGTTCATCATTGCTGCTCTGATCGCGTTCTCTCTCGGGGAGCGTTTTCATCACGTCAACCCCAGTTGGAGCACAGGCCGAGTCTGGATCGCGGCGTTGCTCACCGCACTTCTGTTCTTTGTCACCTTGCTATTGCACGAACTCTCCCA
>JBELAJ010000754.1:0-4502 GCA_049508935.1 Terriglobia bacterium | reverse complement strand
GATGCCGCCTCAGGATGGCTACTTTTTCTTCTGGGGTGAAATGCTTTCGTTCTTTCCTCATACGTTCGCTCCGTTATCTTAACGGACGAACGCTTTCTCCATTTCCAACTGAGGCAGGACAGCCTATAGAACTTGCCCCGGATTCAGTGCTTTTTTTTTCGGTTCTGAAGTGACTTTTTCAACAACCACGCCTGTTTACAACAGCTAAGATCACAACGCAACTACCTCGGGCGGCATTAAAGGGGCAGGACTATCCCAAACCCTGCGGCGCAGTCTGTCCACCGGCGAGGAGAGGCCCAATTCCGTCCAGTCAGAAAAGTCTCCGGCCCAATAGACGCTCTCACTTTGTCGTCGTGACCGTCCGCAGCACAAGCCCGCTCGAATCACGGCGAACCGTTTGTGTCACGCCCTGCACAGCGACGGCTGAGTTCGCCTGCGGTGTTGCTGTCACTCCATCGTTCACCTGCGCGCAATCCATCCGCAGCGTGCCGTTATCGTTGAACACCAGGCCGTAGAAGCGCAGCGTGCTGCCCGGAGCGAGGGCCTGCGTGTTCAGCTTCTGAGTGTTGCTGTCGACGTAGACTTCGACTTGGCTCGGGTTGTTCAGGAGTGTAGTCTGTCCCTGCTGCACGGCTAACGTCGGAAACAGGTCATAGGAAGCGAGCGAGACTGTGTAATCGACAAAGTTGCCGATCGGTTGCGCAGCTACAACGGTCCCATTGATAGTCTGCGGGGCCAGGGTAATCGTGTCCGCGAGAGTGTAAGTTCCCCCGGTGAGTGCAAAGTTCTGTGAAGTAATGTCGACGTTCTGACCGGCCACCATGTTGGAAGCGGTGAAGCTGGGAACGAAGGGCAAATTCTGCAGGTTCGTAAGCTGGCCCGAGATGTTGAACGCGGCATTGCTGAAATCGAATTGGGGTGTGTCGAAATAGACGCTTTGTCCGTTGTCGGTGACCAAAGAGCCCAGTTCGGTACGGCCATACAGCAGAAGAACAGGGATTACATTGTCAACAGACACCACAGGACCGCTGGAATCATTGACCGCCGAGGGGTCTTCCAGTGCAATTCGAGTCGCCAGCAGAGAGCCGTCGGATTGAATCGCACCGTCCACATTCAAAAACATTCCGGCGGAAAGAGCAGACGCGCCGCTGACGCCCTGAAATACTGTTGCGCTGTTGGAACTCGCAGAAAGGGTTCTCGTCCCAAATGGTCCTCCCGCAACCGTGAGCGTCAAACTCGACTCTGCCGTTCCCACCGAAGCAACTTCGGCTGTGAGCCCGCTGACTTTGCCGTTTCCAGAGTTCGTCGGGGAAGCGGACAGAGCAATCGGAGTGAGGTCGAAGGTCGGCGTCATAGAGAACCCTTCAAATGGAGGGGTCGTCCTGCAGGTGGGAAAAACCGCCGAACTGGACCCCTGCATATTCAGCAGCAATGCCATGCTGCTGCCCGTCACCGTTATTGGCGACGGCAGATTCACCGTCGGACCTTGATTGATGATTGAATAGTTCGAGAACCCGAGTCCGCCGCCTGGAACTTGCGCAATACAGACAAACACGGCGCTTCCCAGCGTGGCCGTGGCTGAAGTATAGATGTCTTGAGGAATGTTGAGGGTCGTCAACGGCTCGATCCCTCCATTCAAGTGCATAAACTCGGAGGGTTGCTGCGACCGTAACCGTCTTCCCCGACTGGCTGGTCAGCGTCAATGTCTGAAATTCCACGGCAAACCGCGTAACTTGGTCGTTCCCCGTGCTCGCGAGCAATACCGTCACCGAGGTATTTCCGCTGAACTCCGGTGGAGTGGTTCGTTGGAACCGCAGCCGGTGGTTATTCCGATGCCGAATACCAGTGTAAGAGTGACCAGTGTAAGAGTGACCAGGAAAAAAGGAGACGACGCAGAGGGAGAGGGAAACCAGGCTGTTTTCATGGAATCCTCCAACGAACCAGTTTATACCTCGTATCCAAGCGAGCGTTATTTTTCGAAGGGAGCTTAATTCAGAACCTTTTGGCGCGAAACGTCCCACGGAGCATCTCCCACGTATTTTCCTAATCCCAACTTTCCTAATTCCAGTGATGTGAGTGCCACCAGATTTTCTGGATGTCGAAGAGGACACCGCGGCAGAGATACATTTGTCTATTTTCCTCGCCCATGCCAAAGCGCTGGTAGTGGTCGAAGGGCTCGACGTATCCCCAGTCGAGGTGGGGGCCATGTCGAGGTAATAAAGCTCGTCGCGAAAGTAGCCGTAGTGGCGGACGCTGGTGAAGAGGTGCAGAAGAAGTTTGGCGACGCAGAGCGTGACCAGGACGCCGGCGGCGAGGCGCGGCAAAGGCCTGGTCGAGTTCGCTTCGCAATAGGGCGGGTGAATGTCAGGGGCGGACGTGTCAGGGGCGGATGTGTAAGTTCCCCATACCGGCAAGTTCGTGCTCCTGGGAGTCAACATTAACAGGAGCTTCCGCGTTGCGGGCAGCCGAACTGGCCAGATCATTGGCCTCAGCGTTGTCCTCACGACGAACGTGGGCTATAGAGAAATCGAGCGACCGCGCCAATTTCCGGCAAATCCAATTCAGGGAATAGAGCCGCGGGCTGCGACAGCTGTACTCACCGCTCATTTGTCTAACCACCACTTCGGAATCTGAAAACACGTGAAGCGCATTGGCGTTAAGCCTCAGGGCACATTGCAGTGCCTCAAGCAGAGCAACGTACTCGGCCACATTATTGTCCTGGTGTCCGATCCATTTGGCGATTCTGATTGTACCGTCGGCGGAGCCGTCAATTATCACTCCAATACCAGACGGCCCGGGATTCCCGAGAGAGCCGCCATCGACGTAGGCCACGAGATCTGACATTGTGTGGTGCTGGTACCAACCATGCCTGACGTATCCTCCGGCGTCAAGATGCTTACCTGATTCCTGCGCACACTTAGTGTAGTTCCTGCTTCCGCCTTCGAGCACCTGTGCACGTTCCTGTGCAAAAATGGGAAAAAATTAATCTCCTATTCATTAAACCACAACAATTCAATGGGTTGCGTTTCTGGGCCTTGATACATCGCAGGTGGCCGATTGCACCAAAAAGGGGCATTGACAATTTTCCGGCAAATCTCTAATGTGGCTTCCGTCGACGGCTGAAAGGGTTGGCTTAATTAAACTTTTGCCAGTCCGAAGTAAGCTGAGTGATCAGCCGGGCGGGGTAACCCGGCAGGGCAGCCAGACCTGAAAAAACCGACGGCTCTGCGAGGGGCAGTTGGGGTTTGGGACCGCGAAAGCGGTGATCGCATCAAGGGCTGTGACGGTGCATGCCTCCACGCTGTTTAGCTCCCTCGCAGGAGCTGACGGCTAGAGCATAACCAATGTCACAGCCTTTACCTTTTTCCCGCGTTCTTATTGCCGCAAGGCTGGTCTCTTCTTGGTGTATCTTGTCTCAGCAATCTAGCAGGCTGCGGAAAACTCTGACTCGATCGGATTTGGGCAGGGCACGACTTCAGGCGTGCCGATAAGTCGTTGAAAATGGTTTGCGCTTTAGCGCCCGAGGTGTGCTCTTTGCGCTCGCCATGAGTTTTTCCGCAGTCTTCCAGGCTTTACGCCACACGCCGGCCGCTCACCAGGTTAATGACTAGTATCACCAGTGCAACCACGAGCAGCAGGTGAATCAGGCCGCCGGCCACGTGGAGGCTAAAGCCGAGAAGCCACAGAATCAGAAGCACAACGAAAATTGTCCAAAGCATGTTGATCTCCTTTTCTAATTCGCGGGTCGCAAAAAGCGAGCGTCCCAAAAACTCACTATCTTTTATCTTGTCGTGGCTGGCGCGAGCGACTTTCCACACTCCAGGCAAGACGACTTGGACCGCGATGTGATTAACCCACAAAACGGGCACATCCTCTGAGATGCGAAACCGCGAGCCGGTGGCGTAAACGACGCAAACAGCCTGGAGACGGATGCCTTGATTGTGGCAAGCTGTCTACGGGAACGATCGCGCAACCGACGAAAAGCGCGTTCCATCAGCGTTCCACCTTCATTCTTTCTCCACCTGCACGGATGGTTTCGTGCTGAGGCAATTGGCTGAAGAGCTCTTGAGGAAGATCTCCCTTTCCGCATCTCCGCCAAACTGACGATGACACGCCAGCGTTAGTTATTCTGTGCAAGATTGCTCACACCCAAGATTGCTCACACCTGGGAAAAGCGATGGCGCATGAGCGCTAGAGAAGGTCTCAGGTGCCAGGTCTCGGGTCTCAGGGAGAGCAATCCGGGGTTTCCTGAGAACTGAGACCTGCACCTCGCCTTCGGTGAGAGTGAGCAATGTAGACCAGTATCCTCCTGCCCGCTGTGCGACCATGACGCTTGAGACGAGCACTTCTTCTCTCTCTTTCAGGTTCTCTGAGCTAAGGCAGCCCATCTGAAGTCTTCTCCTCTTAGTTCCGCAGATCTGTTCCGCAGATCCCAAAGGACAATACATGAAAAAGATAATGTCGCTGCTGTTGATGAGTTTGATCGGTCTGGTTGGAACCCT
>JBELAJ010000753.1:0-2836 GCA_049508935.1 Terriglobia bacterium | reverse complement strand
CACACCTCCAACCTTGCCGGTGCTTCAGTGGGGAGCATACAACGCCGCGGGGGAATTGTCCAGAACAAGTTACAACCTCATAAGACGTATAGCACTTGGGCACCGGAACGAATTCACCCTGGGTGGGAGATGCTCCGATCTTCCACCAGGGCATGGTGCGGCCACACTTTATTTCCTGCGTCCGCTAACCGGACGCCTCCCGTGTCATTTCCTGCCGCACTCCGCCACGGGCCGAACCCACCAACGGCGGCCAACCCTGAGGTACGGCTGCTCGCAGCGACCGATTCACTCGGGACCTCGTGTCCGGCCTTGACCTTCGCCCGCAACGTCCGCCGACTGTGTGTCTCGGCCTCCCCGGCGAGTGGCAGCCATTACCGCAGCAGGGCCAGCACTGCCACGGGTTCTGGCCGGGATGGAAGTCTGACAGGCACATCCGCTGCTCGGAACACCTGGAATAGGATGGAACGATCTGCGGTAAGGATGCCTTCAACGGCAGCCCGGGCCCTCCAGGGAACATTGGCGGCTGGCGGCTACGCGGAGTGTATCAAGCCTTGGAGCTGTGGCAAGGGCCGCGCCGCTCGCTACCACAGTCTGTTAGGCCACCGGTGCGCCCCGGTCGCCTGGACCAGAGCCGCCAAGGTGCTATCTGGCGCGATCTCAATGCCGCATATTTTGGTGACAAAGCGCCTGATAACCCCTTTGTCACGAAGAAGCTCACAGAGCTAAAGGGTGAACCTGTCTTCTTCTTTGCCACCCAGGAGGGAGAGATGAGGCCGGCCTGTCCAGTTACCCACCAAAAGACCCCTGTTGCCCACTCAGGTCCTTTCGTGCGAGCAGGCTCGTGCGAGCGTACCACGGCACGAACGTTGTTTGCAAACACAACGCGCTCGGCCTCGCACACCGGGCGGAGCAGCGGTGACTACCACAGCAGGCAGAGGCCACGGATACCCGCCGAACCAAGCTGCAGCATTGCACGCGGCGGCGCTCCGGTGTACATTACCGCCCGGGGCACGAAGAGAACCGGAGAGGCTGTATGGACCGTAGCCGGTTTCTGAGCATTTTGGGAACATCAGTGTCACTGCCATTGGCCGGGCCACGGGAAGAAACCGCTCCGATGAGGAACGATATCTACTCGGACTTGGTGAAAGTTTCTGAACAGGCGGCGGTGGAATCGCTGCCCATCCAGCAAGCGGATGGGGGACTGCGCGATGAGCATGAGATCCCCCAGCCGGGAGCCGCCGCCCTGTTTCTGGCCCCCCCAGTCGGGCTACCACCGCAGCGCCGAACCACGCTTGCAGGGTGTCTCCTTGTACTTGACCGATTTCACCCCCTGAGACTGTGTAGTTCGCCGCCCTGTGTCCTTCGACGAGAAGGTGGAATGGAGGTCGTCCCTGCAAATCCCTACGGAGATTGGACGGGGGTGGAAAGTGCGGGAGGATCGCCGCAGTTCGCCAGCAACATTCAATGTCTGGCGGTTGGATCTTTCTGGCCGCCAACGCGACCGGCATGAGAGGCTCCAGATGAAGCCAGCTTTCCTTATTGCCTTTTTGGTGGGTTGTGTCTCCGCTCCAGGTCAGGCGCCCTCCGTCGAGGTTTGGGCCGTCCCGAGCGTCGCCAAGGTTCGCCCCGACGACCGCGTGCAGGGCCACAACCTGGTGTGGGACAAGAGCACCAAAACCATTTCCATAGCCGGGGCGAAAAACGAACATGTTCCCTTTCAAATCGTGATCACCGTTCCGCCGCCTCCTGACCGCCATCATCCCGCCGCTTCCGGGTTCTTCGTGGAAGCCAGCGACCTGGTTTCCGAAGCCAACCGTTTGGGGCGGGACCAAGTAAAGCTCTATTTCGAACACGTCATCCTTTGCCCCGGCAAATCCAGTCCGATCGGAGAGACAGGCTTCTGGCCGGATGCACTCGCCCCGCTGACGGACCCGTTCAGCATGGCGGCACCCTTCCGCGAAACCGTTCGTAACCGCGGCATATGGGTTGATGTCATCACCACTCCCGGCGTTCCTGCCGGCGACTATGCCGGCACCGTGCGAGTCACGCAGAACGGCCGGGAGGTCGATATTCTCAACCTCAAGTTGAAGGTCTACGATTTCGCACTTCCCGCGGAGACCCATCTCATCACTTACATGGGAGTCTCCAGCGAGGGCCTCGCCGCTTTCCATCACGTTGCCCCGTCTTCGCCGGAAGCCAAAGCGCTGCTTCGGAAGTACCATGCCTTTCTCTATGCCAACCGCATGGAGCCCTGGTTCAACGAGGCGCTGCAACCACAAATCAAAGAATCCGGAAGCAACGTCAGCCTCGATTTCGACGCCGGAGCGTACGACCTTTACATGAATCAGTGGAAAACGAAGCGCGTGATTCTGGAGTCGGCGCCCCGGGGACTGATCCGCAGGGCGCGATCGGCGGAGATAACCTCGGAGACCGCTCAACTCGTCAAGTCTTACCTGAACCAGGTGCGCAATTACTACGACAAGAACGGTTGGATCAACCGCCTTGTCTTCAACAGCCCCATCGACGAACCGAACACCGCGGAAGAGTTCGAGGAAACGCGTAAATGGGCTGCCTTGGTGCATGAGGCCGCGCCCGGGGTGCCGTTTCTGGCGACCAAGACGCCCGTGGTGCAGCATGCCGAATGGGGTACCCTGCGCGGATTCGTCGATAACTTTTCCATCCACGGCAATGACCTCAACGGGACCGAAATCAGAGACGCCATCCGCGAGGAGCAGGCCAAAGGCGGCGAGATGAGCTGGTACATTTCGTGCGACCAGGCTTACCCGCAGCCCAACTACTTCATCGACGCGCCGGCCATGGATCCAGTCATGGTGCC
>JBELAJ010000752.1:0-2838 GCA_049508935.1 Terriglobia bacterium | reverse complement strand
AAGGAAACAAGGCGCGGGTGCTGGGGTGGAAGCAGCAGTTGAAAAAGGGGAGTGGGTAGTTGAGGGATGGATTTTGAAACGCCGGGGTCGCGGTGAGAGACCGGAGAGATTCTACGATGTCCGTTGCCTGATGCCCTTAAAAAAGGCTAGACGGCATTCTTGGTTCTTTCTTCGGCGGGTCAACTGCCGACCGGCACCAAGTTTGGTGTCAGACAAGCACATCGAGAGACATTCAAGCCTTCCACCCTTCGTTCCGGAACATCGTGAGCACATTCATACAGGGTATTTTGAGCACAGCACACACGTCGGGAATGTTCGGCTTCGCGATTGCACCGGAGGGCTTTTCTCCCGTGACAACGCTGCCGCCTCGCGCTTGGGCAAGTGCAATGACAAAGGGGTCGCCAGAGGATCTGTTCCGCCTAGTGTCAATCAGCCTCGGATGAACGGAAAGTATTGTAGCGACTCTTTGCTGAATCTCCGTGTCGAGCGCCACAACCATCCCGCGGCGAGCTTTCAGCCATTGGAACGCGGCGTCATCCTTCTTTTCGAGTTCCCTAAAGACTTCATCGACTGCAAGAATAGTGCCGCCCAATGCTGCCGCATCCATCTGCATCCAGATCGTCGGAAACACGTCTGGCGGATAGTAGCGAAACACGTCGAGAACGCCGCTCGAATCGATGCTATAGGCCACTATTCTCCTTGGCCCACCAGTTCGGGTCGCGCGTAGTCGCGCTGGATTTCTGGCAGATGCTTAACCCTGACCCTCAGATAGTCCGATACGTCACTAGCCGTGATGTGCTCGCGGTTGAAGTTTTCTATGACCAGAGTAGTAAAAAGAGGCCCGGCGCTGGACAAGGAGACAACGTGGGGTGGCGCAAATCCTTCTTTCCGCTGGTGCTTCCATTTGGCATATTCGATTCTGTAATCATCGCGCTTCTTGTAATAGAACTTCTCATTGGTGCGGCCTAGCGAGAGCAATCGAACGAGTAGTGCTTCTCTGCTACCTCCAAATTTTCGCGATAGCGACTGGATTTCCGCATCAGACCAAGTCATATCTGCTGAGTGGTGACTGCGAAGCTCGTTCGTAGCCAAAAGATCTTTTCTAGGAAACAGAACGGCTCCTGCAACTCGGTTACAGAAGGTTTCGATTTGAGCACTGGCATTTCGTCGCAGATTGTCGTCGAGGTCGCATATCCCGCCTTCATTTAGGGCGATGTGCGTCGTCTCGTGGAGCAATGTGAAGATGCGCCCCCGATAGGCATCCTTGATATTGACGACGACGGCCGGCAGTGGTTTTAGAGAGATGGAAAATCCGCGTGCCTCTTCGACTTCCAGACCAGTAGCTTGAAATGTCAGAACGCCTATGCGCTCAAGAAGAGTACGCCACTCACGAAAGGCCTCATTGTCGACACGCCACTGGTTTTGCATCTCAGTTCGAACACCGAGAGCATCGCGGATATTACTGGCGGCGGCTTCCGGATCATCGCTTAGGCGAACCTGGACATCGAAAGACGACGGAGTAAGCTGCAGATCGCCCATGAGCTCAAGCGCCCATTCTCTGCGGTCGTATGCTTTCCTGATCTCGAACGCGAGTTCGGGCGTCATAGGAGGTGGCCCGTCGCTCCCAGTCGCAGCGCGGAAGTCGTGAAGAGCATCGAACGTGTGGGGAGGTTCCGAGAGATAAAAAACCGCCAGCGGTCTCTTTGTAGCCGCTGCGAAATTGCGGAGCTGAGCGACCGAAGGTCGCTCTCGGCCAGCTTCCCAGGCGCGGATGCGATCTACCTTAACAGCAAGCTTTTTCGCAACCGCATCTTGGGTCAGGCTCGCCGACTCCCTAGCCCAAGTCAGCAATGCGGGATTTGCTAGGGCTTCCACGGGTAAGGTTTACGCTAGAAAGAGCGTGGCAGTTGCGCCAGCGATAGTCAAGCCTCACCTTAACTTCACCGTAGGTGAGCCGGGTGCACCCCTCTGGGCTATCCTCATTCTCTTTTTGTTGCAATGGCGGAAATTTCGACGTTTGGACGGCACGTAACTGCTGGTCACTCGGTCCCCACGCGCGCCTTCTGCGAGGTAAAATAGCTCTATGCGTGAAGTCGTCGTTGTTTCCTCCGTCCGTACTCCGGTAGGCCGCGCGTATAAAGGTACGTTGCGTGCCACGCGTCCTGATGAACTGGCTGCCGTTGCGATCAAGGGCGCGCTCGATCGCGTGCCGCAGCTTGATGCCAAGGAAATTGAAGACGTCATCCTAGGCTGCGCCATGCCCGAGGCTGAGCAGGGGATGAACGTGGCTCGCATCGCGTCGCTGCGCGCGGGGTTGCCGGTTGAGGTGTCGGCGGTGACCATCAATCGCTTCTGCTCGTCCGGCTTGCAGGCCATTGCCATGGCGGCCGAGCGTATCCTGAGCGGCGGCGCCGAGGTGATGGTGGCGGGCGGGACCGAGTCAATGTCTATGATCCCCATGGGCGGGAACAAGATTTCGCCGAATCCCTGGCTGGTGGATCATTATCCGGATGCGTATCTTTCGATGGGCCTGACGGCCGAGCGGGTTGCAGCGCGTTTCGGCATCACGCGCGAACAGTGCGATCAGTTTTCATTGCGCAGCCATCAGAAGGCGCTGGCGGCGATTGCGGCGGGCAGGTTTGAGGATGAGATTGTGGCCGTGCCGGTTAGCTTTACGACTCCGAATGGATCGAAGCCGAAGCAGCACCACATTTCTTTCAAAGTGGACGAGGGCCCGCGCGCCGATACTTCGATCGAGGCTCTGGGAGCGCTCAAGGCCGCGTTTCACGTGAAGGGCGTGACCACGGCGGGAAATTCTTCGCAGATGTCGGATGGCGC
>JBELAJ010000751.1:0-3621 GCA_049508935.1 Terriglobia bacterium | reverse complement strand
CGAATTGCTGCTTCGCCGCGCCCAATCGGCTGGCGCGGAAGTTGTGGCGGACCGGATTATTGAATTGCGCCCGGTCGACTCAGGTTGGGAACTGCGTGGGAAGCGCGGCTATTACAAGGGCGACTATCTCATACTGGCGGCAGGGGCGCGAACCCGCCTGCGGGCTCAGTTGACCGAGGACTTCGGACCGCACGATTTCATGCTCACCTTTGGCTATTACGTTCCGGGTCGCGATGACTTGCTGCGGGTGCAATTCTTCGAGGACTTCGAAGGTTACGTCTGGGCGTTTCCTCGTGCGACCCACCTTTCGGTCGGCATCTGCGGGAAAGTAGGTGAGGCTAGGATGGCAGGTTTGCGAGAACGGCTTCATGGTTTCATGCGGCGGTTCGGGTACTCCTGCGAGGGCGCGAGAGTCTATAGCCACTTGCTTCCCGCGCTGAGCGTCGATTCGTGGGGCGGCTTGCGGTTAGCCGGACCGGGATGGGCGCTGGCGGGAGATGCCGCGGGCCTGGTTGACCCCATTACCGGCGAAGGCATCTACTACGCGATGCGTTCCGGCGAACTCGCGGCGGAGTCGCTCGTGGAAGGGCTGCCGGAGCTTTATCCGGAGCGCGTGCGGGAAGAATTCGGGAAGGCGCTGGCGCTCGGCGCGCGGCTTGCCCGCACCTTCTATTACGGAGAATTCCTGGGCGGCGCAGTCCCCACGCGCATGATTGAATTCGGCGCGCGCAGCCGTAGAATCCTGGAGGTGATTCAAGATATGCTCGGGGGATCGCAGTCCTATTTGCGGCTCGCGGCGAAGTTGCATGTCGGCTTGGCCACCGCGCTTTGGGACATTGGTCCGGTTCGAATGATGCTTGGATTCAACCGTAGCGCCGACCATTAGAGCCTGCCCTGAGCGAAGCGAAGGGTCGGCACGTGCTGGCCTGAAAGCCGACGCTACCAGAGAACCATATGCCTACTAAATCCCAAGGACTTTTTCAAAAGGCCCTGACGTTGATGCCCGGGGGAGTGAACTCGCCGGTGCGCGCCTTTCGCGCGGTGGGCGGCGACCCGGTATTTATTGGCAGCGGCAAGGGGTCTTGCATAACTGACGTGGACGGCCGAAGTTACGTCGATTATGTCTTGTCCTGGGGGCCTTTGATTCTTGGCCACTCCCACCCGGAAGTTGTTGTAGCATTGGCCAAGGCCCTCGAGCGCGGAACGAGTTTCGGCGCTTGTACTGAGGCCGAGGTGGAGTTGGCGGAGCGCATTCACGACGCGTATCCGTCGGTCGAACGTGTGCGCCTTGTGAACTCAGGTACAGAGGCTACGCTTTCCGCTCTGCGCGTGGCGCGCGCCGCCACGGGCCGGGAGCGAATTCTCAAGTTCGAGGGCTGCTACCACGGCCATGGCGACAGCTTGCTGGTAAAAGCGGGCTCGGGCGTAGCCACACTGGGCTTACCCGATAGCCCCGGCGTGCCGCGGGCACTCGCGGAACTGACGGTCACAGTGCCCTTCAATGATCCGGTGGCGCTCGATGAGGCCTTCCGAATTCATGCCAATCAACTCGCGGCGGTCATCCTCGAGCCCGTGGTAGGCAACGCGGGCTGCATACCGCCCCGGGCCGGATTCCTCGAGAAGCTTCGCAAGCTGACGGCGGGGCAAGGAACCGTGCTGATTTTCGATGAAGTGATGACGGGATTTCGCGTGGCTTATGGAGGCGCACAGGAGCTGTTCAAGATTCAGCCGGACCTGACCACTCTCGGCAAAATCATCGGAGGCGGGCTGCCGGTGGGAGCCTATGGCGGGAAGGCGTCGCTGATGGATTGGGTTGCGCCCGCAGGTCCTGTTTATCAGGCCGGAACGCTCTCCGGAAATCCCTTGGCGGTTACTGCGGGACTTAAGACGCTTGAGATTCTGCGTCGACCGGACACTTACGAGCGCCTCGAAGATGTTTCGAACCAGCTTGCCACAGGGTTGGCAGCGGCGGCAGCGAAGGCCGGTGTGCCGCTGACCGTTAACCGGGTGGGGTCGATGTTCACCTGCTTCTTCAAGAGCGATTCGGTGACGGATTATGCTTCCGCGAAGAAGGCGGACACCGCCAAATTCGCTCGCTTCTTCCGCTCGCTCCTTGATCGCGGCGTCTACTTCCCGCCGTCGCAGTTCGAAGCCGCATTTGTTTCAACGGCTCACACCGAGAGCGACGTCGTCAGAACGGTGGAAGCCGCCGCGAAAGCTTTCGAAGAAATCTGGTAATATTGGTTAGAGGTTGTGGTGATGAGAGATTATGTCGATAAGCGTGATGGCGGGTACTGGATCACGGGCAGCCGGATCTCGCTCGATTCCATCGTTTACGCTTTCCTGCGAGGGGCGTCGCCGGAGAGTATCGCCCGTTCTTTCCCTTTAATCAATTTGGAAGACGTTTACGGCGCCATCGCTTTCTATCTTGCACACCAATCGGAGATCGACGACTATCTGCGTCAGGGTGAAGCGGAATTCGAAGCGCTCCGCCAACAGACTCGCCAAGTCAATCCGCTTCTGTTCAAGAAGCTTGAGGAAGCGCGCCAACCGACGCAAGCGCCCCACCCGTGACGATCCGATTCCAGGCCGAAGCTGAGGTTCCGGCTGCAAAACCCTTCCGGCGGCAGGAGAAGGAGTCACTAATAATGACCTCACGCGAGCGAGTGAATCTGGCTCTTCAACACAGGGAACCGGACCGAGTCCCCTTGGACCTCGGCGCAACGACCGTGACGGGTATGCATGTCACGTTTACAAAATTCGCCAAGCGCTTGCACTCGACCCACCGGGAACCCCGGTGAAAGTCATCGAGCCACTTCAGATGTTGGGTGAGATCAAGTTGGACATCATCGAGGCGCTGGGAATTGACACCGTCAGGCTGGCAGGAACTGGCACGTCTTTCGGATTTAGATTAGAAGGGTGGAAGGAGTGGAGGACGTTTGATGGGACGCCCACACTGGTGCCGGAGGGATTCAACACCACTCCCGAGCCGGACGGCGATCTGCTCATGTACCCGCAAGGAGACCGCTCCGCTCAACCGAGTGGAAGGATGCCGAAGGGGGGACTCTACTTCGACCCCATTTTCCGCCAACATCCCATTGACGAAAGCAACCTCAGTGTCGAGGACAACCTGGAAGAGTTCGGGCCGTTTTCGGACGCGGAACTGGAACATCTCAGACGTGAATCCCTGAGGCTCGATACTGAGACGGACAAAGCGATTGTCTTGAACCTCGGCATGCTCAGCTTGGGCGATATTGCCAAAGTCCCAGGCCAAATGCTCAAAGATCCTAAGGGTATTCGCAGTGCTGAAGAGTGGTACATCAGCTTGACCGCCCGGCGAGACTACGTTTACAAGATCTTCGAACGGCAGACTGAGATTAACCTGGCAAACCTGGAGAGAATATATCAAGCCGTCGGCGACCGGCCTTCGGTGGCGTATGTTACGGGCACGGATTTCGGCACGCAGAACGGCCCGCTTCTGGCGCCCAAGGCTTACCGGGAACTGTTCCTGCCTTTTCACAAGCAAACGAACGACTGGATCCATAAGCACACGGCGTGGAAGATCTTCCTCCATTCCTGCGGGTCGGTCTTTGACCTTATTGAGGATTTCATCAGCGCGGG
>JBELAJ010000750.1:0-2883 GCA_049508935.1 Terriglobia bacterium | reverse complement strand
TGAATCTCGGTGCGCGCAGCTGTGCCAGATGGTTCGCTCGTCTTCGTCGGTCGCTATCAGTGCGTTCTGCGAGGTTCATTGCAGCCATGATTAGAACTTCCTGTAGCGTGAAACCGCGAGTTGTGATCTTCCACATAAGCGCCTCCAAAGAGGAAATCGAGATTCAACTGAGGTCCTTGTTCATGCGGTGAGTGTGGAATAACCTGCGCCTGCTCACAAGGTCAGATCTGGTGATTGTGGTCTGGGAATATGGTGGCGTCCCCTGGTTGTACTTCCTGGAGAGGGAGATTGCATACTTTTGGAGGATTGAACGTTACCCTTTTGGGGGATTGAACGTTGTCTAGTGGCGCGGGTCTTGGAGGTGTTTTCTTCCGTAGAGTCGGGCGTCAATGGACCACAATCCGGGTCCGATCATCGCCACTGTGGCGCCCAGGCCAGCCAGCAGGATGGCGGTCAGGGAATTGCCCAACGACGCCAAGAATATCCAGACCTCGACAATGGCAATCGTGATGCCGGCTACTGGCGTCCAGAGGCCAAGAAGAAGCAGTGTGCCCGCGACAGCCGCCACCAGATGCGGGAGTCTGGGCGCCAATCTAGTTGGTTCAAGGAAATGCGTGGCTCCGAAATAGAGCAGAAACGTGCCCGTCAGTACGCGCTGAAGCAAAAGACCCGCGCCAGGCCAGCCCTCGGCGAATGTGGAAAAGAGACGTTGCAGACGTGTTCTCCCATTACAGGTCTCATGCTAGTTGATCTTTGAAAGACATCGAAAGGGTAAAAAGTAGGATTTACAAGTCCTACCGCTGGGGCGCCTCTAACTCGATGATCCCGCGCTGTAGGGCAATGGTGAAGGCATGCGCCCGATCGTTGGCACCCAACTTGGAGAGTATGTTCGAGATGTGGTTCTTGACAGTGGTTTCTCCGATGCAGAGCTTGTCGGCGATTTGCTTATTGGCATTGCCTGCGCCAATCAAACGAAGCACATCAATTTCGCGCGAACTCAGCTGATCGTCGGCAGCGTGGTCAGCCAGCTCCGCCGCAATTTCGGGCGGTATTCGCTTGCGCCCGGCGTGGACCGTGCGGATAGCCTCCAGCAGTTCTGTGCGAACATTTCCTTTCAGTAGGTATCCCCGCGCACCCGCTTTGATCGCCTGTAAGACTTGAACATCACCGGCATAGGTCGACAACACGAGGATCTTGGCATCAGGGAATTCGCTTCTAATCCGGCTGATGGCTTCGGTGCCGTTCACGTTCGGCATCTGCAGATCCATGAGCGTTACGTCCGGGCGGTGTGCGCGAAACTGTGCGATGGCCTCCTCCCCATCACACGCCTCTGCGACCAGTTGCATATCTGGCTGAGTTTTGATAAGGGACGCGATGCCCTGACGCAAGAGAGGATGATCATCAACAGTGAGGATCCGAATCGAACTAGGACCGGTGCTCATAAATCCTCGTCTTCCGGAATAGCTTAAATCTACCCCCACCGCCAGATTTTTCATAGGCGATAGCGGCTGGAACCGTCAAACGCACTTCTGTGCCGGCGCCCGCTTCGCTCCAGATATCCAATCGGGCTCCAATCCCTTCTGCCCGTTCATACAAACCAGGCAGGCCCCAATGGCCGGCCCGACCGTGATCTTTCAACACTTTTGGATCGATTCCTTTTCCATCATCTCTTACGACCAAGAGAAAAGCATCGTCATCATAGCGTAGCTCGGCTTCAATGCTCCGGGCGTGTGCGTGGCGATAAGTATTGCGCAGCAACTCTCGCGCGATTCGACAGATTTCTTCCCTGATCATCGCCCGCTTCACTCGCCGCTCGCCCTCCACAATCACCCGCAAAGACGGAGCACTGTCACCATCCTTCTGTGAGGACGCCAGTTCGCGCCCTGTTGCCAGCAGCATCTGTTCGAGGTTGCTTTCCTCGGATGACCCCGAACGTAATGCCTGAATCGCACCACGACCCTCCGCGATTGCCTGATCTGCGGAAACTAGTGCGCTGTCGAGAGCGTCAGATGCTTCTTCGGGACGATCCGGGAGGTGATAGCGGGCAGCCTGAAAGCGGAACACCAAACCCTGAAAACTTTGCAAAAGTGTGTCGTGCAGGTCTCGCGCAATACGTGTGCGTTCGCTTACGCGCTCTTCCAGACGTATGTTGAACTGATGCGCTAGTTGCCGGACACGGAACTGGTAGCCGCACCACAGCAGTATCAGGATACTCGCCGCGCAAAGGGCCCGAAACCAATTCGTCTGGTAAAAGTGCGGCCGCAGCGCGAAACGCACGCTGGCCTCCTGATCGCTCCAGATGCCGAAGTTGTTTGCCGCAAGCACGTGGAACGAGTACTCTCCGGGATCCATGTTCGTGTAGTGCGCAGTATGGTGCGTGCGGGCGTCCACCCAGTCCTTATCAAAGGGTTCGAGCCGGTACTTGAAATGCAATTTTTCCGGAGCCGAGAAGCTCAGGGCTGTAAAGCGAAAATCGAATGTGTTGTTGCCGGGCGGAACGGAAGTCCGGCCCTTGCCCGCCAGCGGCAACTTGTTGGCCCATGCCTCCTCCAGCACCACGGGGGGAGGAAAGCGATTACCCGCAGTTGGGTCAATAGCCACCACGCCGCGCAGGGTGGGAAACCATATCCGCCCATCGCGAGTTATCCAGCCTCCCGGGCTCCCACCATTGGATTCGGTGCTTCTCATGCCTTCCGCGGCCCCGTACGATACGGGTGAAAGGAAAGAGATTTTCCCATCCGCAAAGTCATTTAGCTCCTTCAGGCTGAGCCGAAATACACTCTGATTGGAACTGAACCAGAGATTGCCCTCGCCATCCTCCAACAGGCCCAGCAGCAAATTATCGGGCAGACCGTCTTGGGTAGTGATTGCCTTAAACCGGCC
>JBELAJ010000075.1:0-21054 GCA_049508935.1 Terriglobia bacterium | reverse complement strand
ACCGCCGGATTCGTGTAGTTGAGCACATGGACGGTGAAACCTGCTTGAGTTTCCCACGCGAAGGCCTCGATCAGACCCTCTCCCTTGATTGTTGCCGGCTGGCCCTGACCCGCCACCCACTGAATGGAGTTACGCAGGAGCCGGCTGAGATCGGTGTGCCCGGAGTGCGACAGGGTTCGGTCGACATCGCCGGGAAAATAGATCAGCCGGCTCTTGCCCTTTTCGCGGAGGACCACTGCGGGCTCTTGTGTGTGCGAGGGATCAGGATAGGAAAGTTCCGGAGGATATGCCACGGACCCCGGCACTACGGTCATGATTGGGTCCTCGACGGCTGCGATGGGCACACGGTACTCGGCGCCCGCAATCCAATTCGTGCCGGTGAATCCATCGACGATGGCGTGCCGCTTCTCGATTCGAGCTGAGTAGGCATTGCCAATTGTGCCTATGATCTCGCCCGCCTTGCGGATGCCAAAAACCTCGGCCAACCCGAATTCCGGCCGCTTCCGGTTGCGCTCGGTGTATAGGCCGGTTTCAAAGGTCGCGAGCAGCGAGCCACCTGCATCCACATATTCGCGCAACTGTCGGAGCTGCGAGTCGCTGAGCAGTGCAATATTGGGCAACAAGAGGGCCGAGTACTTGTCGAGTTCGGGAAGCGCAAGTTTCTCCTCATGCACGAAGTCGAACAGAAAACGCCCCTCCAGCAGCGCAGAGTACAGACCCTCCATATACTGCATGGCCGAAGATCCATGGGGCGGTTGATAGAACAACTGGGTGCGTTGTCCCATCACCACGCCGATTGATGCAATCGACCGTTTGTTGATGAAATGCTGATCGTGCTGCGCGGTCCAATTGAAGAATTCGCGCGCCGGTTCAAGCGAGCGCCGGTCTTCGCCCAGGCCATTCTCGGCGCCCACGATGTGCTGATAGGGCACCATGCCGCTGGCCACCGTTTCATCCATCCACATGCGGGCTTCCGCAAACGACTTGGCCACGCCCCGCCAGCGGACCGGCCCCGTCGACCATGCTCCGGTCACGTTGGTCGACATCTTGCCTTTCTGCACGGCCCGGCAAACACGCCCCTGCATCGCGCATCCCCAGATCGGCGCATCTTCCCCGCCCCGCCCCTGGTTGTCGGCTTGAAACCACTCGCACAGTTCGCCCAGTTCGACCAGGTTGGCCGAGCAGCGGATTCCTCCGCCGAGATTGGCGAAATAGAAATTCCCAGCGTGCTTCTCCTTGGCGATCGAATCATAAAGCTTCCAGAGGAAGATCGTGCGCTCGTTGAACTTGTCCCAGTATTCGACCGTCCCACTCGGCGGCAACTCGCGGCAAATGGCACAATGGCAAACCGGCAGACTTCCCAGCGGCGGCCAGGCGTTGGTAAACAGCCCGTCAACATCATATCTTGAATTAATTTCTCGCATGATGGCTGGGATGTAATCGGTCATGTAAGTCGAAAACATGCACGTCCGGAACAACCTGTGGTCTTCATCGTGAACCGCCGGACGGCCTTCCGCGTCCTGCTGGAACCATTCCGGATGCGCCGCGACCGCGTCCGCCCAGTTGAGATCGGGGCTCAGGCGGGCGATCACGTGTAGTCCGCGTTTTTTCGCCGCTTGGCAGCAGTCGCCGAAAAAGTCGCGATCTCCGAGATACTTGCCCTTGCGATGAAAGGGCACCTTTGTTTGATAGAAAGCCAGAATGCCGGTGACGCTCACCAGCACGGCGTCCACCTTCAGGCTGGCCCAGTAATCAGCCCACTGCTCGATGTCGAGCGTCACCGGGTCGTGCTCGGTCATATTCAATTGGCCGATGCGGCGGATCTGCCTCTGCCAAGGAACATCCGGGTCAGCATCTAGCCCCGTCCCCGAGGAAGAGGGTGCCAAGGAGTTGTTTGAGCTCCGCCCCGTTGCGGAGTGGACTGTGGCTTGACGAGCGGCCATCGCCACCGCAGGCAGTGCCATGAATTCACGACGATTCATTTCCATCTTGCCTCCAAGGCGAGGGACGAGTCAGGCTTCGATCTGCCATCGCCAAGCCTCGTTATTGTACCTTACTCGTCCTTCGTCTACTGTTATACTCTTCGACTGCAAGGCGACCGCAAGCGCCGCCTCTACAACTGGAGGAATCGATGACGTCGAGGCTTATCCAACCTATACGCCGCAGGACTTTTGTGGGGGCCGTGTTTGCCGGCCTGGGAATTACGGGGCTTAGCGCCCGGCCGCCCAAACCGCGAGCCGGCGATATTCCCATGCGAGAGTTCGGGAAGACTGGGGTGAAGCTGACGGTCATCGGTCAGGGAGGAGCGCGTCTGGCCCTAGCGCGCACGAAGGAAGTTGCTCGAGCTCATGTGCACCACGCTTACGAACTGGGCCTGAACTATTTCGACTGCGCTCACGATTATTGGGATGGGCATTCCGAAGAGGTCTACGGCGACGTGCTCGCCGAGGTACGCAAGGAAGTCTTCATCACCACCAAATGCATTAAGCGCACGCGGGCAGAAGCTGAAGAGGACCTTCACAGTTCACTCAAAAGCCTGAGAACGGATTACGTGGACCTGTGGCAGATGCACGGTGTGCAGGACTCAACCGATGTGGAGAAGATCTTTGCGCCGGGGGGAGCGATTGAGGCCTTCGAGGCCGCAAAAAAGGCCGGCAAATGCCGCTTCTTCGGTTTTACCGGACACCACGATCCCCAAACACACGTGGCGATGCTTCAGAAATACGAGAAATGGGATTCCATTCTCATGCCTCTCCATGCCGCCGACCCTGCGTACCTGAGCTTTCAGAAGATCACCTTGCCCCTGGCCGTGCAGCGCGGCATTGGGGTTCAAGCCATGAAGATCTTCGCCAATGCATTTTTGTTGCGCGTTTTGAATGCCGAGGAATGCCTTAGGTACGCCCTGAGTTTGCCGATTCACTGCGCCACCGTCGGCTGTAGCACCATGGGACAACTCGATGACGACGTGCGCATCGCACAGAACTTCAAGCCGTACACGCCGCAGGAAATGGAGGACCTCGCGAAGCTGGCGATAACGGCCGGCCCCGGCGGCCTCAAGGGACCTGCGCTGGAATATTGGAAGATTGGCGGGGAGTGGAACTAGGCGCCCTAATCAGGTCTTATGATTCGTGCCAAGGCCAGCCCCGGTCATGAATTCTTCGGCCGCCAGGGGCTAAGTCGCGGGATCCAGCGTGGTACATGCGAGCAGAACGTTCCATATTCGTCGCCGTATTTCTTCCGCAAGGCCGGCTCCTCGTACCCCAACACAAACAGATGAAACGCCAGCCACACGATCACACCATAGCCTAGCACGCGGGCGTTTCCAAGCCAAGGGGAATCTCGTAACGTAGAGGATATGGTGCGGAAGGGGGGACTCGAACCCCCACGGTCTTGCGACCGTCAGCCCCTCAAGCTGGTGCGTCTGCCAATTCCGCCACTTCCGCACAAGGACTTACAGGCATTGGCGTGGTAGTTTGTGGTAATAACTCCGATTCGACGGGAATTTCCGCGTGCTCAGGCAGACCTTCACAAACCGCATTTGCTAACCCATCCATTGCTTTCAAAACTCGTTCCTTGACTGCCTGAATGTACGTTCCCGTTGTGAAATTCAAAGATGCGGAATGCCTCAAGACTGCCTCAATTTCTTTCAACCCTGCTCCGTAAGTGGGCGCATGGGTTGCCCACGTTCTGCGCAAGACCTGAAAGGTAACTGCGAAAGCAGTCCCGACAGCGATTATACCACTAGGCTTGAGTACGCGGTCAGAAAAGTTGTACTGGTCAAGCACACTGTTTCGCGTCTTGCCTGGGAAGATGAAGCTGAAATCGAAAGCGTTTGGACATTGCGCCTTCCACTTGTCCAAAGCCTCCCTGACAACCTTGGGAATCGGAAGCTGAGCCAGACTCGCTGGCGTCTTCGGGGTGTCAAACTTACGGCGGTACACACGACGCATGATGAATAGTGTGTCATTCCGGTAGGCATCCCAGGTCAGAGCAAAAATCTCCCCTGGTCGCATGGCCGTGAGACTCGCCAGCATCACGATTAGCCTGTTGCGGCCTTCAAGAGTGCCCAAGACCTTACGCAGTTCATCAATACTCAGGTAGGGCTTGCCAGTATACATGGCATTATCTGGCGAGATAATCCGAGTGGGATGCACGCGGGGAATTTCAAGCCTTCGTGCAGGACTTCTGAGCACGAAGTTTTGCTCTTCTGCCTCATCGAATATTTGCCGGAGGAAGGAAGTCGTGTGCTGCACGATGCTGTGTGAATAACCCCGCCTTGCTAGTTTGTTCAGGTGTTGTTGGAGCCAGGGACGGTCAAAGTCCCGAATGGAAATCTGCCCCAACGGTTCAAGAATCTGTTTTTGAATGATGCCCAGGCTTGTGAGTTTGGTTGAGTCTTTCCAACGCCCCTCTTTCAACGGCAAAAACTTTTGTTCAATGAAGACGCGTAGAGGGACACTGCCATCTGGACGGATGTTTTGAAACGGGATGAGAATTTCCGCTAGTTTTTGTTTTGCCTCAGTCTTGTTGCGTGCGTCCAAGACTCGACTGTGATGAATGCGGCGTGTGGTGGTGCCGTGACTGTCGTGGACGGTTTCGTACCACTCACCACGCCACTTCTTTCCAACAGCGCAGACATGACCGCTTTGAAAACGTGGCCGGGGCATGAGTGGAATCTACACCTTCCGATGTTTCGTGGTCAAGGGTACACCAGTGCCATGACCGTTGAACGCCCTTCTCCTGCCCCGTCACGAGAGCGGGTCAGTATCCGACCATTATCCTGCCTCTTATCGGACGCCGAAACCAGTCGGAGAGCATTCCTCGAATCCGCTAACCCCTTTCGATTCGACATGCCAACCTTGAAACCGGGGTCGGGAGCGTCTCTGCGATCCCGCGAAACCGGAAACCTAACAGAACGGAGTAATAGGCATCGTACTGGCTTCTCGATGTAGCCTCCGTTGTTCCTTACGCTGCCGTCACCCTGCGCACATCGTACCGGCGCTGTCTTGCCTGTCATGCGCTGTCATGGCGTCGTGTGCGTGGTCAGTGCGCTGTTCGGCGGGCACATGGACGAACTGCGGCGGGAAATGGGTAGGAAGGGCTAACAAGCGGAGGGACTCAGGACAGCATACCTTGTAATACAACGTGAGAACATCGTGACGACTTTTCAAGCACTTACAAGAGTCAGTTTACACGCATCTTGCACCCTCTCTCAACTACAGACATGCCCTTCACAGGCATGTTCATTGGCTCATATGAGAGTCTCAGGACAAGCACTTTTGACAACCCATTTGCTGACAATAGCTTACCTGACTTGACTCGTGGTGCGGACGTGGCACCGTCCTTTACCACGTCGTCACAGCGAAGACATTGCTCTATTCAACCTCGTAACCGTCTACTCGCATTCTTCCTGGGCGGCACCCAAGGGTTTAATTGCACAATGTGCGGAGTTACTGTCATTTGATTGAAAAGACAGGAGTTATATCCAATGTTGCTCTCAATATGTGATGCCACAGTACTTTCGTTCTATATCCTTGAAAATGCTCGACATGCATAATGGCTTGGACAAGGGTGTTGAGGAGGCAGAGGTGAGGAGAAAAGTCCGAGAGCTACTTGACGAGAAATTTGGGCGCGTAAACGACCCGGAGCGGTCTCAGCGAAGGCTACTGTCCAGGCGTTCATACTCCAGGCGGGCCAAGGGCGAGAAGTTTCAGCGCGAGGTGGTTGAGACTCTCCGGAAAGCGGGGAAGGCATTCGAGCTGAAGTTTTACGACATCGTTTCCGGCCACGTCTCCGCGAATGGCCTGGACGTTCGTTTGTCCGAGCGAGCGCAACGGCTATACGGCGACCTGCGGATTGAGGTCAAGCACCAAGAGAAGTTGGTTATCGCCACAGTGTTCCAGGAGCACGCGCAACGCCACGAAGATGGAATTCCGATTCTGGTTCACAAGCGAACCGGGACCGAGCCGACCGCCACACTGCGATTTGACCAACTCATTGATCTGCTGCTTGCTGCCTCAATTTACATTCCTGTCGAGCAAGCCCCTGACGACGCGGAAAAGTCTGAGTCACCAGAAACGTCCACGTCGTCACAGCTAGATTCTCCGCTCCAAGACATGTTCCCACAACTCAAGCGGTCCTTCTAGCCCCGGCGACGTGCCGGTGGGCGTGGCCAACCTGTTTACCATCTGGTACAAAAGCCTGTTATGCTTCATTTTCGCCTAGCCCCGCAGATCATTCCAACTTATTGCAGATAAGCAGCTTGCAGATACGTGATAAAAGTCGTGTCTGATAAGTACCATTATGTATCATGCGTTAAGTTTACATTATGCACTTCAATGTAGCAGTGTTAATATCTAACTCATTGAAACAATTACACTATGAAATCCCATAGGAGGCTAGTACTGTCTATCAGACCACATTTTCGTGATAATTTCCAACAGGGCCGAACACTCGCATCTACAGCCGAGGTTTTCTGTGCAGAGCCACTCGCAATAAGCCCGATGAGCCTCCACCTGTCGGGCAATGTCCGTTCGCCGTATGCCGGTCTGCGACTTGGCAGGTACGTTGCCCTAAGTTGTCATCGCTGCGTCATCGCCGACGATTCAACTTGTTTCCAGGTGACGCGGTTTGTCAACGTCGGACGGGTGTGACAAAATTAAGCATTCTTTCTAATAGGATTCAACCCCGGCGTGGGGAAGCCCTAGCCGCCTTTTGTCAGCCGAACAGTTCGGCCCCGCAGACACAACCCAACCTAACGTCCCTTACGATGCCCCTCGTGACTTTCGTACCATTGTCTCAGGGACGTGACTGGCGCAAACTGCACGAACAATCGAGAAGTGAGGGAGAGATATGAAACAAGTTCTTGCAATTCTCGGATTGTTGGTTGTTTTGTCGAGTTGTGGAGGAGGTGGGTCAACTGTTAAGCAAACACCGGTTTCCCCGACACCACCGACTTCACCAAGTCCAGGGACGCCTCCGAACCTAGATGGAAATTGGGAAATAAAATTTCCTAGTCCGACTTCTACTACTGGTACTAGTTATATTGGGGCCACAACAGCGGGTATAGCGTTAGAAGAGTCCACCCCTTGTGAACAATTTGGTTTGGCTGCGTCAACGGCTTGTTATCAACCAACTCCTGATAGTTATCCGATAGAGTGGGTCGGCGGCTTTTGTAATGGAGGCGGTGGGCTGAATCCATACGTATCGCAGTTCGTAATGGGGCAGTCATTGAATCAAGTTCAATTTCAAATCAATGCATCATTTGATGTGTATCACGGTTCCGTTCCTCCATCATTTACCGTTACCGGCTCCGGAACCATAACTCAAAGCGGGAGCCAATTCCAAATGTCTGGAACCTTTGCGGTTTCCAATCCCACGAGTGACTGTGCGATAGTAGCGGGCGTTTGGAGCGCAACCCAGGCTCAGCCGTGACAGTAGTCTATCGGCCTCGACATGTTCAAGACGTGTTCACAATAGACGTGCCACTCTTTATGGCATATCCACGACGCAGAACGAATACATCTTCCCGAGTTGTGCAGAGGGATTGCTAGATAATACTGCCCCTGGAGGAAGGAACCCATACTCTCCAGGCCGTAGATTGGACAGGTTCACGCTGTAGGTTCGCGGGGCTATTTTCTCGTACTCGAAAAACAGAGTATCCCGCATCGCGCCGCCCGATTGATGAAATACTCCTCCGGTCACGGTACGAAATTCACGGCTATGGGCGTGCGTGTGCAAGCGGATGAGTTGATACTCCGTTATTTCCACACCTTCTGGAAGGCGGAAGATAAACTGTGGCGGCTTGCGAACGAAGTTCCCGCTGGTGTTTCCGACTAGCCGCGCATTCACGTCAGGTTTGACGATATGATAGGTGACGATTCCTTTTATTACGCCACCCGTTTGCCAGTTCAGCACTTCCGGCATGACTTCTTCCCAAACGTTTCCCCTCTTGAAGTACACACCGACCTCATCGGGGACATCGGGAGGTAGGGCTGCTGCTGGCGCTACGGACGACTCAGCCCGTAACGAGGGAACCTTCAAAACTTTGCACACCTTACCATCCACAAGGGCTTCGTCTGGCCCAACTGTGTAGTTGGCCTCCCTCAAGTCGCGGCACTGAGCCTTAATCATCTGCGTCTGGCCGGACTCCTCGCCCATGATTGCCGACCCTGACCACAACAGCATCAACGCGACCATGACTGTCACATTCTTCATGGCATCTCCTCTCACAACCGCAAATCGTTATTGCAATGTAGCAACTTTCTATGCAAGGGTAGTTTCGGAAATCAACGGCACCGGCGCAAGAGGACTTTGGTACTTGTCACCTTGGCCGCGCCTTTTCTCGCGTTGCAGTTGTCGCGGGTTGTGTGGGACCGCGCCGTGCATAAGTCCGCATAATTCCCTTGCAAATACAGGCTAAATGTGGTATCATAGTAATTGGTGAAATACCCTCAGTGATGCCGTGACGTGAGGCATCGGGCAGCAGTCCTTCTACCCAAAGTTGGCATTACCCCCAACAAGACAACTTACAATTAGGAGTTTATATGAACGAGTTGTCTCCTGTTGCGTCTCAAGAGAATGTCGCACCTACCCGCATGGCTCACTCACTGGTCAGAGGACATTGCCTTTGGAAAGGATGTTCAAATGAAGATACCCCTCAAACCATCGCTCTTTTTAGAGAATTTGGAATCGCCTATTCCGTACCTAATGAAAGACCACGAACCGGACATTCTGAAAAATGTTCACTGTATTGACCCAGGTTTACGCGCCCTTGTTCGTGAGCTAAACGAGTCTGGCTTCAGAACTGATATGAGTTGTTCGGGTGGTTTGGGTCACTATGGCTTCAATGGAAATTGCCTGCGTGCTTACATAAGTTTCTTTCCCGAACCGTGGACTCAAAATGTAGCAGCCATTGAAGAGTGCGCGGGGGCACTTGGACTAGAGGTGGGCAGAATCAAACAAACCCGTGATGTATATCTGACGCCAGCCGACGAAAATATTTCCCGAGGATGCGAATGGTTTGTGGAAAGAGTGCGACGATTTTTTGGTTTGGCGAGTCGCGAAGGGGGCGGCGTAGAAACTCAGTCCTTATTCAGTCCCTATTGAATCTTCGTGAGTCTTCCGTTCTCTCTCAGGTGTATCACACCTTCAGGAGCCAATTCCTTTGCTCGTTTGATTGCTTCCCGCTTAGTGTTTACGACGGCGCTGACACGCTCAGCCTTCGGTTTCTTGACTACCCACTTGCCGTCAGATGGTCGTTTCTCGACATATAGCTCATCATGCTTAGCCATTGCTGGTGCCTCCTACGGCGTGGTAGAAACGTGGTAGAAACCCGCCCAAACAGCTACAACGCAAGTCAATTTCCAAACTGTAAGTGATTGATTATAAGTGTAGTTGTCAGAACCAGTGCAAGCCCTCAAGCTGGTGCGTCTGCCAATTCCGCCACTTCCGCACGAAAGGCAGTTTTTAGTCGTCCCTTATCAGTTCTCAGTCTCACTGCAACTGGCGTTCAACGAACAGCATTGCCGTCGCACGTTCGCGCCCGGTTTTGACTGACGACTTCTTTTCTACTTCTTCGCCGGCGCCGCAGGCGCGGGCGGCGTAGGGGCCGGGAACGCAGGAGTCATAGGCGCCGATTTGACGGGCGCATGCTCCAATACCGAGCCCGAAGAACTACTGGAGGCGTGAATCGCCAGAGTCACGGAGGTGACTATAAAAACTACAGCCAAACCCCAGGTGATCTTCGCCAGCAAGGTCACGGAGCCGCGGGGCCCGAAGGCTGCCTGGCTTACGCCGCCGAATGCCGCAGTGATATCAACGTTCTCGCCACCCTGAAGCAGCACCGTCCCGATCAACAGGATGCTCGATAGGATGTGAATAATCTGAAGAACCGCGAACATGCTATGCAATCTCTCTCCGGCCGCCTCAGCCGCGCGGGTAATTCACCAGGGCGGTAAAGGAATCGACCTTTAAACTCGCCCCGCCGACCAGGGCCCCATCGATTTCTTCCTGCGCCATCAGCGCGCCTACGTTGTCCGGTTTGACGCTGCCGCCATACAGAATTCTGACGCCGTTCGCCTGTTCCTCACCGAACTGCCGGCGCGCCAAACTGCGCAGGAAGCTATGCGCTTCGGCAGCCATCTCGGGCGTGGCGGTTCGGCCGGTGCCGATGGCCCACACAGGTTCGTACGCAATCATGATACGGGAAAAGTCCCCCGGGGTCAATCCAGCCGTACCACCAACGAACTGGGTCTCGAGGACTTTCTCGGTCGCGCCGCTTTCCCGTTCAGCCAGGGTTTCGCCCACACAGACGATGGGCGTCAGGCCCGCGGCGAGCGCGGTCTTCACCTTTTTATTCACCTGTTCGTCGGTCTCGCCACAGTCATGGCGCCGCTCCGAATGCCCGATGATCACGTGGGTGCATCCGGCATCGCGGAGCATCCCCGTCGAGATGTCCCCGGTGTGCGCGCCTTCCTTGTCCCAGTGACAGTTCTGCGCAGCCACCGAAACTTTGCTGCCCTTCGCCGCAGCAGCAGACGCGGCCAACGCCGTGAAGGGCGGCGCTACGATCACCTCGCAGTGCCCGGCCTGCGCCGCCACCGGCTTGATCTTCTCAATGAAATCCACCGCCTCGGCGATGGTCTTGTACATTTTCCAGTTACCAGCAATTACGGGTTTACGCATGTTTTCGGTCCTTTGCTAAAAGTAAGCAGAAGGCAGTCGCTTGGTTCCCCGAAGGGGAACAAAATCATTAGCCGTAGGTGAAACCTACGGATAGGCCGGACATAAAGATATCCCGACCCCGCAGGGGTCGAACTTATGGAAAATACCTTTCATCAATTTGGACGCCGGCGTCGGCGAGTAGCTTTCTATATTCCTCTTCAAACGTCACCGTCCGGTGATGGTCCTCCTGACCCTTGACGTATGCGATAAGTTCCGGCTGTTCGCGAAGAGAATGCGTGAAAGCTCCATACCCTTCCTGCCAAGCTACAAAGTTGGGAAAGACGTGGTGCTCTTTGATCCAGACTGAAGAGGCCACCTTGATATCCTTCAGCAGGTCGGCCAGCGCAACCGTTGGATGAAGGCTCAGCAGGCTGTGGACATGGTCCTTTACGCCGTTAGTCCAGATCGGCCGGCAGTGGCTGTTCTTGATCACGCCGTTCATGTACCGGAAGAGATCATCCCTTCGCGAACTGGCAAGCGCCGGGAGACGGTCTTTGGTCGCGAACTCCACGTGATAGAGAATCTGGGTGTAGGTGGACAATGTTCAACCCTTCCAGGGTTGGTCAAGTATCTGGCGTTCCCTCTTCCGTAGGTTTCACTTACGGCTAATGATCTTGGGTCCCTTCGGGACCCCAGGCGCGCGCATGTTCCCATCGAGTTTGATCTTCATCAGATTCGAGGAATGGCGGGCAAGGGTTCATCCTCTTCAGCCGAAGCCGCTGCGAAGGCTATCGCTGCCCAAACGTCCTCAGATGTGAGGCTGGGAAAATCCTTCAGGATTTCCTCGACTGAATCGCCGTCCGCAAGGCTTGCGAGCACCGTCCGGAGGGTAACTCGCGTGCCCTTGATCACCGACTGCCCTCCACATATTCGGCGATCACGGACAATGCGGTCGCTGAATCGGATCCGGGTTTTCTGCGCGTCGGCCATTGGCAGTCCTCCCCCTCTGCCCCCATTTTATCAAATCGCCTGCTCGGTATCGAACTGCCTACTGCCGGCTGCCGACTGCCTACTTGTCGGTTAAAGCGGCCACTCCAGGCAACGTGAGCCCGGAGAGGAACTCGAGCGATGCGCCGCCGCCGGTCGAGATGTGGCTGATCTTATCGGCCACGCCCATCTTCTTTACGGCCGCCACCGAATCGCCACCGCCTACGATCGAGACTGCGGAAGAAGCGGCAACTGCCTTGGCGATGGCCAGGGTGCCCTCCGCGAACTGGGGCATCTCGAACACACCCATGGGACCGTTCCAGACAATAGTCTTTGCTCCGGCGATTTCCTGGGCGTACTGGGCGCGCGTAGCAGGGCCGATGTCCAACCCGATCCGGCCGGCGGGAATGCTCACCGTGTTCACAATCTCTGCCGGTGCGCTGGCATCAAATTTCTCGGCCACCACGTGGTCGGTGGGCAGCAGGAACTTCTTACCGCTGCTTTTGGCGGACTTCAGCAGTTCCCGAGCGCTTTCCAGCTTGTCGTCTTCCACCTTGGACTGTCCGACTTCCACGCCCTCGGCCTTGAGGAACGTATAAGCCATAGCCCCGCCGATCAGCACGGTATCCGCGAGTTTGGCGAAATTTTCGAGCAGTTCGATCTTATCCGAGACTTTGGCTCCGCCGACGATTGCGACGTAGGGGCGCGCCGGGTTCTCGACTGCCTTGCTGAGGTATTCGAGCTCCTTCTCCATCAACATGCCGGCCGCACAAGGAGATAGGAAATGCGTGATCCCCTCAGTAGAAGCATGGGCGCGATGCGCGGTGCCGAAAGCGTCATTGACGTAGACCTCCGCCAAGGCCGCGAGCTTCAGGGCGAAGTCCGCCACATTCTTTTCCTCTTCCGGGTGGAAGCGGACGTTTTCGAGCAGCAGCACTTCCCCGTCCTCGAGCGCCAGGGCCTGCTTCTCAACTTCCGGGCCCACGCAGTCGCTCGCGAAGGTTACGGGCTTGCCGAGAAGCTCCGAAAGCCGCGTGGCGACAGGCTTCAGGCTCATCTTTGGATTGACTTTCCCCTTGGGCCTGCCAAGGTGCGAAGCCAGAATCAAGCGCGCGCCCTGGCCCAGAGCATACTGGATGGTGGGCAGCGAAGCGCGAATCCGGGTGTCATCGGTGATCTGGGAAGCGTCGTTCAGCGGGACGTTGAAATCCACGCGCATGAAGACACGTTTACCTTTAAGGTCAATATCACGAATTGATAGTGTTGACATGGATAATTCCTTTGTAGGTGATGGACAACGAACTACGCACTAGGGACGGTTCCAGCAAGAATCATCGGCAGAGGCTTTAGCTCACGCCGCAGCGGGTCCAGCGAGAGGCCAAGGGCTTCGAGCGTGAAGGCACCGAGAAGGTTACTGTCTCCTTCCTCGCCAAAGATGACGTCCGCGCCGCCGACTAAATCTCCGTGCCTGAACACAGCTACACCCTTTTTCCGGACTATCTTCGAGCCGTCGGCCAGCCGAAACTGCTGCTCCTGGAGCGGCCGGATGCCAAGCCTTTCGAGAACCGGCGTAGGCACCACCGAGTAAACGGCTCCGGAGTCCACCAGGAACTCCACCCTCTCAGTTTGCTCAGGGGTGGCGGGGTTTGCCACGTCGATTTCCAGAAATGTAATTCCCATATCTGCACCTTCTGCCGGATGCTCGGTTACCTGCGGGGCTACTTCCCTTATTCTGCGACGCCGTCCGGAAAAAACCAAGCGGATCGGGCAGTTCGCGATGAGCCACGAACTGCCCGTCTCCGTTTTATGCTTTCTGCCTTCCGCTTTCTGCCTTCTTGTTCTCCTACAGGGTCTTCGCCACGAAGTCGATCAGGTCGCGGACGCGGCACGAGTAACCCCACTCGTTGTCGTACCAGGCGACGACTTTCACCAGGTTTCCGTCAATGACTTTGGTGAACCCTGCGTCTACCATGGACGAGTGCGGGTTGCCGGTGAAGTCTTTGGAGACCAACTCCTCTTCGACGTATTGCAGAATGCCCTTCATGGGGCCTTCCGCGGCGCTCTTGAGGGCGGCGTTCACAGCTTCCGTGGTGGTCGGCTTCTCAACGAGCACGACCAGGTCAACCACCGAAACGTCCGGCGTGGGGACGCGCATGGCGTAGCCATCCAACTTGCCCTTGAGTTCCGGGATAACCAGTCCAATGGCCTTGGCAGCGCCGGTCGTCGTGGGGATCATCGACAAGGCGGCGGCGCGGGCCCGGCGCAAGTCCTTGTGAGGCAGATCCAAAATTTTCTGGTCGTTGGTATAGGCGTGGATCGTGGTCATCGAGCCTTTGAGGATCTTGAATTTGTCGTTAAGAACCTTGGCAGGTGGCGCCAGGCAATTGGTGGTGCAGGAAGCGTTCGAGATGATGTTGTGCTTGGCCGGGTCGTAGGCCTGCTCGTTGACTCCCAGCACGATGGTGATGTCTTCACCCTTGGCAGGCGCCGTGATGATGACTTTCTTCACGGTGCCTTTCAGGTGCTTTTTCGCATCTTCCGCCTTGGTGAATAGGCCGGTAGATTCCACCACAATCTCCGCACCCAGCGACGACCAGTCAAGCTCCGCGGGATCCTTGGTTTTAAAAACCTGGATTGACTTGCCATTCACGGTGATGGAATCGGTGGCGAAACCGACTTCGGCGGCAAAGATGCCGAATATCGAGTCGTACTTCAATAAATGGGCAAGGGTCTTCGGGTCGGTGATGTCATTGACCGCCACAATGTCAATCCCCGGATCGTTGAGCGCGGCGCGAAACAGGTTTCGTCCGATGCGCCCAAAACCGTTAATTCCAACCTTAACAGGCATAAATAGTCCTCCATTGTTCTTAGTTACAGACTCAATTCGAACCGAAAATCTTACGCGGCTTGGCCGCGGTTGTCAAACGCTCCGCGCTGACTCCACATGGATAGCCGACATATCGTCACAGGGCGGCGGAGCCGCAACCCAACGTGGCACGGCCATCCTGGCCGTGCGCACGGGCGGGACGCCCGTGCCACCAAATCTGCGCGGCCCGCGGAGAATTGGGGGAATAGAAGTACAGGGGCGTGCAGGACGTATTGTCGGGCACTGGGTGGCAGGTAGACGGCCTGACGAACTGGAAGTTTATGTAGCCGAAATCTAGTCACTCACACTCCAGCCCAGGAGGCCGGGAGTCTAGTTCGAATTCGCCAAAACGCGTGAATTCTCGACCGTTAAGCGCTCTAAATGAGCTCTTTTGTGCTGCAAAAAGCGCTTTCTTGTACATGTTAAAAGAGGTGACTTCCTTTGTTTTCAATTACTTCCTAGCTTCGTTCCCACTATTCTCTATTTTTTGTAATGTCCTGCATCTCCACTTCGTCCGCACCCTCCCGTCGTCTTCTGCGGCCCCGCGGTCCCATCACTTGCCTAGAGCAATCCCTACGTATTATGACAACAATTATAGGCTATCATGCGGACCGAAGTCTGTCAAGCGAAAAGTGCGGGAGGGATTCGATTGTGAAGTCGAACGGCGAGAACTGATTCGCGAAAGGACACGCCGGTTTCACGCCCCGGCGCAAAGCACGCAAAGCCCGCAAAGAGCTTGGTTTGCTTGCTGCGATCAGAGGGATTTGTCAACGCGCGAGGGCGACCGGGGGCAGGGGGAGCAACGGGCATCGAATTCACCGGACATTATGTACCTCGTCGGCGAGCCCACGCGTCGAAAGCGATCGACCATTTCGGGTTCGAGCAGGTCGGCGCCCCGCGCATGCCTTGCTGTTCACTGCTTTGCGCCGCCCTGTTTCACCAGTTCCATATCGATCGTGATTGCAATATTCTCGGCGACCATGGCAGGGGGAATGGCGCCCACTCCGAAATCGCGCCGGTTGATGGCGGTGGTCGCGGAGGCGCCCATATGCGTATTGCCGCGCGGATCCTTGAGGGGTTCGGAAGGACCCTCGACGTCCAGCACCACTTCCTTGGTCACGCCGTGAATCGTGAGGTCGCCCGTTACCCGCAGCTTACCCGCTCCGGCAGGTTCAACCCGTTTGGATTTGAAAGTGATTGTGGGGAACTTCGCCACATCAAAGAATTTCGGGCTACGCAGATCGTTATCGCGCATTTCAACGCGGCTATCCACCGACGCCGCATCAATCGTGGCGTCAATCGACGATTTGGACGGGTCCGCGGGGTCGTATTGAACTGTACCGCTCAATTTGGTGAAGTTGCCCCGAACCGTCGAGATTCCCATGTGGCGCACGGCGAACTGTGCTGCACTGTGCGCCGGGTCAAGCTGCCAGGATTCGGTTTGGGCAGCCGCAGACACTGTCAGACCCAGTGCTAATACCAAGATCCACGCTTTCCGAGCCATCATAACCCTCCGTTTTTGTCGCATTCAGCTACTTTTCCACCCCCAAGCGGCGACTTGAAGCCGCCACCATTCCGATTGTGGCAACGGACTTAACAAGATCAGGCCGTCCCGGCATACAGTCGGCGGCCTCAAGCCGTTTGGAACAAACGCAGATGAGAGCTTATTCAGTAGCCAATATGACAATATTATAGCTTGTCGGCAGGACAATTTCAACCCACTTCACCAACTCGCTATACTATGGTCGAGAGGGGAGCACGGATTCCAGCGGTCCCCAGAAACGATGAAAATAAGCGTGTCATTCCGAGCGAAGCGAGGAATCTCGCTCTGCTTCCTGCGAATCGAGGGACAAAAACCAGTGCGAGATTCCTCGCTTCGCCCGGAATGACAGGAGATTCTCAAAGCCGGAGGGCCTTATGACGGATCTCAACCCGCAAGCGAAACAGATGGCCGACGATTCGATGGTGCGAAACCTGGACGCTCAGGCCCAGGCGATCTGGCCGCAGGAAAGCGCACTATTTCGCCGGTACGCGCTGCCGGCTGATCCTCGCATCCTGGATGCAGGGTGCGGCACGGGCGAGATTTCGTCGCGGCTGGCGGAGCTTTTTCCGCGCGCCCGAGTGCTGGGAGTCGACATTATCGACAAGCATCTGGACCTCGCTCGGTCGCGCTACCAAGGTCTTGCGCCGAGGTTGTCGTTCGAGCACCAGAGTGTGTTTGGGCTCGACGCAGCCGACTACGCCTTCGACCTCACGGTGTGCCGTCACGTGCTCCATTCCATTCCCCACCCCGACCGCGTGCTGGCCGAATTGGCGCGGGTGACGCGGCCCGGAGGTTACCTGCACCTCATCCCAGAAGACTACGGGATGATTCATTTCCAGCGCGGGACGCCCGATCCGCGAGATTTCTGGCACGAGGTCCCGGCGCGCTTCGGAGCCATGACCGAGACCGACCTCTTCATCGGCCGGAACACTTATGGAATCCTCGCGGCGATGAGCCTGGAGGAAATAACGGTGGACTACGTTGTCGTCGACACGGTTCGTGTGCCGAGGGAGACCTTCGCCGCCATTCTCGAGGCTTGGCGCGACGGCTACGCCGACACGATCGGAGAGATGGAGCCCTTCACTCGCGAGTGGGCGTTGGCATATTTCAATCAGATGATCTCCAATATCCGCGATCCACACGGGTACGCAGTATGGATGGTGCCGGTGGTGAGTGCGCGATTGCCGCGGAGCCAGAAGAGCCTGTCGGCTTCTTCATAAGCGGCGATTCAAGAATCCGGATTCCAAATTCAAGAGATCTCAACAAGAGGTTTTGCCCTAATTTGGGCCGTAACGCCGGCTTCCAGACGGCACTGGAGCCGCCAAGATGGCGGCTTTACGGCCAATTTAGGGCAGCCCCCAACGAGAGAAGCTTAGAATCCGAATCCTCCGCAGGACGCGAAGGAAAGCCCTACCACAATGCGGCAACACCCCAAGCTGAGATTCTGAATTCCAGTCACAGGAGCATACACTCTTCTCGTTGCCGACTCCGCGCCCGGATGTGCTATCGTTGGGGACGATGATGCTCGCGTTACCAAGCCAATGGCTCGCGATACTGCTGGCACTTCAGATCCCGGCGGCGCCTCCAGGCGAAGTCACCAACGTCGAACTCCAGCCGGCGACAGTCCAGGCCTTCAATCGCTACGTGCAATTGACGGAAGCGCGAATCAACCAAGAAGTCTCAACTCCTGACAAGTTCTTGTATGTGGATGGATACCCGCCCGAACGCCGGTCGCAAGCCCTGGCCGCCCTGCAACGCGGCGAGGTGCTCATGGAGCGGCTTCGAACGACGGACCGTTCCGGTCAGACCATCGAGGCGCCGGGGGGCCTAATCCACCATTGGCTGGGTGTGGTTTTCGTTCCCGGCGCTACGCTTCAACAAACTTTGGCGCTTATGGAAGACTACAATCACCATCAGGACGTCTATCGACCGGAGGTGGTGCGGTCACGTCTGCTCAGCAGGCAGGATAGCGACTTCAAGATCTTCTACCGCCTGAGGAAAAAGAAGGTCATCACCGTCACGCTCGATACCAATCACGACGTCCATTATTTCCCAGTAGATTCGAAACATTGGTACAGCCGGTCATACTCGACTCGAATCGCAGAAGTGGTCGGTGCCGACACGCCGGATGAGCGCGAAAAACCGGTCGGCCAGGATGGAGGATTCCTTTGGAGAATCAATTCTTATTGGAAGTTCGAAGAGAAAGACGGCGGCGTGTATATCGAGTGCGAGTCAATTTCACTGACGCGAGACATTCCCAGAGGATTAGGCTGGCTCATTAAGCCGTTCGTAACCGGCATCCCCAAAGATTCCCTTCTGATGACCATGGACTCGACACGGGCAGCCCTGGAGGCGGGGAGAAAGGGAAATTAGAAGCTGAAAAGCAGAAACTGGAAATTAGAAACTGGAAAATGGAGAGCGCGGAACTGCTTGTCCGTCTCAGCACACTCTGGTGTTCGTGAGCGTGCGCCTGCGTTTCGGCGATCAATCCTACTTTAGTTGCGTCAGCCCAGTGCGTCGCTGCTCTCTACCGATCCAGATTCTGTTCAGTTCCCGCGCGGCATTGTCCGAAGCGGCTCGCGTGAGGAAAGAGTATTCGACGGCCGGCTGTTCGCCGGCTGGAGCCCACGAATCGATCACGTGAAACCAAGTACGTCCCTTGCGTTCCCAAGAGATCACCTGATAGCGCGAGTCGTCCATTGACTACCTCCCTCTGCTCATTCCAATTGACGCGTCACCCGTCCGGCGACGGCGGGAGAATGCGCCGTCGCCGGACACCCTCTCCCCATGGGAGCCTCTGTGAGCACGCAGTTTCGCATGTCGTTCCGAGGAGCCGCAGGCGACGAGGAAGCTCGCACTGCCTTCGAAAAACTCAGGGCGAGATTCCTCGCTGCGCTCGGAATGACAGCTTGAATGAGGTTTTCACACAGACTCCAAGGAAGAGGGCTATTTTTCGAACTGCAGCCCACTAGCTGGCCCTCTTCTGCTCGAGCAGAGAATATAGCACAGGCATTACCAGCAAGGTGATGAAGGTCGAGATCGAGAGGCCGCCGATCACGGCCAGGGCCAAGGGTTTTTGCAATTCCGCCCCCGCACCCAATCCCAGGGCAAGAGGAAGCAAGCCAAAGAGCGTACACAGGGTGGTCATCAGAATCGGGCGCACGCGAATCTTGCCGGCCTGCACCAGGGCTTCGCTGAGCGGCATACCCTGCTCCTCCCACAACTTGTGAACGTACTCAAACAAAATGATGCCGTTCTTGACCACCAGCCCCACCATCAGGATGATGCCCATGAACGACGAGACGTTGAGCGCCGTCCCGGTGGCCAGCAGCATCACGAAGACTCCGAGGAGTGAAAGCGGAGCCGCCGACATGATAATCAAGGCGGGTGCAAAGGCGCGAAACTGGATCACCAGCACGATGAAAACCGCCGCCAGCGCCAGGCCAAGAACCGAGAGAAGATCCCGGAAGGAGCTTTGCTGGCTTTCATAAAGCCCGCCGATTTCATATGTGGTCCCCACGGGGAACTGGATGGAGCTCAGCAGATCTCTGACGTCGCGCACGGCGCTGCCCAGGCCTCGATTCTCGAGCCGGGCCGACAGCGAAACCATCAACCGCTGATTTTCGCGCGTCAATTCGCTCTCGCCCTGGCGGGTTTCGAGCGAGGCCACGGCGGATACGGGCACAATCTGCTTGTTCGGCGTGAGGATGGGGAAATGCTCCACGTCCGGATAGTTATAGCGGAACGAGTCAGGAAAGCGCACGCGGATGCCGATAGTGCGGTCGGTCTGGCGCAGGTCGGTCTCGGTCAGTCCCAGCAGGCCAGCCTGAATCTGCTGCGAGACCTGGTCGACGGTCATCCCCAGATGTCCCGCTTGAACGGAATCGACGTGCGCCACAATTTCAGGATTGCCTTTCAAGATACCCTGGAAATCCACAATGCCGGTAATCTTCTCCATCTTCGGCCCGATCTCATCTGCGAGCTTTTCCAGCTCAGGCATGTTACTGCCGTAGATCTTCACTTCAATCGGATTCGGGCTCCCTTCCATGTCCCCGATCATGTCCTGGAGCACCTGGGTAAATTCAACGCGTACACCCGGAATTGTGCTGAGAATCTTCTGGCGCAGATCGTCCATAGTCTCGTCGATGCCGCGTTCACGCTCGGAACGCGGTTTCAGCTTGACCACGATCTCGCCGGTATTCTGCGTGGTCGCGAAAGGCCCCATTTCCGCCCCGGTGCGGCGCAGGAAGGCCTCAGTTTCAGGCGTCTTCTTAACCTCCTCCCCGACCAAATGGAAAATGCGATCGGTTTCCGCGAGAGAAGTTCCCGGCGGGGTCCACATGTCGAGAACGAAGCCTCCTTCGTCCATTTCGGGGAGGAAGCCAGTCTCGGCTCTCGTGTAGAGGAACAGCGCCGCAGCAATGGACACCAGAGTGGCGGCAGCCACTACCCAACGCCTGCGAAGTGACCATCGAACAGCCCGTTCATAAGCCCGATTCACGGGCCCGATGAAACTCTCTGCAGTTTTATGGTGCCGCTCCGGAGAAAGGAAGTGCTGGGAGAGAAGAGGTATCAGCGTGAGCGCAAAGACGAGCGAGAGAAGCACCGACACGGCCAGCGTGAGGCAGAGCGCGGAGAAGAACTCGCCCACCACGCCCGTCAGCAGGCTCAAAGGCGAGAAAACCACCACCGTCGTTGCCGTCGAGCCGATCACTGCGCTCAGCAGCTCCTGCGTTCCTTTTTCGGCTGCTTCGGCGGGCGGCTCGCCCAAGCCGAGATGGCGGTAAATGTTTTCAATGATTACCACCGCGTCATCGATGATCAACCCGATCGCGACGGCGATTCCCCCCAGCGACATCAGGTTCAGCGTGCTGTGGAACAAATTCATGAAGAAGAATGTGCCGACGACCGTAATGGGGAGCGTAATGGCCGCGATCAGTGTGGTGCGGCCTTCGCGCAGAAAGAGGAAGAGGATGACAACGGCCAGGAAGCA
>JBELAJ010000749.1:0-2903 GCA_049508935.1 Terriglobia bacterium | reverse complement strand
GGCTAAATCTGGAAGAGAAAGGGGCATATCGAGGTCCTCCTCTTCCTAGCGTATCATATACGCAAGGACAAACGCGACAAAAAAAGAAACAAGCCCCTTCCAACTTCTATGTCGCGCACCCCACGACAATCATCGGCTTGACTTTCCCCTGGGCAAGCAAGTTGTCAAGGATCACGTTAGCGCATCCGACGGCGGTCCAGGCGCTCGCGTCGTCGCTGAATCCGTGCAGAAGGTAGAGAGTCGGGTAGGATTCCTGCCCGTTGGGCGCGTAGCCGGGCGGGGTGTAGACGTAATAGTCCCGATTGTCGCCAACGATCGCCGAATGATAGAAATGGTGGTGGATCACTCCGTGTGGAACGTCATTGACCTCCCAGGGCAGCGAGGCCGGTCCCGGAACGTGTACCACGCTCTGGGGGCCGACGAGGTTGGGCTTCATCAGGTGGTTCGAGGGGTCGATCAAGTGGACGCCGTCGGCAACAAACGAGTATCCGTAGAAGTCCGGCTCCAATGGGTCCGTGGTGATGTTCCAAACCCCTTCTTCGTCCTTCTGCATGGCCACCGGCTGGGCCCCCTCGCGGGCAAGCAAGACCTCCTTGGCATTCGAGGCGCGGAAGCGGAACGTAACGCGGTTGTCAGACCCTACCTGCGGCGAAACCAGCGGCGGGGGTTGAGTTCGCTGCGGCGCCTGAGCGAGAACGGTCGATGCCAACAGAAGAACCAACGAGCAAAACAGTAGAGTGCGATTCATGGCTGCAGCAATCCTTTCGAGGTTTGAGCCTTGAACTCCGCTTGGGGGGCTCTCGGCCTGAGTGAGTATACACCAATCCTCACGCAGTAAGCGGGAGGACGAGGATGGCAGCGGCGCATGGCCATGCGCCCGTATGCCGCGCGCGGCTGAACACGCACGGTTTACGGGTAGGGCGTGCCTACCCTCGTCGGGACCAGCGGAGATGCGGGGGCGGCAAGCCGTCCCCCTACAATGGGACGGTTGTCGACGGATTCGGGCGCTCTTTTTGTTTGCGCGCCGTAGCAAGCGACGTAATATAATTACGGCGCAGTGGAGATTCGTGCCAGGGGTCGTCAGTAGACTCGATGTTTTTCATCCCGGCGAACTCAATTGAAACACGGAGCGGTTCCGCGCGGCAATGCCCCAAACGAACCGCGCCGGCGAGGAGGTCTGTCGCTTGACGGAGACCACAGGAAAGGATAACAACGGAAAGGCTCCAGGTGAACCTGAGCGGCGCGGATGGGGGCAGCTTCGCAGGCTAGTACGTCCCATCGTCTACCTCGGCCAGAACTGGATCAGCCGCATTGGGGTGGTGCTGGCGACCACATCGGCCATTACCTTAATCTTCACGTTTCTTTCGCAGGTTTTGGGTTATTCCTTCAATCCCTATTTGGGCATCATTGTATTTCTGCTCTTGCCCGGGGCCTTTGTCTTGGGACTTTTACTGATTCCCATCGGCATATACGGGGAATTCCGCCAGCAGCGCCGCCTGGGTACGCTTCCGCACGAATATCCGTTGGTTTCTTTTTCGCGCGAGGAATTTCGCCGCACCGCCAGCTTCGTGGTCCTGATGAGCGCTATCAACGTGCCTCTCTTTGTGCTCGCCAGCTACCGGGGAGTCATGTATATGGATTCCGTGAGCTTCTGCGGGGCCACTTGCCACACTGTGATGCAGCCCGAATATACCGCCTACCTGAACTCGCCACATTCGCACGTGGCTTGCGTCGAATGCCACATCGGGCCGGGAGCGCCGTGGTTTGTGCGCTCGAAGATCTCGGGGACCTATCAAGTCCTGGCCGTGACGTTCAACCTCTACCCGCGCCCCATCCCCGTACCCATCCACAATCTGCGTCCGGCGGCCGAAACCTGTGACGAGTGCCATTGGCCGGCGAAGTTCTCTGGCGACAAGCTCCTCGTCAAAACCAAATTCGGGGATGATGAGAAGAACTCCTCCACCACCAGCGTGCTCCTGATGCATATTGGCGGACTCAGTCCGGGATTGGAATACACCGGTATTCACGGGTGGCATCTGGGCCTTATCAATTACATTGCGCCCGATGAGAAAAGGCAAATCATTCCCTGGGTCGAACACCGAAGTGCGGATGGAACCTACACGCAGTTCGTGTCCGCCGGGAGTCCGCCCAAGCCCGAGTTGCTGGCTCATGGCGAAAAGCGCCTGATGGATTGCATGGACTGTCACAACCGGCCCAGCCACACGTTCCATCTGCCGGAAGAGGCCGTGAACACTGAGATGGCGGCGGGGCGCATCAGCCCGGCGCTGCCCTTTGTGCACAAGGTCTCGATCGAGCTGCTCAAGCAGAATTATCCGAACCGCCTTGCCGCTGAGACCCAGATTCCGGATAACCTGCGGGCCTACTACCGCAAAAACTATTTTGCCCTGTACAACAGTAAGCGCGCCGAGGTTGAGGAAGCCGCCAAGGCCCTGGTGTACATCTACGACAGCAACGTCTTTCCGGATATGAATATCAACTGGGGAGCGTACGCCAACAACCTGGGTCACATGGATTTTCCGGGTTGTTTCCGGTGCCACGACGGAGACCACAAGTCAAAGGACGGCCACGCCATCACGCAGGATTGCAACAGTTGCCACAACCTGCTGGCCATGGACGAAGCCAATCCCAAAATCTTGCAAGAACTCCAGGGCGGGCAGTAGACGGGAATGACCAACACCAAAACACCAAGACACCAGGCAAGACCAGAGAGAATATTTTCCTTTGTGTCTTGGAGCCTTGGTGGCGATAAATTTGATTTAGCACAGCGATTCCGCATTCGTACTTTCCTTCCTCATTTAACCCTCTGAAATTCCAATGGCTTCGCCCGGTCCCCGCTGACCGAGCAGATTCGCATTCGTTTTTTGCTTGACAGTGCAGGTTGT
>JBELAJ010000748.1:0-3339 GCA_049508935.1 Terriglobia bacterium | reverse complement strand
GAGAACCCTGAAAAGTCGCTTCTCATGCAGGAGCGCTTGGAGTATATTTTGCGTGTAAGTCGCACTCTACCCCAACGACAAGCGGAAGTGTGGATCTTGAGAGACCTGAATCAGTGGACCTCGGAGGACGTTTCCACGGCCCTCAACATCTCTAGGGAAAACCAGCGAATTTTGCTGCACCGCGCGGCAGCGGCTGAAAAAGCAGCTTGAGCCCTACCTCGGACAGACCCCGGGGAGCTCAAGCACATTGGGCTGATTCTCATGACCTGCAAACAACTTGAAGGCCTTATAACCGATTATCTCGAGGATGCCCTACCCCCGCCCAAGCGGCTGGAATTTGAGGCGCATCTGAAGGGCTGTCCGGACTGCCAGAAGCACCTCGCCGAGATGCGCGCTTTGATCGAGGCGTCGCACACAGAAGAGAGGTTTTTCGATAACCTGCAAGCGAGAGTCCTGGACAGGCCTCGCGGTTTGAAGATATCGTACCGGAAACTCGCCCCGGTGGCTCTCATAGTTCTCGCTGTCGGGATTGTCGGCGGACTGTGGCATTATCACCGGCAGACACAGAACCTTCCTGAAAACCTAACGATCGACCTTAGTCATTGGATGCGCCTTCGAGGAGTCGAGCAACCGGTCCAACAGCCAGTTCGGCTCAAGCGGGCTCGTTTGAACGCTACGATTCGTCTTCCTGTAGGTGAAGAACCGGGAGAATACGACATTGCTATCCAGCGCGACGGCACGACAATGGTTCAGGCAAAGGGCGAGGGCAAAATCGAGAATTCCATCACGACCGTGCACGTCTATTTGGATTGTAGCGACCTAAATTCCGGCCCTTATACCCTGTTTATAAGGGGAGAGCAGCGATCCTGGGAGGATTTTCCAGCGGTCGTGCCATGACTGGTGAACGGCGGGCATGGCGCTCCTGCGGCAAGGCTGTCAATCGTCAACTTGACAGCACTATCCAACTTCTGCGTAGCGCATCCGGGCGTGAGCGCAAGAGACGACGGGTAGATCACATGTGCGGTTAGACTTTTACCGTAAAGTGGTAGCATGTCTGCCAGAGCTAGTCTCCGACTGGCCCGCTATCTGGGAGTAAAATAACGGCAAGCAGATTTTTGAGGACTCCAGCGACCGTGCCAATGACTGATAACTGGTTCAAAGCCGAAGTATTCTTCGCTTGCCCTCACTGTGGGCAGCGAAGCAGCGAGACATTGATCGCGAACACGTCTATACACAATCCGGCTGCAGTCGCAGAGCAGATCCGAAAAGCCGTGGCCCCGCTCACCTGCCAGCGCTGCAAGAAGTTGGCCCCTGAGGGAATTCGATACGACATTGGTATGAACGACCTCAAACCTGAAGACGTCTCAAGACTAAACCTAACCGGCCCGGCGCTGCCTCCCTTCGACCCATCAAAACCATGCCCATGTGGTCTCCACGGGAAGACATACGGCGCATGTTGCAGGGACAAGGGCATGAACGCCTTGGGCAACGCAATGCTGCGCGGTACTGCTCCGGTCCTTGTACCCGGTGCCCGAACCAAAATCATTTCTAGCATGGTCAAGGACGATACGAGGTTTCGGATCATTTGGAATAAACTGTGGTACAGCCCGCAGGAGCAAACGTTTCACCAATTCCTTGACGGCCTTGTGGGCAAAACGCTGCGAGAGAGTTGGTTTGAGCAGCAGCAATTGCTCCCCGTCAAGAACAGGAATGCAATCGTGCACTGGCGCACCGCGTTGTTATCTCTGGTCAGAAAACCGGGAGACACGAACGACGTAGGGAGCGCGGGGCACACCCTCACGGGGCCCGTAAAAGCTTATCTTTGTTTCGGATACGACCTGTACTGGCTGCAGTTGGTTAACCGACTGCCGGAATCAGTAGTTGAGAGATTAAAGGATTTCCAAGCATTCCAGGGGGCGCGCTACGAAGTTCTTATTGCGGCGGTGTTTGCGCGCGCTGGCTTTGAAATCGAGTGGATCGATGACACGAAGGCAACAGGAAACCACCCCGAATTCATTGCAATGCACAATAAGACAAAAACGAAGGTTGGTGTCGAGACCAAGAGCCGGAGGCGTCCAGGGGCAATGAACTACATCGGGACGGTCACCCCTGAAACTCATCTCAAGGGCGATGTTTTTGATCTTTATGAAAAGGCGATCCAACAGGCACCGGGGGACAAGCTCCCATTTCTGATTTTCATTGATGCGAATGTGCCCGCAAGTTTCCCAAAAGATGCACCTGCGTACTCGAGTATCCCAGTCGAAATATTCCCGTGGATGACGGAGATTCGAGACGGCCTTGTTGCGAGACGGAACGCTTCGACCGAGCCCTCCCCTGAGAGCGCCGTTTTTGTCACAAATTTCGCATTTTACTATGGCAACGAAGACGATCCGTCCCCGACGGGAATGGCCAGTGTCTTTCCGTCACCTAATCCTAGAGTGCCGCTCTTGGATGCCCCGATGATTGAAGATCTGATTTACTGCCTGCAACACTACGATCAGGTTCCACGGCAGATCTAGACTGTTGGAAGTTATGTCCAGGGCTACACTATTGGTGTGGCGAGCTGGCCTCAGTGGCCTTGTTCTGGCGATCTTGCTTCATCCAGAAATAGTGCATAAAGGTATAGCGCCAGACGATTTCCGTCAGTCGGCGCGTGACACCCTCCGGCGATCCCGGCTCCAGAGGGCCTTTCGTGGCTGGCGCAGAGCGAAGCTCTGCGTCTATGGCCATCGAGAGCCACCGAGATCGCAGAGCTTCGCGATGCGCCAGCCACGTGGCCCCTCTACCCTTTACAGCCGAGGAGTCGCAGACGGAGCACATCGAGGTACTCAGCCGTAACGTCTACATTAAAGCGAAAGAGTAGCTCCCGCATTCGGGAATCGCCAATTAGCCTACCGCTCGAAAAAACGGCCTCCATTTGAGGGGGCAACCCTCAATCCTCCTTGGCTTCGACGCCAATGCCCATTGATCTACTGGGGTAACGCAGGCATTGGAGGCTGCTCCAGCTTGGCGGACGCAAGGTACCTTTTCAAACCGCCAGCATCGCCGATGAATTTTACGAAGTCATCGATGGCTTCGCTTAGGCGCTCGCCGAACTCTGGGATTCCGTCTTCCGGCACGACCCGCTAGAAATAGATATCATTGGTCTTATTAGCGGCGCGCTTCCACAGGTCGCCTGCGAGGTCCCTGCGCCTCCGATACAGATTCACGTAGACCTTGTGGGGGCAACCTAATTATGAGCAGTTTTTTCGGGGAAAATGGGTAACACTTTTTTGTTCTGAGTGATGGTGATCACTCCGTTTCTCTGTAACCAAGTTTCCACTGCCCGACGCCGAGCTG
>JBELAJ010000747.1:0-4290 GCA_049508935.1 Terriglobia bacterium | reverse complement strand
CGCGTGTGCAAATCACAGCCTATAATAATCATGTCTCGGCTCCTCCCTTGTGAGAGTCTCTGGTTCTTCACAGTCCCAGTTTAACTCTCCTCGAGGAGCCGATGACCTTATGCCATCAGAGTTTGTGCCTTTCAAACTCTGCGGCCTATGCATTGAATAATTCCTCTATCATCCATGCCCGCGTACGAATACCTCACACGAAGGGCCGCAGAGTCCCAGCACCGGGGACTCCGATGCGCTACCCGTTGACAGCATCCAGAGCTCCCACGGTTTCGCCCCGGAACAGCGTTTCGTAACGAATGCCTTCGCCCTGCCGCATGTTGTAAATGGCGATGCCCAGGTTGACGGCGTCGTTGCCCGGATCGGTTACGCCCGGATGGCATCTGCGACAAACCATTCCAGGCACTGAGCGGTGTCGGCGAAGTAGCGGTCTTCGTCGAGGTGGAAATCACCGGCGTAAGCGAATCGTAAGGGCATGCGTGGCCTCCCTTCATGTCGAAACATGAATTCGTTCTTCGGTTAATGGGGAGCGGTGGGGGGAGAGAGTATTGTCAACTTAAAAGACAGCCTTTTGCACCCCATGAAGGCGGGATCTCAAACCGGAGGGTATCCCACTCCTCTGGGAGGGACAGTTGCGAGATCGTGAATCAAAAGCGAGAACGGGGAACCGTTTCCAGCTCCCCGTCTCAGGTGTTCGTCGTTTCCGCCCTGGCAGCGTCCGCGGGGCGTTGCCAAGGTGCGCACCGCAAGAGCGGTGTAGTTATTCGACGATCATATGCATTCCAGGTGGAGTCTGTCATACCTCCTTTCCGGTTAGCATGCCTTCCTTCTACTCCTGTGTACGCGCAAATGCAAGTTCTTTCTTGATCTTTTTGCATCAACAACGCCAATGCCTTCAAACCTTCTTTGTCCGCTTATGCCCTACCGAGACACCAACGGCTGAGCAAGCGAAAGACTCCGAATAGTGTTGGTCGATCCTTCAGCCGTCAGGCCGAATGGCTGGGAAGGGCGAAAACAAAAGGCACGAGCAACGAGCCTCAAGCGCCGCCGGCACCATGGGTCGATGGGGAGCACTTCCAGACCTCGGTCCCCATCATTTGTATTCGGCCTTCTCCTTTTAAGGTTGAATCTTACTACTTTGTTGCCAAGCCTGGTAAATATAGATCCCCGCTAGGATGATGCCGTAGAGCACAAGGACGATCGTGAGGATTTGACCCCACCTGTCAATTCTCGCGATCTTCTTCGTCATCTCTATCTGCTGTCCGGCCTCGCTCTCGCCTTCCAATATATCCAGAGTTTTGTCTTCCCGCTTAGCAAGCCTCATTCGGGAAATCGCCAGCACGATCACAACGATCCCCAGAACGCCCAGAACGACCCAAACCACGATGTAAGGAATATAGTTCATGACGGTCCTCCAGGAACGTGCAGTTAATCCATTAGACCTCCGCTGAATGTCTGAGTCAAGCAATCAACGCGGGCTGGCGCATCAGAGCGAAGCTCTGCGGTCTTCATGTGTCAAAGCCGGGCAACACGCACAGCTTCGCTGTGCGCCAGCCACGTCGGGTTGGGCAGGGTCAGGCCCCGCCAGATGGGTTATGCCAGAAAGTCCTCTTTTGTTTTCGTCCGTAGTTCCTGCCTGTGGTTTCTGCCTCCAAGTACAGTCGAGAAGTCGAGGAGTCAAAGAGTCGATGAGGGGGACACCCCAGAGCCGACCGCGGCCGTCGCGCGCGGGCCGCAGGCCGGAAGTCGGCGGAGGGCTCCTCAACGTCTCGACTGCAAAATCGGGGGAACAAAGCGAGAATGTCTATGAAAAAAAAGGACAAGGTCAATAAGTCGAGTAGTCAAGCGCGGTCTCTAGTATTGACCCACCCCTCACCCGGCTCGCTACTCCCGCCACCCTCTCCCCGAAGGAGAGGGCCGTTGATGAGGTTCATTCTCAGTATACAAGAATCGTGGGAACGAAGCTAAGAAGTCACTGAAAACAAAGGAAGACGTAAGTTACAGTGTGCAAAAAACGAACCCAAAATGAAGCCAAGTTTGAGCACCAAATGCACGGATTGATTCTGCGTTGCATGCGTTTATGTCACGGGGGAAGTAAGGAGTCAAAGAGCAAAGCTCACGGGAAAAGCCAAGCCATGAAATTGACTGCACCTATGGCCATGCCGACGCCAAAGATCACGCCGGCCATGGTTCGCTTCGCCCCGCCTTCCCCAAAAGCGAACATCAGGCCTCCGACCACGATGGCGACAAGGGCGAGGCCCGTGGCGATCGGGCCGGTGAAGGCCGCTTCCAACACTTGCACTGCTTGCGTCCAGGGTGACATCCGGTTACCTCCAAGCGAAGATATGAAGCCCTACGTTGTGCGCGGCGAGCCGGGCACAGGAGAACAGCGATCGAAGCGTGCACGCTCTCGCCGGACTCCCTTTTTGGGCCAGGCCCAAAACGCGAATAAGAAATATCTTGCCCCCTACTAATGGAGAGGCCTAAAAAATGGAAAAAGTGGAACGGGTCGGAAGAAATATTTGTTGTTGAAAATTGGCCGCCAAAATGCGAACGTGTTTGTAACGGGGGAGAACGGGCAGGGGTATTATCATGGGAGAGGGCTCGCCGACAAATCCGTTATTGTGGATCCCGGAGACAAACGACCGGGCGACTGCTCGAAAGGGACAGCATGAGAGCCTCGCGCGAGCCTGGAAACGTTTGTGGTCGTACGCAGTTCACGAACTTCGCGACACCGCGGCGGCTGACGAGGCCTTGGACCAGGTTGCCAAGTCGGTGGCGAAAGTTGGCGAGCGCTCCTCTATCCGCCGCCCGGACGCCTACCTACCCGCGGCAGTAGTCCGCAAAGTACGCAAACTCGTCGCGAAAGAGGAAGTTGTAGAGTATGCCGGCTCGTCCCACGACCTTGCGGCTCGTGGAAGCATCCCAGAGAAGGACTGGGTCAAAGAGCTGGAGCACCACGTTTTTATGGAAGAGTTCTTGGCAGCGATGGACGAAGAATCGCGCGCAATCTGTCACAAGTGGCTCAGAGGGGATGAATGGAAAGAGATTGCGAGCGACGTGGGCTGCTCAGTGCAGCATGCCAAAGACAAGCTTCGATACGCTATCGATAGCACAAAGAAGCGGCTCTTGGGACCTGGAAGCTCGAAACCGTGAACGTCGCGGGCGTTCGCAGAGGCTCCATCGTACCGCCAGGTGTCTGAGAATTAGCGACTCCTCAACAAACGAACATGAACCTATTTTCCGGGCGCGAGGACCAGCGGGTGTTCGAGGCCGGAAGGCGGTATTTTTCCACAGCATTTCCGAACCCTAACAGGGTCGGTTGTCCGGGAACGGAAGTGCTGCGGGACATCGCCTTCCGCAAGGTGGATCGCAGCACGGCGAAGACGTGGCATACCCACCTGATGCAATGTTCGCCGTGTTTTGTCGAGTACGTCGCGTTTCGTGACCAGGCGCGGCGGCTTCACAGGATTCGTCGCGTGGCATCGGCCGCGGCGATCGCTATCGTCTGTGTGGGTCTCTGGTTGGCATTTAGGGCGGGAATTTTTCGCACATCGAGAACTGGACTGGTGGCTGATCATGGCACGGTAAACTATCAACCGAAACTCGCAGACCTGCGGGACCTGTCGCCGCTGCGTGGACTCGAGGGAAAGCCCCCGGCACCCATCGAGCTTACTCATGGTTACGTCGATCTCACATTGTACCTGCCGATTGGGAGCGAACCTGGGGAGTACGAAGTTGAGATTGCAGAACAGCTCGATCAGCCATTGGTAACGGCAACCGGACCGGCAAGCCTGAAGAACGGTGTAGCAGTACTTGAAATCAAACTCAACTTAACCGACCTGCACCCCGGCCTTTACTGGCTGGCAATCCGTCAAGCTGGGCGGACTTGGGCCCCCTACACGGTGCTTCTAAAATAACACCAACCGCAGACACTACATCACACCGGCCAAGCAGTGCCGTGTCCTGGCCACGTGTGAAAGGACCGCCGGAGCCGTTCACCCTGGTGAGGTGCCGACTCCGGCGGTAAAAAGATGTTTCGATGGATATTTAGTTTCGAAGTTTGGTCCAGTCCCTTCCTAAAGTTACTGGACAGTTACAGTCGTATTCGCACTCTGAGACAAACCATTCGAATCTAAGGCGGTAGCAGTAACCAGATAGGAACCGCCCTTAGCCCAACTTCCGCGGTCCAAAGGATTTTTTGGGCAGTTCCGGAGAGTAATGCTTTTGTTTGCAGCGCTCGTTCCCTTTCAGGCCTAAATAGTGACGAATACACACAAATATATTCCT
>JBELAJ010000746.1:0-2953 GCA_049508935.1 Terriglobia bacterium | reverse complement strand
GGGCAATACAACCGCCCCTCCACGGGCGAGAACTTCAGCGGCCTGCTGGCGCGCTTGCAGGGCTACTTGCAGGGCCGGGACGTCTTCGTGCAGGATTGCCACGCCGGCGCCGACCCGGAATATAGCCTGCCCATCCGCATCATCACGCAGAAAGCCTGGCACAGCCTCTTCGCGCGCTGCATGTTCCTGAAGATTCGCAACCAGGACCAGTTGAAGAAACACGTCCCGGAATTCACCGTCATCGCCGTTCCCGGCTTTCTCGCCTCGCCGATGATCGACGGCACGCGTACCGAGACGTTCATCGTGCTCAATTTCCGCGAGCGCCTCGCGGTCATCGGCGGCACAAGCTATGCCGGCGAAATCAAAAAGACCATCTTCACGGTGCTCAATTTCATGCTGCCGCTGGAGGGCGTGCTCTCCATGCACTGCTCGGCCAACGTCGGTAACGACGGCGACGTGGCCATCTTTTTCGGTCTCTCGGGCACCGGCAAAACCACGCTTTCCGCCGACCCTAAGCGCCACCTGATCGGCGACGACGAGCACGGCTGGAGCGACAACGGAGTCTTCAACTTCGAAGACGGCTGCTACGCCAAGGTGATCCGTCTTTCGCCGGAGGCCGAGCCGCAGATCTACGCCTGCACGCGCCGCTTCGGCACCATCCTCGAGAACGTCACTTTCGATCCTGTCTCGCGCCGCCTCGACTTGGACGACTACCGCGTGACTGAGAATACCCGCGCCGCTTATCCACTTGAATACATCGAGAATTATCTGCCCCAGAAGCGCGCCGGCCATCCTAAGAACGTCATCTTCCTTACCTGCGACGCTTCCGGCGTGATGCCTCCTATCGCACGCCTCAGCCCCGACCAGGCCATTTACCACTTCATTTCAGGCTACACCAGCAAGATTGCAGGCACTGAAATCGGCCTCGGCACGGAACCCGAGATCACCTTCAGCACTTGCTTTGGCGGCCCCTTCATGGTCCACCATCCTTATGCATACGCGGAGTTGCTGAAAAGAAAGGTGCTCAAACACGGCGCGACTGTCTGGCTGGTGAATACCGGCTGGACGGGAGGGCCGTTCGGCGTCGGCAAGCGCATCAGCATTCACCACACGCGCGATCTGCTGAACGCCGCCCTCAGCGGGAAACTGGCCAAAGTCGAGTACAAGAAAGATCCCGTCTTCGGCTTTGAGGTCCCCACCACCTGCGAAGGTGTGCCCTCGAACATTCTCGATCCGGCCGGCACCTGGCCCAGTCGCGACGAGTACTTCAAGAAGTACGACGCCCTCGCCGCGCGCTTCATCGAGAATTTCAAGCTGATGATGGCGGAGGCTCCCGAACACATCCTCGAAGCCGGCCCCAAACGCCTAACCCTCGTCCCCGCGCATTAGAGCCGTCAGACCCTATTCCGATTCTAACCCTCTCCCCCTTGGGGGAGAGGGTGGCTCGCAGCCGACGCTTTCATCAGCCGGGGCGGGCCGGGTGAGGGTGTCGACGCGTGAAAAGTACTGCGAGCGACCAATCGCGTACCGCACCAGTCGCACACCTTCGTTCTCAAACTCGCAATCAAACTCGAGCCCCAGTTTTTGCATGATGCGAATCGAGGCGGTGTTCTCCGGCATGGCAACGGAAATGATTCGCTCCAGCCGTACCCGTTCGAAGGCATCGCGCAGTGCGGTCTGGGCCGCTTCCGTCGCGAGCCCACGGCCCCAATAGCGGCGTGCCAGCCACCATCCAATCTCCGGGTCCGGCGCCTCCCGCCAGAACCCCACGCCACAAAAGCCAATCAATTCTCCAGTAGTCTTATCAAGCAATTTCCATCTACAGAACCCTCGCTCGGAATAGAGCTTCACCTGGCGGTCCACGAAATTCCGGATCTGGTCGTCGGTCCATGGCACACCGCCTGTGATGTATCGCATTACTTCAGGGTCGGTGGCAATGGGACGAAACGCTGTCCAGTCCGAGGATTGCCACGTATCGAGAATGAGCCGCTCAGTCTCGAGGATCATACGCGCATTATGCAGGCAGCCGGTTTCCAAGCATAGCCCTCTCCCCTGGGGTCTGTGCGAAAACGCTTCAATGCTGTCATTCCGAGCGGAGCGAGGAATCTCGCTCTGAGTGCTTTCAAGGCAGTCCGAGATTCCTCGTCGCCCCGCACCTGCAGGGCTCCTCGGAATGACAGAATAACAGAATAATCGAGTTTTCAGGTGAGGGGTCACTTCCGCGGGGCGCCGCATATATTTTGAACCGCCGCTTGCCCTAGGACAAATCCAATGGGAGAATATGTTTGGAGTGGGACGATGGCTACAAAAACCACCATCACCTGGGATCAATTCGTTGCCGCGGGCGTCGAGGGGCAGAAGTGCGAATGGGTCGATGGAGAAATCGTCCAAATGAGTCCGGTAAACTTTCGGCATGAAGCGATACTGTTTCGCTTGATCGCATTCATTGACGGGTACTGTCGCCGCCACCTCGAATGGATCGGCTTTGCATCGAATGCAGCCTACACAATGGCCTCCGGCAACTGGCGTTGTCCCGACGCTTCCTTGGTGCGCGCCGATCGGTTTGCAGGTGGCCAATATCCTGTCATGGCTGACTTCGCTCCCGACGTCGCCTTCGAAATTCACTCTCCCAGCGATAAACCAAGTGAAATTCAGAGCAAGCGGAAGGACTATCAACAAAGCGGGGTCATACAAGTGTGGATCGATCCCGACAAGCGCCTCGTCGAACTCATTTACCCCGACCGCCCACTGGAATACTTCCAGGAAGGCGACCCTCTCATCATCGCCTCGCTTCCAGACTTCTCACTCGATCTCAAAGATCTGTTCGCGATCTAACCCAACTTCCGCGGTCCAAAGGATTTTTTGGGCAGTTCCGGAGAGTAATGCTTTTGTTTGCAGCGCTCGTTCCCTTTCAGGCCTAAATAGTGACGAATACACACAAATATATTCCTTG
>JBELAJ010000745.1:0-2957 GCA_049508935.1 Terriglobia bacterium | reverse complement strand
CATGCCGACGGCGCTATCCAGAACGCCAATTCCACGGTGGGCGATCTGCGCACGAAGGATCTCGCCGAACTTCAAAGTACGTTGAAGGAGGCCAGGGGCCTGTTGGCAAACATGCAGGTTATCCTCCGGGCCAACGATTATAAACTTGACGATACGACTGAAAACCTGCGCATCGCGACCGAGAACCTGGACCAGTTGACGGATTCGCTCAAGCAGCGGCCGTGGAGTCTGATTCGTGTTAAACAGGACAAGGACCGCAAAGTACCACAATAGGAGAAGCCATGACTAGACGCCTGACGGCAATTCTCGCCACTCTCACGATTTCGGCCTGCCTGGTTGGCTGCGGTGGGACCAGGTTTCCGGCCTATTACACACTGCATGTGCCTCCGGCCGTTGACGTGCCAATCGCGGGAGGAACCCGCTCATCCCTTGCGGTACTCGAATTCCGTTCGCCGGCGTACCTCCACCAGGGGGCCATCGTCTACCGCACCTCTCCCGAACAAGTCGGTTTTTATCAGTATCACCGCTGGGCAGTTGACCCGCGGGAGTTTCTTAGCAACGCCATGATAGACCGCCTGCGCGCCAGCGGCAGATTCGCCGAGGTGAATGCTTACGACGGGCATTCGGACGTGGACTACATCCTCAGCGGACGCCTGGAAAAGCTTGAGGAGGTCGACTATGAAGGCGTTGTCAGGGTAGAGGTTGCACTTTCCGCGCAAATCACGGACCCCCGTGCCGGTAAAACAGTCTGGGCCAACTCCGCCTCGGAGAGCGCACGGGTAGAAAAACGAAACGTACCTGCAGTGGTAGCCGAGATGAGTCAGGCGATGGACCGCACGATCCAGAAGCTCCTGGTACCGCTTACAGTTTCCACTACATCCTGCCTTAATCTCTCCCTCCAGAAATGACCCTCCACCCGGCCCGCTTCCCGATGCACAACGCATCGCGGCAGCGGGCCCCCTCACTCCCCAAAGCTTCTCCTCGGCCCGCGAAGATAAGCTCCACCACGGAGGGCACGGAGGACACAGAGACAACACTTCGGCTTTTTCTCCGTGAATTCTGTGGTGAATGCTTTTAGCCTGCGGCTCAGCCGCGCTGCGTCCGCTCTGATCCGTTCTCTGCTAACTCTCTGGTTATGGCGTGCCTCGCCACCCGGTGTGACCGCGTTGGGGAGAAATGGTGACGCCCGGATCGGCCGAATTGGCCGAGTGTTCACACAGGCTCCTTTGGCGGCAGGCTTTCACGAATTTCGCGAATTCGCGAAAGAGATTGTGAGTCTGTGATGCCCAAGCGCCAGTGCTTTCAACGGTTTGGCCTTGGGGCTTGCCTTGCACTGATAAGGTCCGACAGCAAATGGAAAGAGACCGCAAAACAAAAAGGAGCAAAACCATGGATAGAATGCTGGTAGTTGTCTTTGACTCGGAAAACAAGGCGTACGAAGGGAAGAAGGCCCTTTCTCAACTGGAAAAGGAGGGCAGCATCGCCGTCTACGCTTACGCGGTGATTGGCAAGAACCCGGATGGCACCGCAACGTTGAAACAAGGTGACGATCCGGGACCGCTGGGGAGTCTGGTCTTTACCTCGCTGGGAAGCCTCATTGGACTTCTTGGCGGGCCCGTCGGCCTCGCGATCGGTGCTGGGACGGGTTTACTTGCCGGCGCCACGGTGGACCTGAACAATGCCAGGGTTGGTGAAGACTTTATTGATGACGTGAGACAGGAACTGCAACCGAACAGGTTCGCTCTGGTGGCAGAGATTCAGGAAGACTGGGCGACTCCGGTGGACAGCCACATGGAAGCGATCGGCGGGAAAGTATACCGGCGAGCACTGTCAGAGGTAAAGCAAACGCTCCACGACGAGAACGTCGCCGCAATGAAAGCCGATCTCGCGCAAATGAAGGCCGAGCAAGCCAAGGCGCAAGCCGACCGAAAAGCGAAGCTTCAGGAGAAGATCAACCAGCTCGACTCCAAGATACATGCTCAAGTGGAGAAAGCCAAGGAGCAACGCCAGGCGGGAGAACGACAAGCGAAGGCGAAAGTCGAGATCCTCAAGGCCAAGGCCGCAACCTTGAAAGCCAAAGCAGCAGAGAAGCACGTTTAGCACCTGACGTCGTGTAGCGCGGACCACCCGCAAGTTGATCTTAGCTTCAGGGTCCGGCGCTATTGTGGACCTCAAGTTAGAAACATGTGGGAACAGGATGGCAGCTACCGCGGACGTGGCGTATGGAGCTGAGAGGAAACTACCAGAAAACCATTGGAACATGTCGCAGTTTTCCTCAACGCAAAGCTCTCGTCGTAGACGAGCGCCCCGACGGCCTTGAATATTACGCCACCATGCTCGAAGCGTTTGGGTATCAGGTGCGACGCTGCGGCGCGTACGGCGAAGGTGTCTGCTGTCTGGGTAACGAAACGTTTGAATTTGTGATCGTGAGTCAGGGAACCCCCAAGTTTGAAGGTAGCCGTGTGCTCAAGCGGGCGGTCGAGATCGATCGCGGCCTGCCCATGGTAGTCGTGGCGCGATGCCTGGACATGGGATCCTACATAGAAGCCATGCAGTTGGGCGCTACGGATTATTTGGTCGAGCCCTTGACGGCCTGGGAGGTAGGCCAACTGCTGCCTCCTCAGCCGTGCCTGAGGACCGCGGCCTGAATCGCCGGAGCGACGGCCGCGGTTACGGCATATGTCCCGACGTTTTTTATCGGGATGTGTGAGCCTTTGTCGAATCATGGGAGCGCAGACATGCCAAAGAAGGCGCGTCTGCACCAACCTCGTAAGGCGGTCGCTGACGCGACGGCACTCGAAAGCGAAAGGAGCAGGGCAATGTCGAAAATCTCTGATTTGTTCATGGCTGAGATAGCCGAAATTAGAAAATCTTGGGGCTGGTTCCTCGCCCTAGGAATCCTGTTGATGACTCTTGGCGCAGTGTGCATCGTCAAAGCGCAGACCGCAACCGCTTTC
>JBELAJ010000744.1:0-2964 GCA_049508935.1 Terriglobia bacterium | reverse complement strand
CACACTTCTCCCGAGATGACGATGCTCTATGTTGAGTTGATGTTGAATGACCTTCAGCGGGAGTTCCAACTGGCGCGTTCAAAACCTCGACATCTGGTTCCGCAGCCGAAAACCTCTTTCGCGCTCACCCGAACAGGCCTCCCCGGGGTTATCGATTCTTTGCTGGCCGCTCAACACGTGCTGGAGATGTTCCGGCGCTCGCTGCCCGTCGGCGCTACCCGCAGTTCTCGCGATCGGCTCTCCAACCGCCTCACCAAAATCGCCATCGAAGCGCGCAAACTCGGCACACCCTGACAATGGGCAGAGATTGGCCGGTTAAACGGCCTACTCGCGGAAGTGCAGCCCCTGACTCCCCAGAAGCCGCCTTCGAGGACCCGAACACCAGATCCGCGGAGTTTGCATGATTGCTGGTGGGAAGGGCTGTTCCCCACAGTTATCGAGAGGTGCAACTCGAAGGTCGCGTCTGACCTCTAGAAAAATGCATGGGTTCTTGATTCATGGCCGGTGGTCTTTGAGATCCAACTCCATCTCACAACGAGCGTCCAGTCGCCCGTTCGCGACGGCTCTAAATCAAGGAGGGTAAGAATAACTTCGTCCACATGCCGCGACCCTGGCTCGCAACATTTCAAGGGGCAAGCTGAAACTGTGGAGCAATAGTATCGCATGAATGTGGCCCATTTAGTCTTGTCGGTCACGATTGCCGTATCAATGCTGTGCAACTTTAGCAAATCTGCGAGTTGCGCTTTGAAATTAGCTAGCCCTGTCAGGTCGTACATCTCGGCCAGAAGACTTTTGTCCAGATTTCGTTCGACACCTGCGTCGCGCACCTTGATGGTCTCTTCTGAAAGCCTCTGCCATTCGTCTAGCCGCCGGACGATTCGCTTGGCCGCCTCCCTTTCCATCTCGGCATGAGTCGCCCAGTCGCAGTAGAACTTGAGCGCCGGAAATCTTTGCTGATCCGCATCAAGTTCCAAAAGTTTCCGAACCTGAACGAGAATGTAAACCACCTGCCGTTCGGAAGCAATGTCAACGGTTAGCTCGGATCTAAGCTCATCCACGATAGTTGCTTGGAGGAGCGTTGCCGGCGCTGGTCTGTTCTTCATGAGGACTCTTCTCCTTCACCCTCACTATACAGGATACGCCAGCAAGCCGACGGGAGACGCCGACGCCCCAAGCTCCGCTTGCAGCAAGGGCCACGCCGTACACGCCGACCGACACAGTTGCTACGAGGTGGAAATGGGATCAGTGGTGGCAAATCGAGTTCCTTTACGAAGAAACCAGACCACATACTTTTGAAACATGCGTTCCTACCCTAGATTGCCCTGAGGACCCTCAAATCGCAGTCCACCAAGACGCTCTCCCCGCTGCAGCATTCAGCAAGGCTGTGCTGAACGCCCCTAAGCTGCAAGAAGCCACTGCAGCTTATTTCCTTTATTTGGAAGCGCTTCCGAAGACCAGGCGGCGTTCAGCAGCAGCAGTGTTGCCGTTTGGCAGCCACGGTTGGGGGGTGCTTCCGCACGACGACTTTTCGCACAGCGCCACTTCTTCCGGTGAATTTTCGCACAGTTGCACTGATCAGTAGGCTACTTATAAGGCCTCTTGATAAGCTGTATCTCTTTGGTTTACCTGGAGTTAGCTGGCGGGGACGACGGAGCTCGAACCCGCGACCTCATGCGTGACAGGCAATTCGACTCTGTCCACTCCCTCTATCCTCTCCCTTATTTTTCATAGCCTTCCATTAATTCGGGGCTTCTCCTTTCGCTCAAAAAGCAACCCCTTTTCTGCCAATTCCTTAGACTTTTGGAACACTTTTGGAACACCTCCGGTTTCCACTCGCGGAGTCGGTCCTTTGAGACCGGCGGGCACAGCCGTCCGTCTCTCTCGTCTGTTCGATCCACGCTGCCATTTCCGGGCATTACGAAATTCCGACTTCGTCATCTCGAAGCGATCACCATTATCCGAGAAGAACGTGACAAGGGCAACCAGCAACTTGCCTACAATGCCCGGCCATTCGTATTGTGCGGCATTCCCCTCCGTCGCCCACCCAAGGACCGACTCATCCACACCCGGCACAACGGAAAGTTCTTTCCAGAAATTGCTGGTCATCCAACTTATGGTCTGCCCTTCGGACAGGACCGCCTAATTCCCATTTGGGTGGCCACGCTCGCCGTACAGCAGAAAAGCCGTATGGTTCGCTTCCGCAGCGCCGCTCAAATGCTCGATTTCTTTCACCTGTCCAAGGACGGCCGTCACTACCGGCGGATTGTCCATGCATTCCAACGAGTCTTTGCAGCCACGATCTTCTTTGGCACAGATGATCAGCCGGATCGACAGCACCTCGCCGACTCAGCGCGCTTCCACTTTTTCGATAAGCTCCATCTCGGGTTCCACGACCACGGTCAACCTCTGCCGGCCAGCGAGGGTGCCGAAAACACAATCACTCTCAGCGAGGCATTCTACAATGAAATCGACGCGCATCGGATCCCTGCTGAGCGAGAGGTTGTCGCCGCCCTAGCACACGCTCCCGGGATTTTGGACTTCTACATTTGGCTCGTTTGGAGGAGCTGGATCGTGAACGGGTCTTCGGCACACGTTCCGTTATTCACCGACCCCGGCCTTTGTTCGCAATTGGGCACTACAGATCACCCTGCCCGGCGTTTTCGACAGCTCATCGGGCAGTGGCTACGGAGAGTCAAGGCGCTGTGGCCGCAATGCCCCGTTAACATCGCGCCCGACGGTAACCGCCTGATCGTTAGGTCTTCGAGAGTTTGCCCTGCCATTACCTCTGTGGAAAAATGCTGATCACAACCCCGGCCAAGGTGTGCCTGTGTCTGTAGCAAATGCAAACGCGACATATTAGGTCAGCTTCGATTCGAATGGACATCCGCAATTCTCATCATGGGTTGTGCTTTCGTAGACGCAGACTCGGCTACTCAAGAAAACCCAGCTCGCCAGCTGCGACTT
>JBELAJ010000743.1:0-2969 GCA_049508935.1 Terriglobia bacterium | reverse complement strand
GCATATTCCGTATCGCCCTTGGCAAGTTCATTCCAGACAATCACCATGGCGATGCAACGGGCCAGTCCGATCATAATCAAGCCGACCATATAATCGGGATGGTTGCGCAGGAAGGTAACGGCCAGGACGAACATCAGAACAGGGCCGATCACCCAGTTCTGCACAAGTGACAGAAGCAGAATTCGCTTGTTTCGGAAGACTTCTCCAAGCTCTTCGTAGCGGACTTTTGCCAGGGGTGGGTACATCATAAGAATGAGACCGGCCGCAATTGGAACTGAGGTTGTGCCCACCTGGAAGGCCGTCAGGGTCCGAACGAGGCTTGGCAGCAGATAGCCGGAGATCACGCCCAGCGCCATGGCCAGAAAAATCCAAACGGTAAGAAATCGGTCAAGAAAAGAGAGTCTTCTCGTCAGATGTGCCGACATGCGTCTATGCCTTTCCCCCTTTAATTGCGTGGCTGTAAGGTGGAGAGTGATGAGCTGCTTCCCGCTGCGACTAGAACATCAGCGGGATGGGCTCGGCTTTTTCGCCCGCACGAAACCGCTCATGAACTTGCCATCCACCAGCGGTGCGATGGCGTCCACGTCGATCCCCTGGCTCGAAAGCAGCTCCCGTGCATCCTCGACACGGTAAACCCGGGTCGGCTCGATGCTGACGACCTCGAATCCTGCCTTCGTCAGTTTAGCAAGATATTCTTTCTCCTCCAGCGCCCCGGCCATGCAGCCCACCCATAACTCTATGCTGCGCCGAATCTCGGCCGGGACCTTTCCACGCACCACAATGTCGGAGACAGCGAATCGTCCACCGGGCTTGAGCACACGAAACGCTTCCCTCAACACCCGGTCCTTGTCGGCGGAGAGGTTGATGACGCAGTTCGAGATGATGACATCGACGGAATTATCAGGCAGTGGGATGTCCTCGATTTCTCCCTTCAGGAATTCCACATTCTCGATTCCAGCCTTGCGTTGATTTTCTCGGGCCAGTGCCAGCATTTCATCTGTCATGTCCAAACCGTAGGCCTTGCCGGTCGGTCCCACACGTTTGGCGGACAGCAGCACATCGATCCCTCCGCCTGAACCGAGGTCGAGCACCGTCTCGCCGGGCTTCAGTTCGACCAATGCGGTCGGGTTTCCACACCCTAGCGAGGCCAGGAGAGCTTCCTCGGGAATCTGGCTGGCTTGGCTGCCATCGTAAAGATTTGAGGTGATGGGGTCAGGACAGCCCTCCAACGGTGGGGCCGTGCCGCAGCAGGAACTCCTGCCTTGGATGACACGCAGGGCCGCCTGCCCGTACTTCTCTTTCACCGCTTCCTTGACGTTTCCTGTGCTCATTTGTTTTTCCTTTCCTGGCTTCCCTTTGAAGCCTGGACGATCAAGACCAGGTCTCCGGGCTTGACAGCCTTGTTGCGGGTGCAGCACTCCGCATACAGGAAGTTGAGAAGCTCCTGGAGCGCCTCGGTGTTCGCCGTGTACCAGAGGAACGTTCCCTCACGCCGCACGTTGACCAATTCCTCGTTCTTGAGTTTGTCGAGATGGTGGGAAAGCGTGGAAGCCGGGATGCCCAGCTCCTCCTGGATGTCTCCCACCACCAGTCCCTGGGGATGGGCGGTCAGCAGGAGTTGCATGATGCGCAAACGAGGCTCGGCCCCCATGGCTGCAAACATGTCTGCGTAGCGTATGACTTGCTCGGCGTCGTCAGGCCGTTTCATATTTCCATCATACCGGAAATAGGGAAAAGTGCAAGACAGATTTTGGAGGGCATATTCAAAAGGTAGCGCCCCGGAGCAGGGTGGCCAACCACTCCCTCGATCCCGATCTCCTCAAACGTCACCTGCCCCGGTAATGAAATGCCAGGGAGGTCTGGTATACTCACGGTGCACGGGACTCTGTCTGTTTTCCGGTGCAGGTATTTCTTGCGTAGCCCCTCAAGCCAGAAGCGGCAGTCTTGCTTCGACCAATTTGTGAATATCCTGGTTGGCGCTGGCCGCAAATCAGAATCCGTTAGTGGAGGAGGTGTATGAAACCATTCGCTGCTGAAGTCGTTGGCACGGCCTTGTTGATCATTTTGGGAGACGGCGTGGTGGCGGGCGTTGTGTTGAATAAGACCAAGGCGCAGAACTCAGGCTGGATCGTAATCACTACCGGCTGGGCGATGGGCGTGGCAGTTGCGGTCTATGCGGTCGGGCGCATCAGTGGCGCACATTTGAATCCCGCCATAACTATTGCCCTTGCGGTGGTCGGCAAGTTTTCTTGGAGCGATGTGCCCAAGTACGTCGGAGCCCAGTTTATTGGCGCTTTCCTAGGGGCGGTCATTGTATGGTTGGCCTATCTGGCGCACTGGTCCGAAACTGAAGGGGAAGCTTCAAAGCTCTCCGTCTTCTCGACCATCCCCGCTATCCGTCGACGCCCTCTAAACCTCCTCACTGAAATAATCGGGACATTCGTCCTTGTTTTTGGGCTGCTGGCGATCTCGGCGAACGCCGGTCCGGCGCAAAGCGGGGTCACACCCTTGCTGATGGGGCTGCTGGTGTGGGGGATTGGTCTCTCACTGGGTGCTCCGACCGGCTATGCCATTAACCCCGCCCGAGACTTGGGTCCACGCCTCGCCCATGCGCTCCTGCCTATCCCGGGAAAAGGCAGCTCAGATTGGGGATACTCCTGGGTGCCCGTTGTGGGGCCGCTCATCGGCGGGGCGATAGGCGCAGCAGCATACGTGCGATTGTTAGGATGATAGGACTGACGTGAACCTAAGCATGGCTCTTTCGAGTTGCGCGGCACGACAGGGCACGCTAAGCACGAAGGAAAACTGTCCCGCATGCTCTTCAGTAAATTACGTCCAACGAAACGGCATAGAATCGGTGCTGAAAGCCCGTGAATTGGCCGAAATATGCGGAAGTGACGTTGTTGTGAACGTCGCGGAAATTTCCATGGTCGGTGAGATTGAAGATCCGTATCGCTCCGCGGAACTTA
>JBELAJ010000742.1:0-3012 GCA_049508935.1 Terriglobia bacterium | reverse complement strand
CTTGTCGAACTGATGGCGCACTTGCGGGGACCTGAAGGCTGCCCCTGGGACCGTGAGCAGGACTACGACACGCTCAAAGGCTTGCTGATCGAAGAGGCCTATGAAGTCATCGATGCGGTGAACGAGCGCGATTTCAAGGGCCTCGAAGATGAACTGGGCGACCTGCTCTTCCAGGTGGTGTTCTACTCCCGTTTGGCGGAAGAGGAGGGTCGCTTCAACATCGACGGCGTTATCGAGGCCGTTCATGCAAAGCTCATCCGGCGGCACCCGCACGTTTTCGGCGAAGTGCGCGCCCGTGATGCCGGCGAAGCTTTGAAGAGCTGGCTGAATGTCAAAGAGCAGGAGCGCGCCGCGACGGCTCAGCAGAAGAACGCGGAGAAATCCATCTTGGACGGGATTGCCGGGTCCATGCCTGCGACACTCGTCGCTTACGAGTTGGGACTGCGCGCCGCGGAGGTTGGTTTCGATTGGAAGAAGGCCGAGGACGTGCTCGAGAAGGTCGAAGAGGAGATTCGAGAGATACGGCAAGAATTGAGGGCGCCGGCCGGAGCAAGTGAGACGCCGGCGCTTCGATCCCGGCTCGAGGAGGAAGTCGGCGATCTCCTCTTCTCGGTCGCGAACCTGGCGCGATTCGTGCGGTCGGACCCGGAAACCTGCCTCCGGAAAGCGAATCAAAAATTCATGCGCCGGTTCCAGGCGCTCGAAAGGGAAGTCTCGGCGCAGGGAAAGAATCTGCGGGAGTGTTCCCTGGAGGAGATGGAGTCGCTTTGGAACGAGCTGAAATCGAAAGAGTGAAATACACTGTCCGGCCTTGCGAAACGCTGGAAGAGCTTGCCGCCCTCGTCAAGATCCAGCAGGAGATTTGGGGATACGCGGAACACGAAGTCTATCCGCTTAGGCTATTCGTAACCCTGCGGAAGATCGGAGGGCAGGTGCTGGGAGCATTCACGCCGGGCGGCGCGCTGGTGGGCTTTGTCGCTTCCTTGCCTGCCTGGCACGGCGCCGAGCGTTATTATCATTCGCTTTCCCTTGGAGTCCTGCGCGCGCACGAGAACCGGGGATTGGGCAGAGCGCTCAAAACGGCGCAAAGGCGAGAGGCGCTGCGAGCGGGCATCGGCCTTATCGAATGGACCTTCGATCCCCTGCGTGCGAAAAACGCTTTTCTCAACATCGTCCGGCTGGGGGCCATCGCCCGCTCGTACCAGCCGGACTGTTACGGTGAGGTTGAGAGCCGTTTTCAACGCGGACTGCCTAGCGACCGCCTGATTGCGGAATGGCGGTTGAGTTCCACCCGCGTCAAACGGGCGATGGCGGGAAAGCCGCCACGCGCGAGCAAAACGGCGCCGGCGGTGACGCTCGAGATTCCAGCCGATATCGATGGTTTAAGCCAAGCTAGCCCCGCGGAGGCGCGGCGACGCCAGTTGGCGGTTCGCACACAACTGCAAAAGTTCTTTGCTCAGAAGCTGGCCATCACTGGATTCGAACACGACGCGAGGTCAGCCCGTTACTTATTGGACCCTTATGAAGATTAATAGAGTGGAGCTTCGGGAAATTCAGATGCCTCTCGTCCATCCGTTCGAGACGAGTTTTGGCAAAACGACCCTGCGTAGAATCGTGCTGGTGCGGGTGGATGCGGAGGGCCTCACAGGATGGGGAGAGGTGACGGCGGGAGAAGCGCCGCTGTACAGCCACGAAACTTTCGAAACCGCCTGGCATGTTTTGAGGGAGTTCCTCATTCCTTGGGCTCTGGAAGAGGACTGGGCATCGCCCTCCGAACTTGCGGCGCGGTTCCGCCCCATCCGCGGTCACAACATGGCCAAGGCGGCTCTCGAGAATGCGCTCTGGGTGATTGAATCGCAACTGAAAGGCATTTCATTAGCGAAGGCCGTGGGTGGGACTCTCGATGAGATTCCCTGCGGCGTCTCCATCGGCATTCAGAGCAGCGTCGAGGTGCTGTTGGAAAAAATCGCGCGGGAAGTTTCAGCCGGCTATCAACGGATCAAGGTGAAGGTCAAGCCGGGCTGGGACGTCAATGTCCTGGAGCGTATCCGGAGTGAATTTCCACGAATTTCCCTGATGGCGGATGCGAATTCGGCTTACACGCTCGCCGATCTGGATCACCTGAAGCAATTCGACCGATTCTATCTCATGATGATCGAGCAGCCGCTCGGTTGGGACGACATCATCGACCACGCCAGGCTGCAAAGGGATCTCTCCACGCCGATTTGCCTTGATGAATCGATTCACAGCGCTGACGACGCGCGCAAGGCCATTGAATTGGGCGCCTGCAAGATTATTAACGTGAAACTGGGCCGCGTAGGAGGTTTCACCTCCGCCCGACGGCTTCACGAAGTGTGCCGCACGAAAAACATTCCGGTTTGGTGCGGGGGGATGCTCGAATCGGGCATCGGGCGCGCCCACAACATTGCCATGTCCTCGCTCGCCGGATTCACTCTTCCTGGTGATGTCTCAGCCAGCCGGCGGTACTGGACGGAGGACATCATCTCCCCAGAGGTGACCGTCAGCGCTCACGGAACTATCCGCGTGCCCCAGAACCCCGGCCTGGGTTATGAGCCCGACGTGAATCGAATCGAAAAAGTGACCACACGAAAGGAGCAGTTCAGTTAGCGTGGCGCTACACCGTCATTGTAGGGGCAACCACAAGGGTTGCCCTTACGGAGGCGGGACGCCGCGCTAGCACATGCGGAGGAAAGTGTCGCACGAGCCAGTCCAACATCCTCGCCATAGCCACACCCTGATGCACGTGCTCCTGTTCTGGGGGGCGGTGTTCTGGGCTTCGAATATTGTGGCAGGGAAAGAGGCTGTGAATGGTTTTGGCGCCATGGGACTGGCGCAACTGCGCCTTGCGGGCGCAGCCATCCTTTTTGCAGTTTTGTTCCTGGCGTGGCGCGGCTGGCCTGAGTTGCACTTGGGCGGACGCCAATGGCTTGTCCTGCTGGGCGTCGCATTCAATGGGCTAACTCTTAACCAGATATGTTTTATTAACGGTCT
>JBELAJ010000741.1:0-3017 GCA_049508935.1 Terriglobia bacterium | reverse complement strand
CTCGGCGTCGGGCAGTGGAAACTTGGTTACAGAGAAACGGAGTGATCACCATCACTCAGAACAAAAAAGTGTTACCCATTTTCCCAGAAAAAACTGCTCATAATTAGGTTGCCCCCACAGCCGTAATCTCGAACTGCCGGGAGTGGTTCTGACGGCGCTTTCGCAGCTCCTCGCTCGCCAGATGAATCTCGCGTTCCGAGTGGCCACGGAGAATCGGGGAGTATTCCGAATGACATTCAACCCACTGACCATCTACGAAGGCATAAGCCGTGCCCACATCAAAGGGATCGTAGCGGATGGGAACGCGTTTGGCCTCCCAGGCGGGATTGCGGAACTGTTCCGACCAGTAAAACAGGTGGTTGACCTTCATGCCTCGCCCGGGCATGACCTTGGCAGTACCCTTGGGGGTCGACGGCAAGGTCAGGATGAAGAAATCCTGATCGTAGGTGACCTTGCGGTGTTCACGCCTGCCAGTCTGGGCCATCCCGACGTCGAAAGCTTCCCGCGGGCTCCGTCCTAGCGCCGGGTGATCGATCGTGTCGTAAATCTCGTAGGCATATTCACTCAGCCTGCGATGGATCTCCTTGAGCGGCCAAGCGGCATGCTTGCGTGGGTCTACGCTTTTCGTGATCTGGCGTGAACCACGCACCACTTGCGTGTTGCCCTGCAGATTATGGAGAAAGCGATCGTTCGCGGTTCCGAAAATCCGCTCGCACGTGGAGCCGAAGCGCGCTTTCGCCGGCGGTCTGGTCTTCTTCGTGATTTCGCAACGTGCCAACAGGGTTTCAAAATAGATACTCTCGAACTCTCTGCCGCCGTCCATGACCAGGATCTGCGGCAGACGGGAATGGCGACGCACGCACTCCCGCAGGATCATCATGCAGGAGCGGTAACTGGGAGGGTCGAAGGTCAGGTAGAGGGCGAGGATGCGCCGGGAAAACGCGTCGGTCAAAAGCGAAAGCCACGGCCGCCCCAGGAGGCGGCCGGTCTGGGAACAAACTGCCCAGACATCTGCCTGCGTATGGTCGATGTGTACGATCTCGAAAGGCCGATCCCCATGCCGCGGTGTACGTTGTTCCAACTCCCAATAGAACGGCTGACGGGCGTAAGCAGCCCGACGGCCTTGCCGTTTTTGAACCTGATCAGCCCCCGAGCGATGGTGGATAGCGCGGGTGAAAGTCTTATAGCTCGGGGCCGATATCTGTCGGCGGTCGCAGGCAAGCTTGAGCGCCGACCACGTCGCGTACATGGTTTTCTGCTTCAATGACTCATAATCATTCTCAATAAACTCCATCATCAAGGACCGCACTTGCTCGGGGAGTCCGTTCTCGCAATTGCCCCGGTTCGGCTTGGGCAGCAGGCCTAAATAGCCGCTGTCATGCTGCATCTGCGCAGCCCGGTAGGCCGCTACCCAGCGCTCTAAAGTCCGGCAGGGCACGGGATCGTGATGCTCGCCCCGCAGCGCTCGCGAAACAATGTGAAATCGACGTGTTGCCTCAGCCAGGTCTGCCTCACTCGGAAATAAGAGACGTTCCTCAATCCGTGCCGCGGTGAGCTTCACGACGCCACACGGGTGGACGGTCGTTGGCCCCGTCTCCCTGTTGTCTAAGCGCGGAGACTTCTCCAACCACACTCGCACCTTCTCCGACTCTGGCAGCGACGCAGCCTGGAGATCCACGAAAACATCCCCAGCAGCGATAAGCGAGTAAATTTCGTCGCGGGTAACATCACCGTCTATCGCCGTGAATAAATCTGCCAGCGAGCACCCAGGCCGGGCCGCAACCTGGGCCAAAACCCTCACGCGAGAAAGGGAGTTCACCTCCGGGGTGGCGCGCAGGTAGTCTTCAAGAAACTGGAAGTTCCGCCGGAAAAGCCAGTTGATATCTGCAGAAGATCGAACTCTGTAGTAAAGGCCGAGGCGCCCGGCGTACGCTCGGCCCGGCGGGCAAACCCACCGATCCTCACCGCGACAATATCGGTTCGGGTTGCGCACCGACAGCCGGATGAGTTCCTCTTCCGTCTTGCACTCCTCCCATCCCGCTTCGCTCCTGCGTATGACGAAGTAGTCCGGCGTATGCAGCACCCCCAGGTGCCGTCCATGGGCGCCTAAGTAGTCCAGCTTGATGGAATTGGGCTGGTCCCAATATTCCAGGACATCGTCGTTGTGCTCCAGTTCATACACCGTCGGCAACTCCACACGGTGACTCTCAAACTGAATGGTGACTCCCATCTTCCTGCTGGGGTAGCGACCGGTGACATTCGCCTGGCCGCCGCCTACCCGCCGCGCCGGATCCGAGCGCCGAATATGCGCCACCACGGAGAGCGCCTCATTGGAAAGGCTTATCCGCTTGGCCCATATCGCGAAATCCAGCTCGCTCAGCATTCCCTGATCCACCCGCAGGCTGGCCGCCTCATCGGCGGGATTCTTTCTTGCGCTTGGCTTTCAATGCCTGGGTGTAGCGCACCCCGGCTTCACTAATCAGGTCCTGCACGCGTCGCCCATTGGCGATCGCCTCACGCACCTCGGGAACGAGTTCTTCAGGTACGTAAATTGAGAATCGCTTGCCCGCATGCCGGCCATACAAAGCAAAGCTGGAATGGCGCTCTCCTTTAGCGCATGCAGGGCAGTTCTTGCGGATGCAGGGGCTCTTCCTCAAACAAAGAGAGCCGGAGGCAACAGGTGAGAGCTTCTGGACCTCGGTATGAAACCATCGAATAACGTGCTCAGGTGTCTCGGTCATGTATGTAAGCAAATATACTCACATACACAATGTAAAAGCAAGGTCTTTTTTTGGCCCTCCTTCCTCCTCACAGAAATCTGCACTTTCGGCCAAACGATGGTTCAAATCCAAAAAGAGGTGACGAATAGCGGATCTAAAGGACTTACGAACAACACTGTCACTTCAAGCATGAGTTGGCCGGAAATAAAGCATAAGTTGGCCGCCTTGTGCGCAAGTAAGCCGTTTATTCTCAGTGAGAGGGTTCTTGTCTTCAGCAGAAGGCTGCTGACAGAGAGT
>JBELAJ010000740.1:0-3040 GCA_049508935.1 Terriglobia bacterium | reverse complement strand
CGACGCTCCGGAGGCCGGAGGAGCTGACCGTGCAACAGGTGGCCCAACACTTTGGAGTGAACGCTTACGTAGTCTACTATTGGATCGAGCGTAACCTGATCCAGGCACGGCGGCTGAACCAACGAATGCCATACTGGATTACACTGACTGGGTCAGACGAACAGAAACTCCAAAACCGGGTGCGCAAGTCGAGTAGAATCCAAAAAGGCAAACTATCCCCAGACGCTACTGCGGAAGGTGCATTATGAAACGTCCGTCCCTTACGGCCAAGACCGCTTGATTCCCATCTGGGTCGCTACCCTCGCCGTGAAACAAAACACCCGTGCGATCCACTTCGAATCTGCCGCCCAAATCCTTGAATTCTTTCGCTTGCCCAAGGACGGCCCCCCACTACCGCCGCATGGTCGAGGGATTCCAGCGAGTCTTTGCCGCCACGATTTTCTTCGGCACAGAACAACAACCTCACAAAACGCCAGTCATGGACTTGGCTCGCTTTCACTTTTTTGATCGCATGCACCTTTGGTTCAACAATCGCGACGAAGCCCATGGACCTGCGCACGAAACCTTCGAGAATGAAATCGTCCTTAGCGAGGCATTCTACCGTGAAATCGATGAGCACCGGATACCGGTCGAGCGCGAGGCCGTCGCGGCCTTGGCGCACACACCCGGTGTCCTGGACTTCTACATGTGGCTTGTATGGAAGAGCTGGACCGTTAAAGGTCGTCCGGCTTCGGTTCCGCTCGTTGCCCCGAACGGGCTCAGCGAGCAACTCGGAAGTGCTGAATACGCGCAGCCGAGACTTTTCCGGTTCAAAATCAAAACCTGGCTCCGGCAGGTGAAGGCGTTGTGGCCAGAGTGCCCTGCCACGATCGCACCCGAGAGAGACTACATTGTCGTTCGACCGTCTCAAGCAAGCCCTGCCATCAAGGCACGAAAGAGATCGGGGGCGATTTGACTACCTTTGGTTACCGTCACACTTCTCAACCCCCCGCGTTTAAGGTTATGTTCCCTAAGAGTCGCGAACAAAAAATGGGTGCACGCCGCCGTCACACATTACTCAGCTCATGAGGATTTCACCGAGCCTTCCGGCCAACGAACCGGACCGCACAGGCTGCTTCTACGAAAAGACATAAAAGCACCTGGGATTAACACCGACATACTTCATGGAGCACTATTGGGTGGCGCATGCGATTAGCAGGTGGTATTCGTTGATGGCCGTGTTCCAGGCGCGGAGGTGCTGACCTGCGATGCGATCTTCATTGTCCATGGTCAGGATCACATCCGTTTTGTTATAAGCGTAAATTGCCGCTGCCTCGGCCCCTGCCTCAACCATAGCCTGTGTGATGGTTGCGTTCGTGATGATAATGCAAAACGAAGTCGAAGATGGCCTTCCGCAAGGAACCTTCCCCGAACAGGATCATCCGTTCCAAGCAGCACTCTTTGATGGTTCTGACGAACCGCTCGGCGTGGGCATTCAAATCCGATGCGCGCGGCGGCAGTTTCACGGATTTCACCCCGCCGGTCTCCAGAGTCTCCAGAAACTCTGCTGTGTACAGCGGGTCGCGGTCATGGATCAGATAGCGTTTGCCCACCAGGAAACCGTCTGCGGCATCACTGAGGTTACGTGCCGCCTGGCTCATCCAGAGCCCATTCGTCTTCCGGGCAACTCCCGCAATCTCCACCTTCCGACTCGACAAGTGATCAGGAAGAGCACGAGGAATCTCGTCAAACCCTTATGGGTCCAAGCCTCGATGGTGAAGAAGTCGATGACCTCTTGCTGCTGTTGGTTCAGCCAGCCAGCGAGGGAAATCAGCAGTAGTCGAAACGAATCCAAAGTCGGGCGCATGGTGTCATGCGTAACACGCCGGTAACGTGTCATGACATGCCCAAACTCGCTGGCAGCGAATTCGCCATCCTGCTGCGATTTCAAAAGCATCCAGTATTTGGACACTACGCGATCAATGCAAACCCAGGAAGGCGTAGCGAAGCAGGAAGAGACCAGTGAGGACCCAGATCAGGGGGCTCACTTCACGGTGCTTTCCGGTGGCAAGTTTCAGTAAGGCAAAGGAGATCATGCCGAGGCTGAGGCCGCTCGCTATGCTGAAGGTGAGGGGTGTGGCTACCAGGGTTAAGAAAGCAGGGAATGCGTCGGTGAATTCGGTCCAGCGGACCTTGGCCACAGCCCCGCACATAAGAGAGCCTACAATTATAAGGGCAGGGGCGGTGGCGCAGGAGGGTATCGCGGCGATCACGGGAGCACAGAACATGGCGGCGAGGAAAAACCCGGCGATCACGATATTGCCGAGGCCGGTACGCGCGCCCGCCGCCACCCCAGCCGCGCTCTCGATGTAACTGGTGACTGTTGAGGTACCCGTCAAGGATCCCATAATTGTTCCGAGCGCGTCAGATAGCAAAGCGCGGTTTGCGCGCGGGAGTTTACCGTCGCGAATGAAACCGCCCTCCTCGCACACACCGATCAGCGTGCCCACGTTGTCGAAGAGGTCGACGAAGAAGAAGATGAACACGATGTCGCTCAAGCCGAATCGCGCCGCCGCACGCAGGTCGAGCTTCAGGAGAGTGCCGCCGGGGTGGGGAAGCGAAAACAGATGGGCGGGCCAATGGGTGAGGCCGGCAGGAATTCCTGCCAGGGTTGTGGCGGCGATACCGAGAAGGATGGCGCCGGCCACTCGATGGGCCATGAGGCCAGCGATGACCAGCAATCCCAATGCGGCCAGGACGACTTGGGGGTCCGAGACTCGGCCCAGGGCCACGTAGGTGGAGGGATGAGCTACGATAATCCTGGCGTTACGGAACCCGATGAAGGCAATGAAAAGGCCTATACCCGCCGCCGTGCCGTACTTGAGGCAGTCGGGAATCCCATTTACGATCATTTCGCGAATGTTGGTAAGGGTGAGTAAAAGGAAGAGCGCGCCGGAAATGAATACCACCCCGAGGGCCGTCGGCCAGGGGACCCCGCGCCCGATGACAATCGAATAAGCGAAGTATGCGTTCAGCGACATGCCGGGCGCGAGCGCGATGG
>JBELAJ010000074.1:0-21102 GCA_049508935.1 Terriglobia bacterium | reverse complement strand
CCCACGGAGGTCATGAAGCCAGTGAGAAGCTGGCACGAGGTCTCCAACATAGTGACGGAATGAAATCGCAACCCTTTTCAAATCCAGTATTTCACTCAGCCGGCCGCGGAAGTTTGGCTAGGTTTGATTCGTCTTCCGGAGCGGACCAAGTTCGTGACGGTCCTGGACATGAGCCGCGGAGGCGTCGGCTTACAGATGGATGACTTTGAAGTGCCTGAAAGTTTTTCGGCCCGCATACAGGTTCCATTCCTCCCTGATTCTGAGCTTACCTTGTACCGAGCCTACAGTTGCCCGGTTCTGCATGGGAAAAAGCGCGTGGGATGTTCGTTCACTCCGCTTTCCGGGCAGGCTGCCGCATAGTCTTTCGGCGCCAATCGACCGTGCGTTCCAGTCCCGCCTGAAAACTCACTTTGGGCTCGAAGCGCAAGAGGCGCTGAGCCTTTTCAATCCCGGCCTGAGAATGGCGCACGTCGCCCGTCCGCGGGCTCGTGTAGATCGGCTCTACCGTATAGCCTACTATGGAGGAAAGACAGCGGAGGAGTTCGTGGAGAGTGAAGCGCCGTCCGGTGCCGATGTTGAATGTCATGCCGCACACGCCCGCCGCGAAGCAGGCGAGCAAGTTGGCCTCGACCACGTTGTCGACATAAGTAAAGTCGCGCGATTGCTCTCCGTCGCCGTGCACCACCGGACGGCTGCCCTCGAGCGCCGCCTCGATAAAGCGCGCGATGACCGCTGAGTAGGGAGAGTCAGGGTCCTGACGCGGACCGAACACATTGAAGTAACGCAGGGAAACGGCAGGCAAGCCGTAAATCCGATGGAAGATCGCGCTGTACTTCTCTCCCGCGAGTTTTGTGACCGCGTAAGGGGAGAGGGGGTTCTCCGGCATAGTCTCCAGCTTTGGCAACGTCTCACTGTCTCCATAGACGGAGGATGAGCTGGCGAACACAAACCGCTTCACCCGGGCGTCCCGAGCCGCCACCAGCATGTTCAGTGTGGCTGTGACGTTCGCCCTATGGCTGCTGGCGGGGCGTTCCACGGAGCGCTCGACGGAGGGGATTGCGGCCTGGTGGAGTACGTACTCTGCTCCCCGCACGCAGGCTTTCGAAACCGCGAGTTCTGCAAGGTCGCCTTCAATCAGTTCGATGCGGTCGAGGCAATCTTCGAGGTTCTGTCTGAACCCCGTGCTGAAATCATCCACCACTCTGACGGTGTGGCCGTCCCTGAGGAGTCGGCTGACCAGCGCAGAGCCGATAAACCCTGCGCCGCCCGTTACCAGGAAGCTTGCCATGCGACCTCGATTCACTCCTAGTAGAGAGCTCTTGGTGTCGGCTCGGCTGCCAGCTTGCCCAGCGGATCGAGAACCTGGCGGGCGCCGCGAGCCATCAAGTTAAGCTCCGTGGTCGATTGAAAGAACAGGAAACCCTGCTCCATGTACCTTTGCATGAGGCTTGCATCCATGGCCGGCGCTCCCAGGATCTTGTTGTGTGCCTGCCCGGCGGCAACAACCTTTTTCAACGCTTCTTGAACCTTGGGATGGTCAATCCGGCCGCGGCAGCCCAACGAGAATGACAGGTCGCTGGTGCCTACAAAGAGCACATCGACACCGGGCGTGGCGGCAATCGCGTCGATCTCATCCACGGCGTGCGCCTCTTCCACAATCACCACGACCAAAACGTTCTGGTCGGCAAAATCAAAGTAGTTCTCGGCGCCTTGCCAACGAAACTTCGCCAGGCCGGCTCCCGAACCGCGCCGGCCCGCCGGTGGATACTTGCATGCGGCCACGGCCTGGCGAGCCAACTCGGGGGTGCTGGTGAAGGGAAACATGACGCCCAGCACACCGGCGTCGAGCACGCGCTTGGCGGTCCAGATTTCGTTGACGGGAACCCGCGCAAAGGGCAGGGCTTTCAGGCCCCGAGTGGCCAGAACCATGTTGCGCAAGCTCTCCAGAGTAATGGGACTGTGCTCCATCTCGATCCATAAGAAGTCAAACCCGAGGCTAGCGGCCTGCGCGGCGATCTCAGCGCTCCCCACGGTGAGCGTAATTCCCACCGCCGGTTTCCCCTCTCGCAGCAGTCTCTTGACGGGGTTCTCCCAAGCCTCCGGCGAACCCGAGTTCACGGCAGTCATCACGACGCTCCTTATCTTGATCTTGCGCTATTCGGGAGCTCATCTCCTGAGCTCGTTCGTCCTACGTTGGACGAAGCGTTTTCCATAACGACTCGCAAGGCCCTCACCTCGGCCCGGCCTTATATCCCAGTCCCCAAATGCGAAGCAGACTCCGGCAACCTTCGTGGAAGTCCCCTGTGAAATCGACAAACTGAAATTCCCTCAGAGTCCACGAGAGCTTCATATGTTTGCAAGGTTTGAACGATATTGGAACTATCCGAGTTTCATAGCGCGCGTCATCTAGCGCGTAGAGCAGTTCTCGTTTTGCCCATGGCGATTTGACCGATTGGGGAGAAAGGACTACGACCAACCAGTCGCAGCGCTGGAGTGCTTTACCGATTTCATCGTGCCACTCGGCCGCGCCCAAGATGTTTGTACCGCTGTACCAGACGGGGATTCCGTGATCTCGCAGGACCTGTGCAATCCTTTCTGCGAACCTTCGGTCTTTTGCAGAGTGCGACAGGAAGACTTCGTGCGGTAGGGCGCTTCGCTTGCGGGTCATTGGACCGGGCACTTAAGCCTCGTGTCTCAGAGCGTCTGCAATGCTCTTACTGATTTTCGTAGGGTTGTTGGTGCGAAGCATATGAAACCTGTGCAAAATCCAAGGGACTTCCTCGGTCGGTCGAACCATAACCGGAAAGACCCTTCCCGCGTAGTTTCGGTCGCCGAGGGCGTATTCAATCTCTCGTCGCACCCGTTCTGACTTCATCGATTCCGGGGAAAGCAAAACTATCATCGCTCTTGATTTCTTGAGGGCTTGACCGATCTCGAGCGCCCAGTTGTCGCCGGGGAGAATTTGCTGGGCCGGATCCCACACCTCCAGCCCCAGCTCGGAGAGTTGTCCGCGCAACTTTTTGGCCAAGTCCGCCTCGGCGTGACTATGACTTATAAAGACTCGCATAAGGCCCTCATCTGCACCACTCGGTTAGTATACCTCATCACGTCATATTTTGATGCGAGCGGGGCAGCGGAGAACAACTGCAGAGATCCTTCGCGTCGCTCAGGATGACCCGTTCCCAATTTCTTCACACTTTGCCACCGGGCGGCGAGCATACCTACTTTAGAACAAACGAAGCCGATTCCTCGGCCGCCTCTGACCCTTGTTTCACAATGAAACGAACGGTGAAATTACCCGGCTCAAACCGTTCGAGTGGGGTCATGGCCACGTACTGGATTTTCCCGTCTTTATCCGGGGAGCCGAGCGCAGGCAGGCCCTTTCCAAGAACCTTGCCATTCCTGCTGAATTCCATTATCAACTGGGGAGCCGCCGCAATATTCTTGTCCGTGTAAATGACGAGGTAAAAGGGCAAGGTGCTGTTGTTCGCCTTGCTGATGACCGGATTGAGGGTTGGGGAAATGACCTTGGTTCCCAACAAGAAAGGGTCGTCGTCCGCAGTCGATGCCCCACGTTCCTTAGTGGACCGGACAACGCTGACGCCGCTGATGGCGAGTCCCGAGGACGGGGCCATGACAACAGTGCTTTTGCTGACGCTGATCCGGTCGCCTTCCCCATCCCGCACAGCGGTTTCGAAGGCGTAGCGGCCGGGCGGCAAATCAAAGGTCTCGGTATAAATGAAATGGTTTGCCTTGAGAGCCTCCAGCCTTTCGGAAGTTGCATTGATGGGGACTTCGTTCTCGAGTTTCTTCACCACCTGCCCCTGGACATCCTTCACGACAACAAGATAGGAGAGGCTCCCTTTGTACTGCTCCGCCGCGTCGCCCTTTTTGAAGGTCACATTGGAGAGGGGCACGTCCATCACCACTTCGCACTCGGACTGATTCCTCAGCCCGCGAAAGTATAGACCTGCTGACTCATATTCGAACGCCTTAGGCAACTCAGGAGAATTCAACGCAGCTAACAGCGCGACCTCGTAAGGAAGGAGTGTATTTCCGCCAGCGCCCATCGAAAGCGGAAGCGCGCTGTATCCGGATCTCGATTGCAGGTGCCAGTCGCCGGAAAGCGCTTTGATCGTGACTTTGTGGAACGCCCCATCATACTTGGTGATCCCCGGTTCATACGAAATCTCGTAATAGTCCTCGATGTCTTCGGACAGCCGGTGGAGCGAAGCGCGCAAGTCATTCGTGTTGGCAATGAAGAACCCGCCCGTGGAATTGGCGAGATGGGTGAGAGTCATTTGATAATTTGAGCGCGTACTCTGGACCACCGTATCCATCAGACGCGCCTCGCCCGAGCTGACCGGCCCGCCACCCATATCGCGTGCCTGCCCTTGAGCGGTTTGCGCGGCGGAGCGCAGCTCATTGGTGCCGGCAGTATTCGGGTTCAGTGCGCCCAATCCGTGCGCGTCCACAATGTAAAGGCTCACGTTGGATCGGTTCGCAGATCCAATGAGGTCATCGAATGTCGCTTCGAGCCCCTGCGGAATCGTGAAGCCTTCGGAAAAGTAAAGCGCGGTCTTCCGTCCTGGTAGGCGGTACTGCTCTTTCACGGCATCGAGCAAAGCGAAGATCTCAAGCCGGCCGGGCACCGTCATGGCGTTGCTCTGCTCGGTGTTGAGCGTTTCGAGCAGCATTTGGTTCATGACAGCCTTGGCTTGCGCATCGGAGTCCGCGGGCTGGCTCGGAGCTGCAGGCTGGGGGTTGGAGTTGGCTGCCCGCGCAAGTTCTTCGCGCACGCGCTCGGTGTCGGCAGCGAAATCTTTGATCTCGAGTTTCGTTGCCCGCTCAATCGCCTGACGGACGAGATCGCGATCGGTGGTATAGGGCTGTAGAACCTCCAGCTGGTGGTCAATGGTCATGACGGCAATGTAAACATTGGAGGGAGGATCGAGCTTGAGAAAATCCAGGGCGCCGGACCGGGCAAGGCGCTTGGCGTCGGCGTCGCTGGCCCCCGGCGCACCAGAATTGCCGCTGGGCGCTGTGATCGTGCTGCCGTGTGAGGCGCCTACAGCCTCCTCTTGGCCCATTCGCCGCGCCGCGCTGCGAAACTGAAAAATCATCGTCACCAGGCGAACCTGCTGCAGCGGATCGAGGGGGGCGCGCGCGCCATCTGCCCCGACAGCCTCCTTGCCTTCAATGAGACGAAATGATTTGAGCTCTTTCGGCTCGCCGTTGTCAAAGATCTGGAAATCACCGGACTTCAGATCCTTAACCGCGCGCCCTTTCTTGTCGCGCACCACAACATCCAACAGTACTTCCTCGGTGGCGGCTTTGACGACGCCACCTGCTGCGGAAGGAGTTTGAATTTGCGCTACGCCGATGGCCGGGGCCAGAAACAGTGAGACAGAGCAAGCCCATAAAACTATGATGTAGAAAACTCTCCGCATGATGAACTCCTTCCCGCGAAGGCGCTCTTGGGGCTGTCCTTGTGGCGCCCGAGGGCAACCACAAGGGTTGCCCCTACAGCATACAACTGTTACCGGCCGGCAATCGCCGCGCGCAGCGCCGCTTCCATCGCTTGGGCGCTGAAGTCCAGTTGAGTCAGCCGAGTGCTGTAACGAACACGGCCGTCAGCGCCGATTACAAAGGCGCGGCTCGGCCAAGCGGCATAAGCGGCCTCCACGCTCCCGTTCATGCCATCCACCAGGGCGGGGAATTTCAAGTGGAGCTCACGCGTACACAACACAGCGTGATCTTCCTTGGCCTCCATCGTTGAGGCGGGTGCTACCGCCACTCCTTCTCGTACGTTCCGAGTGCTTTGCCAGTCGCCCGCAGCGTGCGCTTCCCGGATGTAGACAAGAAAGAAACGCGCTTGCCGGCCGTATCGTTCGAACAGTGCGTTGAGCGCCTCGGCCGATGAACGGAAATTCGGGCACGAGTAGCTTCCGAAGACCAGCACCACGGGGCTTTTCCCCCGGAAATCGCTTAACCTCGCGTGTTGTCCTGCACCGACCTCCGGCAAGTCGAAATCGGGCGCGAGGGCGTCAAGCTGCGGCCCTCCTTCCTTTGCCTCCGCATCCTGCTGGAGCCTGTGCACCGTGTCCCGTTCCAGCGCGGCCTCCGAGCTTAGGTGCAAGCGCGTGTACACCGAGAGCAACTCGCGGTGTGCTTCCAGCGAGTCGGGGATGGCCAGGATGACGGCCTCGAGACGCGCTCGGGCTTCCTCTAGTTTCCCCGTCCCACTGAGGCATTCACCCCACGCGAGGCGCGCCTCAATCGATTCGGGCTGGCTGCCGAGCGCGGCGCGAACGAAGGGTATGGCTTCATGGTATTCTCCCGCGACGATCAGGATTTGGCCCAGCGCCAGGTTGGCGGGGTAATCACTGGGATTTTCGGCCAACTCGCGGCGGAAAGCGGCGGCCGCCGCGACGGGATCCCCTGTGTTCAAGAGAGCCAGGCCATAATAGGACTGAAGTTGAGGCAGCTTGGGATTGAGTTCGACGGCGCGGGCCAACTCCTTCACCGCCGCCGGGTAGTTGCCGGACTCGACGAACTGCTTGCCGAGATGAAAGTGCCCTTCCGCAGTGTCTTCGGTCATCAGGCTGGGGATTGCCAAGCAAAGATCGTCACCAAGACAGAAAGCCACCAAGAAAACAGCGAAAACAAAAGGCAAAAGGCGAAGCTCAAAAGTCAAAGCTGCTCGGCCAACTCTGGGAAACCCTGCGTGAAGTTCACCCCATTCTTGTCGTTCACCCCTGCGCTGCCATCGGCATTCTGAATCTTGACTTCGCACTGTCCACCTAACGCGCTGGGTCTGAAATCTGAAATCTGGAATCTGACATGGCGCGTGCTGCGTGCCTGCCCACAGGTTTAGCTGGCTCGAATTCAGAAGAGACCCCTCACCCGGCCTGCGGCGGCTGATGAAAGCGCCGTCGCAGTCCACCCTCTCCTCAGGGAGAGGGCTTCAACATGCTAGCCGGCCCGCGCCATCTGCCGACCTGCCCATCTGCCCATCTGCCCATCTGCCGACCTGCCCACTGCCTAGCTCGCGATGCCCTTTCCCTCCACGATGGTGATATACCGGTCGATGGGGAGGTTCGTGAAGCGGTCCACGCGGGTGCTGGGTGGAGGCCACTTGATCTCGATCGAATCGATTTTCGTCCGCGCGCCGATTCCCAGGACTAGCCTCGGGTCGTGTGAGGACAGATAACCGCCACCCGCGACCTTGTACATGTGCCGCTTAAAGTCCCCGGCCTGCCAGGTCACTCTTGCCCCCACCGCGTCGGGATTAGCCACTTTGCCTCTGAGCTGGAGGCCCAGCCAGTGGTTGACCTTGCCGACGTTATTCCGGAGCAGAAGCGGCGCTCCGTCATTGAGAATCATCAGCACATCTGTTCCGCCGTCGTTGTTGAAGTCGCCGATCGCCAAGCCACGCGCGGCAAACTGCCGGGCGAAGACGGGCCCGCTCTGGTCGCTGACGTTTTGAAAAGTGGTCTTGTAGCCGGTTCCCAGGTTGCGCCACAGCAGCGGGTTCTCCTCGTATTTGATCTCGCTGTGCAGTTGGGACACTTTGTTGTCGGGATGGCCGGAGACGATGAACAGGTCCATATTGCCGTCGTTATCGTAGTCCAGAAACTTCACGCCCCAGCCGCTCATGGTGCGGACTTTCATCCCGATGCCGTTCGAAACTGAGAAGTCGTCGAAAGTCTCGTCCCGGTTATTGTGATAAAGAGAGAACATTTCCTCATCGACGTCGGTCAGGAAGATGTCCATCCAGCCGTCCTGGTCGTAGTCGGCGGAGTCCGTGCCCATTCCCGACCGCACCCGGCCGTCGGCGCTGTAGCCTACTCCGGCCTGCAGCGCGATTTCTTCGAACTTGCCGTGGCCTCGGTTCGCGAAGAGGAAGCTCGCCACCATGTCGTTGGCCACGAACAGATCCATCAGCCCGTCGTTATTGATGTCGGTGGCCACGGCTCCCCAGGCAATCCCCTTGACGCTCGCGATGCCGGACGCCTCGCTGACGTCGGTGAAGGTACCGTCGCCGTTATTGTGGAAAAGCCAGTTCGGCATGGGATCGTAGACGTTCGGGATGCAATAGTAGCGCTCCACGGTCCCGCCAAAGCCGCAGAATTTGTTGTTTGACTTGTTAAAGTCCACGGAGCGGCATATAAACAGATCCAGGCGGCCGTCGTTGTCATAATCAAACCAGACGGCGCTGGCGGCAAAGCCCACAGCGTTGATGCCTGCTTTCTCGGTAACGTCCGTGAAGGTGCCATCATGGTTGTTGTGGAAGAGAAGGGATCGCCCATACTGGGTCAGGCAGAGGTCGGGCCAGCCGTCCCCGTCGTAGTCGCCTACGGCAACGCCCATTCCGTAGCCGCCCCCCGCCAACCCGGCTTTTTCGGTGACGTCCGTGAACGTGCCGTCACGGTTGTTGTGGTACAGGGCGTTGCGGAGAGGAGGATTGGGGTCGTAGAAGTCGCACTTACCGCTGTTCACCAGGTAGATGTCCATCCAGCCGTCGTTGTCGTAATCGATAAAACCGCCGCCGCCCCCTAAAGTTTCGGGAAGGTAGAATTGCGGAGAGCGAGCGCTGGTCCGCTCGAAGGTAATCCCGCTGGCAGAACCTGGTATCACCTCGAAAACGGAGAGATCATTCGGCGCCCGGGGGACCGGTGAGCCTGATTGTGCCAGGATTCTTCCCGAGAGGCCGTAACCCGCGAGTCCGGCGATTCCGATGGCGCTCAGAAATTGGCGGCGCGAGCTACTCATTCGTCAAGATTCCTCCCGCATAGAACGTATGAAAGCACCCGAACTTCGTATCACCGTGTCATTCCTCACCTGTGCGGCGCCGGTTAATGAGGAACCTCGGCCGGCTGCTCCTTAGTGACTTCGTCCGCGCGGGCGCGCTTCTGAGCCTGGGCCTCGGCCGTGAGCTTGTCAACGATGGCTCTTTCCTGGTCCCCTTGCTGCTTCATATGGCCCTTGTAATATAGCCGGGCCAGTGAGACATGGGCATCGAGGAAATTCGGTGAGTCTTTGATCAAGGCCTCGAGCGACTTCCTGCCCTGCTCGAGATTCCCTGTGCCGATCTGTCCCATGGCGATTTGATAGCGGACCGCCGGGTCGTCCGGCCGCACCTGGAGCGCCCGGGCGAGGTAGGCAGCCGCCTCCTTGTATTGTTCCCCCTGGTTCAGCAGGACGCCGAGATAGAGATTGGAGCCGAATTCGTTGGGGTCGATCGCCAACTCATCACGAAAAGACTTTATGGCGTCGTCCCGGTGCCCCAGGGTCAGCAGGGCATTTCCATAGAGGTAATGGGCCAAAGGCAGCTTGGGGTCGAGCTTGACCGCCGTTGAGAGCTCATCCACCGCGCCCGACGCATCGTAGATCTCGAGGCGCGCGGCTCCCAGCATCAAATGCGCCACCGCTGAATTCCCGTTGCGGAGAATTTTGTTCACCAGGATTTCGCCTTTTTGCACCTGTCCGCCACGAATGAAGCTCATCCCCAGCAGGTAAATCAGCGCTTGCTCGTCCGGGTGCGCGGCTTCTAGGGGTTCGAGGAGTTCCACCGTCTTTTTGAAATCCCCCAGGCGAAAGTAGCAATCTCCCAGTAATAACGCGATTTGGAGATTACCGGGGTCGGCAGCATGAAGAGGCACCAGTTCGTGTACCGCGTCTCGAAGCCGCACGGCCTTGTAATACGCCAAGGCCAGATTCAGGCGAATCTGGGGCAATGGCTGCAACTGCAGGGCGCGCTTGTACTCGATGATTGCTTCCTCATAACGTCCAGCCGCCGCCAAGGCGGCGCCGAGGTTAGACCTGACCGGGGCAACGTCAGGATGTTGGGCGAGAAACAAGCGGTAATCTTTGATCGCCTCATCGAGTTTTCCAGCTTGATGAAGGGTCTGCGCTTCTTTCAGTAAAGCCTCGGGGGATTGCGCCGTCTGCGCGTGCAGAGTGCCGGCCATCAGTAGGACTAGGAGCACGGCGGCATAGTACAGCGAATAGCCCTCTCCCTTGGGGAGCCTGTGTGCAAACCTCCTTTGGCCTGTCATTCCGGGCCCTTCGCTGTCATCCTGAGCGCAGCGAAGAGCCTGTCCTGAACGAAGTGAAGGAATCTCGCTCTGGGTGCTCAGGGTAAACTCCGCGAGGAATCTCGCTCTGAGCACTTTCAACGCACTGCGAGATTCCTCGTCGCCTGCGGCTCCTCGGAATGACAGCAAAAACGAGTTCTCGTGCAGGCTCCGGGGGAGAGGGAGAGGATGTCGCGGAGTCGCAAAACACGGAAGAGACCCCTCACCCGTCCGGCGACGGCTGATGAAAGCGCCCTCGCCGGACACCCTCTCCCCAGGGGTGATGGCTACGATGCCAAGTGTGTTAGCCCGGAAAAGGTTCATCCGCCCTCACGATGCGAATTCGATGGTCCGTAAACTTATGATGCGCTCCCGGCAACTCGAGTTTGGGCATGTGGCAAGAAGTGCAGTGGTTCTTTGAAACTTTACAAATCAGCGCCTTTGTCTGGCCTCTCCTGTGGCAGGCCTGGCACTTGGAATCGTAATCGAGCATGTTGCTGTCTAACTCGTGGTGCGGGTCATGGCAGGCAAGGCAACTGATTCGAGGGTCGTCGACGTCGTAGCATTTGCTTCCCATCAGCCGGTACGGCTGGAAACGGATATCGCTGGTATCAAACCTGCCTTGGGCGATCACGTCCTCCCAGGTGCGATGGCACTGCCCACAGAACTCGGAGATTTCATCCGTCGACATTGTTGTTAAATGCTTCATTTTGAAGGGATTGGGATCGCCCCGCGTCACCGAAGCAAGGTGCTTCTCCGCCGGCCCGTGACAGTGCTCGCACTGGACGCCGGGTGTCATTTTATCCAACGTCAGCCGTTGGCCCTCTGTGGCATTTGTTGCATGGCAACCAAAGCATTGCAGTTTCTCCCCAAGAAATATGCGGCGCCCGCCCGCTTCCAGCAGCTTGGCCGGCGTAATGCCTTGGTAGCCCAGCGTGAGGTCCAGTCCATTCAGTTCAGAGAAATAACTGACACGGCTCTCGTAGAGCTCTCCATCTTTCTCGAGTATGTAAGTCTGTCCAAAGTCGGTGCTGGCTCCCATCGCCCACCGAATGGGCATCGTGAGGGTCTCCACGCCGTCGGAAACTGAGTAGCTGCTTTCGTCGCCGTGGCGCTCAATGCGATAGGAATACTTCCCGGCGGTGACGGTGAGCAGCGGGTGAGCCGATAGAACTTTGCACTCCTCAACGGTTTCCAGTCCGTGCGCCATAGATGTGGCCGGTTGCGTCCTGGCCTGCATGTGGCACAACGCGCAGGCGGGAACCGGGCGCTGCTTGGGTTGTGCCTCGGGCGCCCCCGCTGTTTGTGCGCCGAGAGGCCCTGCCCACAGAAGAATCACCAGAATGGAGGGTAGGAATGCCCAGATCCGGTAGAGATCATACTGAAGCGAAATCAACAATTTAACGCGGATGCGCAGGGCCGCATCCCGCACCTCGTGACCATCCCGGCAGCGGCCATCCCCGACGGCAATTACGAGATCCGCGCGACCGCGAAGCAGGGAAGCACCTCGGCGGCTGCCACAACTGCGGTGAAGTTCGAACAGTCGGGTAGCCCTACCTCTTCGCGCTCGCGGCCTTCTCATAGAGCTCAATGCTGCTATGGAAGGCATCGATGAGATCCTTGTCGTTGCGCTCGGTGGCCACTCGAAGCCCCTGCCGGGCGACGCGCAGGGCGTCATCCAGCCGGCCGGCGCTCGCATACACAGAAGAAAGAACCCCTAAGATCACGGGGTCGCCATTCTTAGCCACGGCCTCGAAGTGCGGAATGGCGTCGCTGTATCGGCGTTGGCTTGCCAATGCGCGGCCTAACGCCAGGTGCGCCTCGGGAGAATCCAACCCGCCGGCGAGCGCTTTCTCGAGGTGCGGAACGGCATCGTCGAACTTGCCTTGCCGGGCGAGAATCAAACCCAAATTGGCCTGCAATTCAGTCGCATTCGGATCGGCGGCCAGCGCCTTCTCGAGATACGGCACGGCGGCTTCCGCCTTCCCGGCGCGCACCAGCGCGACGGCGATGTCATTCTGCGTGTCGGCATCGTCGGGAGCGATCTCGAGGGCCTGCGCAAAGTGAGGAATCGCCTCCTGGAACTGCCCTTTCTCGGCCAACAGACTGCCCAACGCGCTCTGCGATCCGGCGTCGCGCGGATTCAATTCGACCGCCTTTTCGAGTTGCGTCTGTGCCGCGTCTGGTTGTTTCAGACGAATCAGCGTAATGCCGAGTGTGGCATGCGTCCGGGCGTCGGTGGGCTTCAACTCCAGCGCCTTGCGCAGCGGAACGAGAGCGTCTTCGTAGCGCTTCGAATCCGACAGCGCCACGCCCAGGTTGTAGAGCGCTCTGGGTTCGTCGGGACTCATCTCCAGCGCGGTCTTCCATTCCGCGATGCATTTCTCCAGCGCACCCTTGCCCTGATCGTCCATGGCGATATTGAAGAGTCTGTAGAATTCGGTCGCCGGCGCACTCATTGTTTCGATCAAGTCCGCCGGAATGTTCACGAATTCGGGAATGTTTACGGCGCGATTTGCGGCCGTCATATTCTCCACTAGAATCGCCGGGCTGTCGTTGCCGTTTTCGTCGATGTGAGTCAAAAAGAGCTGCGTAAACAGCGACCGTCCCTTGGAGGAAAACGCCAGCCAGCGCCCGTTGGGTGAAAAGGAGTGCCAGGAGTTCATGCGCGAGAGGTTACAATTCATCCGCCGCGCCGTTCCTCCCTCGGACGGTACGATGTAAAGCTGGCTATCGGGCCGCATCAGCAGGCCGTTCTTGTTCTTGACGAACACGATCCACTTGCCGTCCGGCGATACCTTGGGGAAATCGTTGCTCATCCCGTCGCCGCTGGCGCCGCGCACCGGCTGGGGTGTGCCGCCTTTGCCGCTGTTGAACGGGATGCGGTACAGGTCATACTGGATCTGTGTTTCGTCCGGCGAGTTGGCGTACGTCGCTTCCTTGGCGTCCGGCGGAAACGGGTCGCGGGCCACGGCGCGCGAATAAATCAGGTACTTGCCATCCGGGCTCCAGAACGCGCTGGTCTGCACCATCTTGGTGTCATCGGCGCCCGGTAAGGGCAGCAACTTGCCAGTGGCCTTGCTGTACCAGGAGAGGATCCCGCGCGTCGGGTAGAACACCTGGCCGAAGCCATAATCTTTGTAGACGCCGTTAAACAGGCGATCGTCGAGGCCCTTCATTTGCGAGTCCGGCGGTTCGGTGGAAGTAACCAGGTATTGACCGTCGGGCGACATCTGGCTCATGAATCCAAAGCGCTTCTTCGCCGGGTCGTCGGAAAACGAGTTCCAGCGGATCACGTTTTCGTTGCGTATGGAAGTCGCCTTGCCGACGGGCACGAGCGCGTAAAGGCCCTTGTCGTTCTGCGGGCCGTCCACGTCGATGCCCAGCCATTTGCCGTCCCTTGAAAAGGAATGGCAATTAGCGCAAGTAGGCAGGCCCTCCATCATCACCCGGCTCCGCCCGGACGAGAGGTCCATGATCCGCCACGCGATCAGCGGCACTGCCTCGGGCGGGAGCGGAGCGATGACCCCACGCTCCCCGCTACTCACTGGGGCCAGCGGAACGTCGCGGTAGAAAATGGGAGCAGCGACGGGGTCGCGGGAGATGCTCAACGTGGTTCGCCCGCTGGAAACCGCCTTCTTCGTCTTTTCGCCCTGGTAGCCGAAGAACCGCACCGTCACCGGCTGGCTCGCGGCGTGCATCTTGACCTCGCCCCAGGCGGCGGCATCGGCCTTCCACGAGTGCCCGTTCAACTGGTTGGGTGTAAGCTGGGGCGTGGCAGCGCCGGCTTTGGCGCAACGTTCGTCAATCGGACCAAGCGGGAATTGCGGACCTGGCGTCTCGACGCGCAGCGGTTTCGAGCCATCGCCGAAAGCGAACTCGATGACCCACAGGTTGGCCCGCGGGTCAGAATCGCGCCACTCGAACGTCGGGGGTACGAGATCGGGTGGGAAGATGGATCCTGCCAAGGGGTAATCGACTGTAATGATGCCCTGCGTCGCGGGCTGCGCCGGCAAAATCGCGGTGGCCAGGAAAGCCGCCAGGATCAAAGCGGCCCGCCCTGCGCGTCTTCCAAATCGGATCATCCGTACCAAAACCGGCGTTTTCATTATGCACTGCGTCCCGGGCAGCATTATACATACAGCCGCCCCCGCAGGCAATCGCCCGTGAACCCGCCGTTTCGAGGGCTCAATCCGACTCGCGAGATTGCGTTTCGATTTCACGGCAAGACTGGTTTTTGTGGCCCCGGTAGGCCGACGCCGATGCGAGTGACCATGCTGTCTAGCCGACCATTTGTCACTTTCTCGGCTTGGCTTTGGGCTGCAAGTCCTGACTTCGTTTCCGCAAAATGCGGCGCTACTCGCTCCTTTTTGGGGTCAGATTGGGGCCAATCTGCGCACAAGTTTAGCTTCGTTTTCAACACGCCTTTCTGTGTTTTCAATGACATACTGGCTTCGTTCGTATCATTTGTAATTATCTTCAGTTCCATGTTTCTCCGAGAGCCGGGACCCTTCCCGCCATCCCACGCGCCGCATCGCGCACCGGCCCTCGCCTACGACAATATGTCCACAATATGACCACTCCTATAGGCTACTAAACCCGCCGGGGTTTGTCAAGCAAGAAATACAGCGGAGTGCGTCCCCATTCGAAAGCAGCGCCCACCTTCCGAGCCTGCCTTCAGCGGAGCGAAGGGCCGGCAACCGCTCCAGCACGCCGGGTAATGGAACCCTGTTGACAAAAAGGGCCGCCCCTTGCGAGGCGGCCCCCTTCCTTACCGAGCGGCTTTCAGACGCGATCAGAAGAAGAACTTGACCGCCATCTCGATGATTCTGTGGCCTTGCTTGAACGTGGTTTCTCCGAAAACAGGATCATTCTGCGCGAGCGTGTTCTTGTCAAAGCTAAGGCCCAGGTTCCCGCCGTTGAAGGACCACAGCGGATGGTTCAGGAAGTTATACCCATCGAACCGCAACTGGATCGACTTCGACTCAGTGATCTTGAAGTTCTTGAAGAGCGCCATATCCCAGTTGAAGAAGCCCGGTCCGTAGATGGGCGGCAAGATCGTTCCGCCGTTCTGACCGACTTGGGTCGGCGCGGCGAAACAATTCGGGTTGATATACTCATGCGCTGTGAGGCCCGACCTTGGATTACACGTCAGGAGCGGGTTGAGCTGCATATCCGGGGTGCCTAGCAGCGAAATGTTGTTGATCGCGATGCCCTTGGGAATAGTCGCGCTCACGCTCCCCGGGATGATCGCGCCGTTGAGGTTCATCCCGAAGTTCTGGCCTTGCTCACCCGTCAGGTTGGGGCCGCTTTCGAGTTGCGTTATGCCCGAGAATTGCCAGCCACCGGCAATTTCGTTGGCGAGCTTCTCCTTGGGGCTTGGCAACTGGATCGAGTATGCGGCGTTAAAGAGTTGCGAGCGATTGTTGGGCAGTACGCCATAGTTATCCGCCAAGTTAAACTGGTCGTAGAACCCTACGATCCCCATCGCTTTGCCATAGGTATAGTTCATGTTGAGGCTGTACCGGCCCTTGGAGCGCACCCACGTCACCTGCAACGCATTGTAGTTCGTGTAGCCGTTTGCCGTGGTGAGATACAGGTCCGAGTAGCCGGGTAGAACACGGAAGTTAGCGCTGTTGAGCGTGTTCGGATCCACGCCGCCGTTTTTCGACGACAGCATGGCGCCTATGGGTACCGGGTTGATGTTGAGAGTGTTGAACCCCAAGGTCCCGCCATTTCCCGCACTCGGAATATCGCGGGTGCGGTTGCCGACGTAGGAGACCTCCATCAAGCTCGACCAAGGCAACTGCCTTGAAACCGTGAAGCTATAGCTATCGGTATACGGCTGCTTGTCGTCTGTGCTGTCCACTGCGGAAGGACCGGCCGGCGTGGCGCTATAGTTAACCGTCGCCAGCCCGGCCGCGCCTGGGTAATTCGCCGACGGATCAACGAGGATTGGTTGGTACGTCCCGCCAGGCAAATTAACCTTACCGCTGAAACTGACCGACAAGACCCCCGCAGAGGCATCCAAGCCATTGGTGAACTGACCGGCGTGGAAGAAGTACCTGCCCCAGCCACCCCGTAGGACAGTCTTGCCGTTGCCAAAGAGGTCATAAGCGGCGCCGAAACGCGGCTGGTAAAACAGAGCCCGCGTGGGGAACCCGCCAAGCGGAATGTTGGAGTCCTTTGCGTGCCACTCGAACCCGCAGTAGGTAGGTGCACCCGTGCAGCCCGGGTTTTGCGCATATGCGCTTTGGTAGGCCGCGGTGTCGAAAATCGAAAAGCCGAAGCCCAAGCGGTCAGCCCAGGGCTGGAAGTGAGTCATGCGAATCCCGTAGTTGATGGTCAAGCGTTTGGTGACTTTCCAGTCGTCCTGCACAAACCCCTCGAAGGTGTTGTAGGCGATATCGTTGACTCGATTGAACGAAGTCTGATCGTATGCAGAGGCGATCCCCAGCACTTCGTCGGCGTAGGAATCTCCGGTGGTGTAGAGGGGGTTGTTCGAGGAAGCAAAATTGATTTGGCCGTTCGAATCGTCGTTGGCAGGCTGAGCGTTGCGGATCCACTCCCAGAAGAAACCCGCCTTGATGGTATGGGTGGAAACGACCTTGGCAATGGTATCGCTGATGCTGGGCATCCACTTATCGGCATAGAGCCCGGCCGAAGTCCCGCCATCCTCAAAGCCGCCCGGGTTGAACACATAGGCCGTTTCACCTCCGCCTTGTCCGAACGACGGGATTTGGGAAATGCCCTTAGCGGCGCCCGTGGAGAGGCCGGCAAGGCCCGCGATGTTAAACCCTACCTTCGAACGGTCCACCTTTGAGGGATCTTCAAACACATTGGGGAAACCAATGTACGTGTAAGCAAAGACGAACTCATTCGTCATTGTCGGGCTAAACACATGCGTAAGCGATGCCGAGACGGAATCCGAGCGGTTCTTGCCCAAAATCGGTGTCGGATAGGGAACCTGACTGCCGTTCCGCCACCAGAGGCCGACGGGGAACTGCTGCGTCTCGCGCTGGAGGTTGTAACGGACGAACAGCTTGGTGCTGTCGCTGATGTTATAGTCTACCCGGGCCGCCCACTGGAGGTTGTTCTGGTTGAAGATTTCCGACTGCACGTAGTTGTAACCGCCGGTGGTATTGGGGTTGGCATTGGCCTGAGGGTAGAGCTTCATCAGATTCAGCATGTTTTGGTCCATCGCTGTGGTTGGGATTTGCCCATTGGGGTATAGCGCTAGACCAGCCGCGTTAAGACAGGGTGTGTAAGCGCCGCCGCCGGGGCAAGGGGAGCCGACCGGCGCGCCAGAAGCCGTGATGTAACCGAGGTTAGCGTCGCCGATTTGCTCGAGCGAAGCTGTCGAGAAATCGCCATTTTGGGTCATGCTGCTGGTGGGGACAGTGGCGCGGAGCAAACCCGTATCCAGGACCTGATAGAAGTACTCGAACCCGGTAAAGAAGAACAGTTTGTCACGGTTCGTATTGAACTTGCCCGGAATTGTTACCGGCCCCCCGAGGGTGCCGCCCGGGTAGTAATATTTGTTCCCCGGTTTAGGCGCGCCCGACGCGTTGTTCAGTGCATCGTTAGCGTTCAGCGCGGCATTGCGCGCAGAAAAGAACGCGGAGCCGTGGAACTGGCTGCCCCCGGATTTTGTCACCGAACTGACCACAACGGGGCCTTTCTGGTTCTCAGCACTGAAATTCGACGTGAGCACCTTGAACTCGGAGAGCATATCCGCGTTGGGATTAACCGGCGTGTCGCAGTTGCATCCAGGATCGGATACGTGCGCTCCGTCCGCCGTGATGTCCAGAGAGTTGCTCGGCAGCCCATTGTAGCTGTAAGCGTTGTTCAGCGGGCTCTGGCTGCCACCGTCGCCGTTGGCGTTGATGCCGATCACTTCCCCGGTATAGTTCGCCTTATTCGTGGTACCGTTCTGAAGGGCGAACCCCGGCATGATCTTGATGTACTCGGCGGCGTTACTACCCACCTCAATGTAGTTGCTTAGTTCGGTGTTGGTCAGGGTTTCCGATTTTTCACCGGAATCTACTGGCACGATGTTCGACACCGCGCCGGTAACCTCCACGGTCTGGGTAGACGAGCCGACTTTAAGCTCGACGTTGAGGTTGCGTTTCTCGCCGCCCAGGATCTGCAAGCCGGTTGCTTCATAGGTTTCAAAACCTTGGGCCTCCACTACCAGCTTGTAGGTAAAGTCACCGATCGACACGGAAGGAAAGCTGTAATAGCCTGCACCGTCGGTGACCGTGTCGCGGGTCGACGCCGATTGCTCGTTAACTAGTTTGACTGAAGCGTTCGGTACCACCGCGCCCGTCGGGTCGCTCACTACGCCTGTCAGAGTGGCAAATATCGACTGCGCGGACAAGCGGGTGACTGGCACGGTGAGGAACGTCAGTGCGACGAAGACATATATCCACCGTTTCATGGTTAGTTGTCCTGTCTCCTTTCTCCTCTCAGAAGAATCGCGAGAGTGAGAACTCTTAAGTTGATTTGGATGATTTGCCTGCCCGTGCCCTCAAGGGAGCGCACCATAGACAGGTTCCAAAGCCAATAACCCGACGCGCGTTGAGCATCCTCGATTCCTTAGGTAAAGACAAGGCTAAACCCGTTAAATCACCGTTACAATCTGCGAACCCCTTGTAGTTTGTTTGGGATCACTCTACCATCAAGTAACGTCCGCTGGTACGTTACTTCGTCCGTAATGGTTTGTTTTGGTCGTGTGGCTGCAGATTTTAACATCTTTAACTTGTTGAAAAATAAAGTGCTAATTTGCTACAAGGCCCTAGCCGTGCCTACTTGAGCCTAATGTCGGGATTTACCTTGAAGTAACGGGATTAGGCCCTCCGTTACACGATTTAAAGGCTGGAGGTACCAACATTATTGGAAGTGCGTGCAAACGCCAGACTTTTGCAGCAAAACCGTGTTGGTGGTATAATTTAGCGCCTAGAGGGTGAAGAAAGATGAGTCAGTCGCCCACCCGTCAACAGGAACAGGCGGAACTCGACACGGTTTTCGCTTCGGGGACCTTCGCCAAGTCGCAAAACTTGGCGAGACTCCTAAAGTATCTATGCCGCAAATATTTCGAAGGCCAAGCGAGCGAGCTGAAAGAGTTCAATATTGGTGTCGAAGCACTAGGGCGCCTCGCTGACTTTGATCCCACCAGTAACTCAATAGTGCGGGTCGAGCTTTTCCGGCTTCGCGAGAGGTTAAAGAAGTACTACGAGATCGAAGGCCTTCATGATCCGGTCGTCATCGTCCTAAAGCCGGGCAACTACACGCCGCAATTCCTGACTCGCTCCGAATTTGAGGCACAACTCGCGCCGCAGCCGACCGAGGCTCCTGGCGACAGCCCAGAGCCTCCTGATGCGGGAACGAAAGTCGCAGAGCCTCCGATTGTTGAGGCTCCCAAGCCGCCCGAGCCGATCATCGAGGGTAACTCGCACAGGGTCGCCGGCCGACAGCCCCGTGCTCGGACCTGGTTCCTACTGCCGGCAATAGCGCTCATCCTCCTGGTTGCCATTGTGAGCTGGGTTGCGTGGAGGTCCAAGGTTGTCAATTCGTCGAGCCCCAGTCTGGCGGTCCCACCCCTTGAAAGCGGAGAGGCGGCGGCCAGCGCTGATTCTCGATCGCCGGTCCGCATACTGGCGGGATATTCGAAGAATAATTACACCGACCATAGCGGGCAGCTTTGGGGCCCGGACCGTTATTTCACCGGGGGGCTCACGCGGAACTCGCCTCCCCAGTTCATCGACCGTACCTCGGATGCCACGATGTATCAGAACTGGCGCGAGGGTGAATTCACCTACGACGTTCCTCTGAAGCCAGGCGTGTACGAACTCGGGCTGTACTTCGCGGAAACCATTTACGGCTCAAACACCTTGGCGGGAGGCGGCGAAGGAAGCCGCACTTTCAATGTGGCGCTAAACGGCAAGCCACTTCTTGCCGAATTCGACCCCATCGCGGACGCAGGTTCCAACAACACGGCAGACAAGCGTGTTTTCGTCGACGTGACTCCGGCTGCGGACGGGAAACTCCACTTGCAGTTTTCCAAGTTCGTGGGCCCCACACCCCCGCAGGATACGGCTATCCTGAACGCCATCGAAATCGTACCGGGAATACCGGGGAAAATGCGCCCTGTGCGTATCGTGGCTCAGACGAACTCCTATACGGACCACAGCGGCCAAGTATGGATTCCCGATCTCTATGCGAGCCAGGGCCGGCTGGCCCTCCACAACCGGCCAGTTGAACAGACGGCGGATCCTGGCCTTTATTACGGGGAGCGCTACGGGCATTTCAGCTTCGCCATCCCCGTCGCGACTGGTCGGCAGTACGGTCTGACGCTGCACTTTGCCGAAACCTACTTTGGGCCGCAAAATTCCGGCCACGGAGGGCCCGGCAGTCGGCTGTTTGACGTTTACTGCAATGGTGTCGCGCTGCTCCGCAACTTCGACATTTTCAAGGAAGCGGGAGGCGCCGACCGCGCCGTCCAGAAGACCTTTCACGCCTTGCCGGCCAGTGCAGCGGGCAAGCTGTTCCTTACCTTTGTTCCAGTCAAGAACTATGCCTGCGTCAATGCCATCGAGGTGGTGGACGAGTCGAAGTAGGCAGGTGGGCAGATGGGCAGGTCGGCAGATAGGCAGATCGGGGAAGAGCAGGGCAGCAAACGGGCAGGTCCGGGTACCGCCTGGTGAAGGATGGACTGTCTGCGTACCTACCCATCTGCCTACTTGCCGATCTGCCCATCTGCCGACCTGCCCATCTGCCTACCCTCCCAGTTGCAGTGAATCCGCTTCCCTTGGTAGATTAACTAGACCTAACGATGGCAGGGCGCAGTCTTCCGACTGGCTCGAACAGGAGAGACTCTGGCCGGCGAAGAACTTTCCAAGCTTGTCGAACTGATGGCGCACTTGCGGGGACCTGAAGGCTGCCCCTGGGACCGTGAGCAGGACTACGACACGCTCAAAGGCTTGCTGATCGAAGAGGCCTATGAAGTCATCGATGCGGTGAA
>JBELAJ010000739.1:0-8532 GCA_049508935.1 Terriglobia bacterium | reverse complement strand
GTGTGGCCGCAATTCCGGCACGTGCTGCGCAAGTGGTGGAGTCCCTTGAGGCTGCCGCACTTGCATTCCCAGTTGCCGATCGAGTAGTCGACGAAATCCAATTGCGCGATGCCGCGAAAGTCCGTAATCGGAAAGACGGAATTGAACACGGCTTGCAGCCCAGCATCCTCCCGCTCCGAGGGAAGCAAATTCATCTGCAGAAATCGCTCATAGGATCGCCGCTGGACCTCAATAAGATTGGGGATTTTTATAACCGTCGGTATTTTGGAAAAATTGATGCGCTGGCGGACAGCGCCATTGCCGCCGTTAACCATTCGCGTTGCTCCTTGCCTGAGATTTCACAACCCTGCCGGACAATGTTGACACAACACCCTTATTAGAGTGATGCATGAAGAGGGCTTGGGGATGCCGCATTGTTTTGCGCATGACCCAACGCTCCACTGGGCGGTTGCTGTTTCCTGAACGCGAGGACGTCGTCTCCCGAACCGCCGCTCGGGAGACGGAAGAAGACCTGCCGGCCCCTGTTGTAAGGCTGCTACTTCACTTCGACGGTGGCGCCGGCTTCGGTGAACTTTTTCTTGAGGGCTTCGGCCTCGTCTTTGGTGATGCCCTCCTTGATTGGCTTGGGCGCGCCGTCCACAAGATCCTTCGCCTCTTTGAGACCAAGGCTGGTGACTTCACGGACAGCCTTAATGACGTTGATCTTGTTCGCGCCCACTGTGGTGAGGATGACTGAGAATTCGGTCTGCTCCTCGACAGGTGCTGCGCCTCCGGCCGGCGCTCCGCCTGCTGCTGCCACCATGACAGGCGCCGCCGCTGCGGCGGAAACTCCCAGAACCTCTTCCAACTTCTTCACGAGCTCGGAAGCTTCCAGCAATGACAGCCCCTTGATCTCTTCCACAATCTTATCGATCCGTTCCGACATTTGCTTGTATCCTCCTCTATAATCCCGCTCCACCGCTGCCTGTAGCGCGGCCGTCCCGCCTGCCCTGACTCCCCCCGCAGCAGGCAAAACGCCTGCGCAACACTGCTAACGGCTTAACTGACAGCCGGAGACCCAAAATGCTGGTCTCCGCTACGCCTCTCGAAACTTGTTCTCCTTGACGGCCTGCTGAATCACCACCGCCAACTTGCGGCCCACTCCGGCGAGCGCCACCGCCACGTTGCGTGCCGGCGCCTTCATAAGGTAGAGCGCCTTGGCGAGCAGGTCTTCCCTGGCGGGCAAGTTAGCGACCGTGCCGAGGTCGGCCATGGAGACCACCCGGCCTTCCACTACTCCCGACTTGAACTTGAGAATAGGGTTCTCCTTAGCATAGGCCGTCAGCGCCTTGGCCAGGGCCACAGCGTCCTGTTGCGTGTAGGCCAGAGATGTGGTGCCCTTTAAGCCCTTTGCCGCCGGCTCCAGCGGAGTGCCTTGAGAAGCCCTTTCGATGAGGCTGTTCTTGACGACCTTGTACTTCGCCCCAACCTGCGCGATCTTGCGCCGAAGCTCGAAATCCTGGGCCACAGTGATTCCCTCAAAACCCGAGAGAAAGACAGTGTGCGACTTTTCCAGCTCTTGATGTAATGCTTCAGCTTTCTCTTTCTTCTCGTCTTTTTTCATGCGCGTTCCTCTGTAACGCGGGCGTCCCGCCCGCTGTCGCGGGAGCGTCCCGCTCCCGCGCACGGGCAGGATGCCCGTGCCACGGCGGGCGAGACGCCCGCACCACGCCTAAGCTGCTTCCACCGATGCCAGATCGATGTTCAGGCCGGGTCCCATTGTGGATGACACGGCGATGCTCTTCACATAACGCCCTTTGGCGGTCGCGGGCTTTGCCTTGAGGACGCTCGAAATCAGCGCGCTGGCGTTATCGGCGAGTTTCTCAGCGTCAAATGAGACCTTGCCGACCGGGCAATGAATGATCCCCGTCTTGTCTACCCGGAATTCCACCTTTCCGGCCTTCACTTCTCTTACTGCTTTCTCCACATCCATCGTGACGGTTCCCGTCTTAGGATTGGGCATCAGGCCTCGAGGGCCAAGAATCTTGCCCAAGCGGCCCACGGACTTCATCATGTCAGGCGTGGCGACGACAGCGTCGAAATCAACCCATCCGCCCTGAATCTTCTGTACGATATCGTCGCCGCCCACTTCATCGGCTCCCGCCTCGCGAGCCTCACGGACCTTGTCCCCCGAGGCGATCACGATTACCCGCTTGCTCTTCCCAAGGCCATGCGGAAGAACCACTGTGCCGCGAACCATTTGATCCGCATGCTTCGGATCAACTCCCAGGCACATCGCTACTTCCACGGTTTCGTCAAACTTGGCGAAAGCCGCCTGCTTGAGAACCGGCATCGCCTCCGCCACGGTGTAGGCCGGTTTGGTCACCAACTTCGCTGCTGCCGTGAACTTCTTTCCTGCCTTTGCCATCGCAACTCCTGTCGAATTTCTTTACGCAACAACGTCGATTCCCATGCTGCGCGCAGTTCCCTTCACCGTCTCTACGGCAGCCGCAATCTCGCGCGCGTTAAGGTCCGGCATCTTCAGCTTGGCGATCTCTTCCACCTGCTTCTGAGTTACCTTACCCACCTTGTTGCGGTTGGGCTCACCCGAGCCTTTGGCGATCCCGGCGGCCCGTTTCAGCAGTCCTCGCGTTGAACGCCTTGCAGAACTCCATGATGTTCACGCCGTGCTGCCCCAACGCCGGGCCAGCAGGAGGGGCGGGGGTAGCTTTTCCCGCCGGGAGTTGCAACTTCACCATCGCCTGGACTTTCTTCGCCATACCATTCTCCCGGAAACTGCAAGATGGAAACTAGAAACTGGAAAATGGAAAATAGAAACTCGCAAGGTAAGGCTCGTTTGGCCCCACGAGACTAGCACCCTGCCAGCCTCCAGTTTCAAATTTCCATTTTCCAGTTTCCATTTTCCAGTTTCCATTTTCCAGTTTCTAGTTCCCAACTCAGATTTTCTCCACTTGATCAAAATCCAACTCAACCGGGGTCGAGCGGCCAAAGATCGTGACCATCACGCGCAAGGTCTGACGATCATCATGGATCTCGTCCACGATTCCATTGAAGTCCTTGAAAGGACCTTCGGCAATTTTGACGTTCTCGCCCTTTTCGTACTTAAGCCGGGGTTTTGGATGCTCCGCGGCCACCTCAACCTTGTGAACGATCCGGTCCACTTCCTCGGGCGACAGGGGGCTCGGCCTTTGTCCGGAGCCGACGAAACCTGTTACTCGGGGCGTTTCGCGCACCATGTGCCAGGTGTCATCGTTCATTTGCATCTCCACCAGCACATAGCCAGGAAAGAAGAGCTTGGGCGTCACCACCTTCTTGCCCTGCCGCGTTTCGAGGATATCCTCGGTTGGAACCATGATCTCCCCGAACTGCCCAACCAGCCCGGCGGCCTCAATGCGGCTTTTCAGGGTTTCCGCCACTTTCTTCTCAAAACCCGAATAGGTGTGAATGATGTACCAATTCTTGTCCATGCCTGTTCTTTTAGCTCTCAGTAATCAAAGGCGGCTCACTCTCCGCCGCTTCCCACCAGCCGGAGCGCGTGCCCCCGAGGTCAAATGCCGCGACTATAGAATCCCTACCCGCCATGCAGGTAGTGCCGCAATATCCTGGAAACAGAAGCCATGAACGCTTGATCGCAAACCCAGAAATAAAACCCGAAAAGAAACGTGGTGATAAGCACCATGACCGTCGTGCCGTAGATTTCCTGTTTGTTCGGCCAGGTTACACGCTTCATCTCTGTCCGAACGTCGGAAAAATAATCTCGGACCTGTACCCAAGTGCTCTTCTCAATGCTGACTTGCTCGCCCATAATTCCCTTTGCCTTCCAAGAAACCTGGCTTCGTGCCGAAAACTCTGGCAGGGGCGGAGGGATTTGAACCCCCATGACCGGTTTTGGAGACCGGCAGATTAGCCGTTAATCTGACGCCCCTGTACGGCAGGGGCTGGGGTCTAGGGACTGGGGACTAGGGAAAAACGCGCAGTGCCTTTTGCTTTTCCCTAGCCCCTAGTCCCTAGCCCCTAGTCCCTGCCTTACTTCACTTCCTTATGGACCGTGTGGTGCCGGCAAGTGCGGCAGAATTTCTTCAGCTCCAACCGGTCCTGCTGCTTCTTCTTGTTCTTCGTCGTCGTGTAATTGCGGTTCTTGCAGTCCCCGCACTGTAAAGTAATAATTTCGCGCATAAACTCGGCTCTCAGCCCTCAGCTTTCAGCTCTCAGCTCCTCTTTCAGCATCACCTTAACTAGCCATGTCATCCTGAGCGCAGCGAAGGATCTCTGCACTTGATGTTTGCGGAACTGCCGTGATTCTTCGCTCCGCTCAGAACGACAAGCCGGTCGTGCTGATAGCTGACGGCTGAAAGCTGACAGCTACTGTATAATCTCCGTCACGCTTCCCGCGCCCACCGTGTGGCCGCCTTCCCGGATGGCGAAGCGCAAACCTTTCTCCATGGCGATGGGCGTGATCAACTCGATCTCCAGGTTCACGTTGTCTCCCGGCATCACCATCTCCGTGCCTTCCGGCAGCGTCGCCACCCCCGTCACGTCCGTCGTGCGGAAGTAAAACTGTGGCCGGTAACCCTTGAAGAACGGCGTGTGCCGCCCTCCCTCTTCCTTCGTCAAGATGTACACCGCGGACTTGAACTTCGTGTGCGGCGTGATCGACCCCGGCTTCGCCAGCACCATCCCCCGCTCCACATCTTCCTTCTCCGTCCCCCGCAGCAACACCCCGATGTTGTCCCCGGCCTGCCCTTCGTCCAGCAACTTCTTGAACATCTCCACGCCCGTCACTATCCGCTTGAACGACTCCGGACGCAAGCCTACAATCTCCACTTCCTCCTGGATCTTTACCTTCCCCCGCTCCACCCGACCCGTCACCACCGTCCCGCGTCCGGAGATCGAGAAGATGTCCTCTACCGGCATCAGGAACGGCTTGTCCAACTCCCGCTGCGGCATCGGAATGTAACTGTCTACCGCCTCCATCAACTCGAAGATCGACTTCTCCCACTGCGCATCCCCTTCCAAGGCCTTCAGCGCACTTCCCCGTATCACCGGAATCTTGTCCCCAGGAAACTGATACTTGGTCAGTAACTCCCGCACCTCCATCTCTACCAGGTCCAGCAACTCCGGATCGTCTACCGCGTCGCACTTGTTCATGTACACCACAATGTACGGCACGTTCACCTGCCGCGCCAACAGCACGTGCTCGCGCGTCTGCGGCATCGGCCCGTCCGTCGCCGCCACCACCAGCACCGCCCCGTCCATCTGCGCCGCGCCCGTGATCATGTTCTTGATGTAGTCGGCGTGCCCCGGACAGTCCACGTGCGCATAGTGCCGGTTCTTGGTCTCGTACTCGACGTGCGCAATCGCGATCGTGATGCCCCGCGCCTTCTCTTCCGGCGCGTTGTCAATCGAGTCGAACGGACGGAACTTCACCTTCGGGTTCGACGGGTTCGACCTCGCCAGCACTTTCGTGATCGCCGCCGTCAGCGTCGTCTTCCCGTGATCGATGTGCCCAATCGTCCCAATGTTCATGTGCGGCTTCGATCTGTCGAATTTTTCCTTGGCCATAGTGTCTCCGCTCCGTTATTCAAGCCTGAAAACCTATGTTTGGGTTCGCACAAGTTCCGGAATGCAAGCCTCCAACAAGTTGCGTCGATCAGTTACTCACAACCTCTAAACTCTGGAGCCGATGAGCGGAATTGAACCGCTGACCCCGTCCTTACCAAGGACGTGCTCTACCAACTGAGCTACATCGGCCCGGAAAAGCAGTGACGAGTGACGAGTGACGAGTGAAAAGTGACGAGCAAGAACTCGTCACTCGTCACTTGCCACTGCTCTTCTGGAGCGGGAGACGGGAATCGAACCCGCGACCAACAGCTTGGAAGGCTGTGACTCTACCATTGAGTTACTCCCGCATCCCCAAATCGGAAACTGGAAATCGGAAACTTGAAAGTGGCTGACGATCGCGAGGTCGAAGCTCTTTTCCCCAGTTTCCATTTTCCAGTTTCGATTTTCCAGCTTCTGGTGGACAGGGGAGGGTTCGAACCTCCGTAGACCGCAAGGGTCGGCAGATTTACAGTCTGCTGCTTTTGACCACTCAGCCACCTGTCCGCAACTCGTTTCGGCGTGCGCCGACACGGACAATCACGCCCCTTCGCTCCGTGTTCGGGTCCCGTCAGTTTGAGCCAAGTAGTTCGTGTCTGCGGTTGGACGCGGGCACACCCCGATCCCCGCGCAATACTGAGTATTTTTCAGATTTGATAAAATCGCTCCCGATACTTCGACCACCGCCCGCCGGTAATTCTTATGGCTCTGCGCGCTCAAGCTGGAGCTGGCGAAGGGATTCGAACCCCCGACCCTCTGATTACAAATCAGATGCTCTACCGGCTGAGCTACGCCAGCCGCGCAAACCAAACAATTCTACCTGAGCGGACTCAGAATTGCAAGGGAAATTTTTCAGGGCTTTCGATTAGCCGTGCAGGTATTTTGTTGGGTTCACCGGGGCATCCTTAACGTGTACCTCGTAATGAAGGTGTGGTCCGGTAGTCTTGCCAGTCATTCCCACCGCGCCGATGACTTGCCCGCGTTTGAGGACTTGGCCGACTACTACGAAGATCCTGCTTAAGTGTCCGTACTTGGTTGTCAAACCATATCCGTGGTCAATCAAGATTTCGTTGCCGTAGCCCGACTCCGGCCCAGCCTCGAGCACGATTCCATCCGCCGCAGCCTCCACTCGGGTGCCAAACGGAACCGAGATGTCTATGCCTTTGTGGATCGCATCCTCACCACTGAATGGATCCTCGCGCTGCCCGAACCCCGCCGTGATCTGCCCGCGCACGGGCCAGATGGAAGGTACAGTCGGGGTAATGAGGGGATTCGAGAACATTCCCCGCCCCAAGTCGCTCGAGTCCGGATCGAGTGAAGCCCTGCGAATCAGGTTAAATGCGTACAGTGAAGCGCGGAAACTGGAGTCCATGGTGGCATTGGTTTGAGTCGCCAGGGCGAGAACCGCCGCTGGGAAACGTGGGCGGCGCTCGTCACCAAAACCGTAAGTCAGCGCCACTTCCGCAGCCAGCGATTGCAGTGAGTCCAACTTCGCGTTGTTGCTGGTTACCGCGCTCTCCAGCGTCCGGTATTGCGTTTTCAGGGCTTCCCGCTCGCTGCGCAGGTTATTGTAGTTCGAGACCTTAAGGAGCATTCTGGCATAGCTATTGGCCAGCGCCGCGACGGTCATGATTCCAACCGCGCTAAGAGCCAGAACCATGTGAATTATGTAGAATGGCAGTTGCATCTTGTGGAGCCTGCCGTGGGCCCCTGGAAAAATGAGGAAGGCGTAGAACTTCTTCTGCATCTATAAATTCTCCCGTCGAAAGATTATTTCGTGCTATGAATTCCCTAGCGGCGCGCAGCTAAGGTCTCGGGAACGGACGGACTAAGAAAACTCTTACTGGCTGGCAAATGCATTATTACGTGAACATTACGGAAGTGTCAAGTTCTAATTCAGTTCTGCCCTCGTGGGTGCCAGTGCGCAATCTAAACTCGCATGGGCACTTTGATGCGAGCTCACATAATTAGTCTGGCTGGACTAGAATCGTTTCCACCAGCCTGGTGGCGTCAATCTTGTGATACTCGGCGCGACAGATACTCCGAGATTGCGGAGAGCAAAGCGGACAGCAGTCATGTTCAAAACTGAAAACGACTTCGTGCATTGGCTTCGGGCACTCTCGGCCTCCCGCGAGCGGAGGCACACCCGTCATGTGAGGCGGGGACGAGGCGTGAAGCTCGGCATTGGCGATGACGCTGCCCTCGTGGACGTCGCAAACGGAAACGAACTGATCCTGACCACGGATATGTCCATCGAGGATGTCCACTTCACCCGCGAACTGCATCCGGCGCGGGCCGTGGGCCACCGCGCCTTGACGCGCTCCCTAAGCGACGTCGCTGCGATGGGCGGCGTCCCGCGCTATGCACTGGTATCACTGGCTCTATCGGATCGAACCCGGCACGATTGGATCTCGGGCTTCTACGGTGGCTTGCAGGCGTTGGCACGCCGCTTCGGCGTTCGCTTGGTCGGCGGGGACACCGCCGTGGTCCCGGATCGGACGTTCATTGACGTGCTGGTGGCGGGCGAGGTGCCGCGCGGCAAAGGACTGCTGCGGTCGGGCGCTCGCGCCGGGGACCTGATCTTCGTCAGCGGCCGCCTGGGGTTATCGGCGCTCGGCCTGCGCCTCCTCCGGAGCAAGCGGGTGGGAAAGCCACTCTTGGCTGTCCGCGCCAAGGCAAAGGCAAGAGTGCCTGCGCGACTGGCCAGGGAGGCCGTCGAGGCCCATCTTTACCCGGAGCCTCGCTGCGCTCTGGGACGGTTTCTCTCCTCGCGCGGCTTAGCCTCGGCGCTGATTGATTTGAGCGACGGGTTATCCACCGATCTCGACCGCCTCTCGACGGCAAGCGCAGTGGGCGCACGGGTCTGGGCTGCGAAGGTTCCCGGCCCTGCGCTGCCCGAAGCCGCGGATTCGCTCGAATTGGCGCTCCACGGCG
>JBELAJ010000738.1:0-3092 GCA_049508935.1 Terriglobia bacterium | reverse complement strand
AGGCCGTCGAGGCTCATCTTTACCCGGAGCCCCGGTGTGCCCTAGGACGGTTTCTCTCCTCGCGCGGCCTGGCCTCGGCTTTGATAGATCTGAGCGACGGGCTCTCCACGGACCTCAACCGCCTCTCGACCGCAAGCCACGTAGGCGCGCGAATCTCGGCTTTGAAGATTCCCGGCCCTGCGCTGCCCGAGGCTGTCGATTGGCTCCAATTGGCGCTCCACGGCGGCGAAGACTATCAACTGCTGTTCACGGTCCCCCAGCGGGTCGCTTCGCGCCTTCCCTCGAAATTCCAAGGCCAGCCGCTCTACCACATCGGAGAGATCGAAGCGCCGAGCGGCGTCCGGCTGGTCACGCCCGAAGGCAAAGTCCAAACCCTCGAGCCGGGCGGTTGGGACCATTTTCGATCGGATTTTGGCCGGCGATGATTCCGGTTTCGAGGGTGGCGTCTCTCGCAACGTAGGCCATCAGAAGTAGCCCATCCTGACGAACCCAAGACGGGTGATAACACGACTGCTCAGTGCGCGCCAGGATTCGTACTCCGCGGCGCATCCGCGCCGGGACTGGGTTCGGGCTTCACGCCTGCTTAGGAGGAAGGCGCCTTGGCGGGCGCAGGTTCGGGCGCGGCTTTGGTTTTCACTTTGACCGGCGTTGCCGTTCCTCCGGCGGCGGGCACAGAAGGCTGGCGCGGCGCCGTTGTCCCTGGAATCGGCGCGGCCGGATGCGATTTGTTGCCGGCGGGACCAATTACCGCATGTGATTTTACCTTGGACGGCTGCTGCGAACCAACTCCGGCGCGCGTGGAGGACGGCGGGGTTGCCGCGGGGGTATGAACCGACGAGGCCGGCCCAAGCTGTGTTGCCGAAGCAGCGGCCCTTGGCGCCGGAGCGGCTCCGGCCGCCCCGGCAGGCCCCGACGAGGGCTTAGCGCCGGCCTCCGCCACTTCCGGCGTCCTCCCACCCAGCAGGATCTCGGGCCCGGCGCTGGCGAGTATCTGCTTCACCTGATCCGGATTGGTAAGCAGCGGCGAGTGTGAGAATTCCTCGACCGGCCGGCCCTTCAGGTACTCGCCCATAAACTGCATCCAGATGGGCAGCGCCACGCGCGCCCCTTCTTCCTTATCGCCCAGGGTCTGGTGATCATCAAACCCCACATAGACGCCGCAGGTAATCGAGGGTGTAAACCCGAGAAACCAGGCGTCGGAGAACTCGTTGGTGGTACCGGTCTTGCCCGCCATGGGGTATTTCTGAGCCAGTGGCTTGGCGTGCACTGCCGTTCCCGAGTTGAAGACCTCCCGCAGCATCGACACCATGATGCGCGCGTCGGAGGCTGGAAGGACGTCGGTGACCTCCGGCTGAAAGTCGTCGATCACCCGCCCGTCATAGTTGGTCACCCGGTAGACCGTGCGCGGCGTGATGTGGACGCCGTCGTTGGGAAAAGTGGTGAAGGCGGAAGTGTGCTCGAGCAGGGTCAGATCCGAGGCGCCCAGCGCCAGCGGCAGGTTTGGAACCAGCCGTGAAGTGATGCCGAACTTGCGGCACAAGCGGATGACGCTGTCCACGCCTACCTTTGCCAGCAGCTTAACGGCAGGAACATTGCGCGATTCCGCCAGCGCGTGCAGCAGGGTGATGGTCCCTTCGTATTTTTCATCGTAGTTGTGCGGAGCCCACCAGCCGAAAGAGGTGCTGTAGCCTACCGGAGCATCCACAATCGTGTCAAACGGCGACATGCCGCCCAGCATCGCCTGCGAGTAAACGTAGACCTTGAAAGAAGACCCCACCTGGCGTTCCGCCTGCGTTGCACGGTTGTATTTGCTCACGTTCCAGTCGTAGCCGCCGACCATGGCCTTGATGGCGCCGGTGGCGTTGTCAATCACCAGGATGGCCCCTTGGACGGTGGGGTACTGGTCAAGCGTGACGAGGAGCTTCGCTCCCTTGATTTCCTTGATTTGAAACAGGTCGACATCGCCGGGAGAAAAAAGCTCGGTTGGCAAGGTCTTCGTGGTCCAGGCGAAGTCGGGAGGTGCGACGTGTGCGGTGTAGTCGCCAAACCGCACAACGGCGTGGTCCCCGGTCACCTGCGTCACCAATCCGTGCACCAGATCACCCGGCTGGAAGGCCTGCTTCCAATCGTTGTCCGCGTAGGTTTCGAGCGTCGCAGGCAAGCCATCCGCAAGTGTGACGTGGTTTTTCAGGATGTTCTTTTCGGGGCCGCGCCAGCCTCGGCGTTTATCATCATCGCGCAGGCCTTCTCGAAGGGCCGCTTGAGCGAGCTTCTGCACCTTGGGGTCGAGCGTGGTGTAAACCCGCAGCCCGCGTTCGTCCACCGCCTCCGGCCCGTACTTCTTCTCGAGGAACTGGCGAACCTCTTCCACAAAGTACGGCGCCACATTGTAGTTCCATTTCTGAATATTCAGGCCGAGCGGCGCGGCGACGGCAGTGCGGTATTCCTCGCGGGAAATCTTCCCGTTTTCAAGCATCGCCGCGAGGACCTGGTTTCGCCGCCGGCGCGCAGCCTCGGCGTGCGAGAGGGGTGAATAAGCCGTGGGCGACTTCGGGATCCCCGCCAGCACCGCGGCCTCCGGCAGGGTCAATTGCCAGACGTGCTTGCCAAAGAAGAATTGCGAGGCGGCTTCGTAACCGAAATTCCCGTGCCCGAGATCGACCTGGTTTGCGTACATGGTGAAGATCTGCGACTTGGTGAAGTAGCGCTCGATCTGGATGGCCATCAGGGCTTCCTGGATTTTGCGCCGGAAGTTCTTCTCGGGCGTCAGGAACAGTTTCTTGCTGAGCTGCTGGGTGAGGGTGCTGGCTCCCTGCGCACGCCGCCACTCGGCGAAGTCCGTAACCGCAGCGCGCACGATGCGCAGCACATCGATGCCCCAGTGGCTCTCGAAGTGGCGGTCTTCGATGGAGATGACCGCGTCTCGCAGCACCGGCGGAATCTGGTCGTAGGTCACAATGACGCGTCGTTCCAGCGCGAAGCTTCCGATCACCGTGCCGTCGTCCGCGTAAAGGTCCGTCATCACGTCCGGCCGGTAATCTTCCAAGGCGCGAACCTGCGGCAGGTCAGACGAGTAGACAAACACCAGCCCG
>JBELAJ010000737.1:0-3115 GCA_049508935.1 Terriglobia bacterium | reverse complement strand
CTCAAAACTGAACTCGGAGATCAACGGCCCAGCATGGTCCCCTGGCTCGCCGCCGTCTAGGCTTGGCGGCCTGGCCCCCTCTGGCCCCGCCATAATGGACCCATCCTCGGCGCCGCTAACAATCATTTAAGAATCTCGGGGTAAGCGTGGTGGGCAGCGCGATCTTCCCGCCGAACCAGGACTTCTTTGCGTTTGGATCGACCGCAGGCATCGAACTCTGGCGGACTGATCGCGGGATGAGAGAGCAGTTTTTCGCGCTTGACAAACCGTCTCGGGTCATTTCCTTTGCGGATGGAAAATCGCTTATCGTTGCCAATAACCAATCGGTCATGAGGTTCGATCCGGAAAAGGGAGCGCGTGAACGAATCTGGGAGGCTGACCAAAAGCCAGATAGAGTTTTCACTAATTCCGACGCGAGCGTGGTCGCGAGCCTAAGTCGCCAAATCATGAGCGCGGCAGGCCCCATTGGAAAAAATACTCTCGCAGTGTGGCAAAATTCCGCGGAGCACTTCGAATTGCCGAACCCGCACGATGATCCTTGGGTGGATGCTTTGCCGCTAGAGGACGGACGTCGGCTCATTACCGAAAGTAGACGGACCGGCATCGGGGCTGCGCCGCACCCCGTGGACTTCTGCGTCTGGGATCTGAATGTTGTGAAGACACTCTGGTGCCAAGAACTGAGAACAGATTCACCAATAGGAGTTTCGAAGGATTTGCAGTTCGTCGCCGTGCAGAATGATTTGAATACCATGCAAGTTTTGAGCCTGACGGACGGCCGATTAATATGCTCCCTTCAGCGCTACCAACCGGCGGAGGTTCCACCATTTCTTCAATACAAGCCTCTTCTGTCTATGGCCTTTTCTGCGAGTAATGCAATGGTGGCTGCAGCAGGATGGGATGGCAGGGTTCTTGTCTGGAGTCTACTTGCGGGGCGACGGGTCGCTACTCTATCAATACACTCTGACTATGTCAAAGGAATCAGTTTTTCCCCTGACGCCCACTACCTCCTTGTCGTCTCAAATGACGGGATTATCGAACTCTGGAGCTGCCGAACGTGGCAGCGCGTTGTTTCATTTGTTACTGCAGGGCCTGACAAGTGGGCTACGATCACCCCAGAGGGATTCTATCGCGCCAGCAAGGGCGCACTCGATTTCGTTGCTTTTCGAAACGGGGAAAAAGTCTATCCGTTCGAACAATTTGACCTGCAGTTGAACCGCCCTGACTTATTATTGCAGCGGCTCGGGAATCCATCAAAGGAACTCATAGAAGCCTACCATCAGGCGTATTTAAAGCGTCTCAGGCTGATGGGATTTAATCAAAAGAAGCTGACCACGGACTTCCACTTTCCCGAGGTCGAGATCCCCCGTCGGCCGCCGCCCTTCTCAGAGAGTCGGAACTTACGGGTCCAGGTGCGTGCACATGATAGTCAGCAACTGCTGCAGAGTCTGAATGTGTACGTAAATGACATTCCGATTTATGGGATGGGCGGACTGAGCCTCCGTGACAAAGCGACGCACATGTGGGAGCAGTACTTGGATGTCGAACTCGGAGCTGGGCCAAACAAGGTCCAGGTTTCAGTTCTGAACGCGGGCGGAGCCGAAAGCCCTAAGGAAACGTTCGAGATTAACTACACCGGGCCAGTAAAGCCGCACCCGGATCTTTATGTCGTCGCGGTGGGTGTTTCGAAGTACCGGAATAAGGACTATGAGCTCGATTACGCGGCGAAGGACGCCCAGGATGTTTTGAAGTTTTGGCAAAACAAGAAAAAGAGCTTCGCGGAGGTGCACCTACAGCTACTCCTGGACGGGGATGCCAGAAGGGAGAAGATCCTAGCGGCAAAGCAGTTTCTCGCGAAAGCGGATGTGGACGATGAGGTGATAGTGTTTGTGGCTGGACACGGACTGTTGGATGACAAGAAAGACTTTTATTTCGCGACCGTGGACATGAAGTTTGAAGAGCCCTCCAAGCGGGGTGTCTCTTATGAGGCGTTAGAGGGGCTGTTGGATGGGCTCAAAGCTCGCAAGAAGCTGCTCTTGATAGATGCTTGCCAAGCCGGTGAGGTAGACAAAGATGAGGCACAGCAGGCCATGGCAGCACGGAGCGGTGATGGTGCGGCACCGGCATCCTCCATTCTCTCGGGCACAGCCGATACGGCCCGGGGGTTAGCGCCCGGAGTGCGGGCACGAGCATATCCGAAGGCACGGGCGCAGGTGGTGGGGGTGACACGCGTGGGGCTGAACAACTCCATCACTTTACAGGAGGAGTTGTTCGCCGACCTAAGACGAGGCTCCGGCGCGCAAATCATTGCCGCTTCCGGAGGCATGGAATTTGCGTACGAAGGCGGGCAGTTACAAAACGGGGTATTTACGGCCGCGGTGTTGGAAGGCTTGAACGGCAAGGCATCGAGCACACCCAACAGTGCTCCGACGGTTTCTCAGCTTCGTGACTATGTCGCCCAAAGAGTTGGCCAACTCACCTCTGGACAACAACGCCCCACTGTTCGCAGAGAGAATCTCGATTACGACTTTCCGTTGTGGTGAGAATCGGTTCAACCTGGCCTATTTCCGGCACACGGGACAGTCGTCGGAAATCGCGCAACTCCTCTTTCTGGTATCCGTCCGTATCCGTTCGGTGAACCCACCTTCCGCATCTGAAGTCCAAGCCTGATAATTCCCTGACAGTTGACCTTATGCGACTACGTGCGCGGAGCGCGCATGTCTTAATCCAAGGCGGAGGTATGGCATGAGCAGCAGCGGAAAGGGTGATGTGGAGAAGACACGATATTGGCAGGGGACGATCAGCGAGGCGACGCGGAGCGGGATGTCGGTTCGGGCCTTTTGCCGCCAGCGGCGGTTGCGAGAGAGTCAGTTCTACTGGTGGCAGCACAAGCTCCGGGCCACTCGGCAGGTCGGGACGACACCCAAGGCGGGCGGCCATGGGAGACCGGGCAGCTTTGCGCTGGTGAGCGACGAAGCCGGACAGACGGATGCCGGGTGAGCGGTATGTGAAGCGCATCTTGCGGGCGTGTGGGGAAGTGTAGCATCGTGGCTTGCTGGTGGGGAGGCAGGTCCGATGACGCGGCGAGAACGGAGCAGGAAAGCGCGACGGAAGTGGC
>JBELAJ010000736.1:0-3117 GCA_049508935.1 Terriglobia bacterium | reverse complement strand
CCGTACTGGCCGTGACCGCCGGTCTGTTTCTTGTGCTTGCCCTGCGCTTCGGCCTTGGCGCGAATCGTCTCGCGATAAGGAATCTTAGGGGCCTTCAAAGTGACTTCGATATTGAATCGCCGCTTGAGCTTTGAAACGGCCACTTCCACGTGCTGCTGCCCCGCACCGGAGAGCAGGAATTCCTTTGTCTGCGGGTCGCGCGAGAAGCGCAGGAGCAGGTCTTCCTCGAGCATGCGATGGATGGCGGTGGAGAGCTTGTCTTCGTCGCCGCGCGACTTCGGTTCGATGGCAAACGAGATGGCGGGTTCCGCCAGCTTCAGCTTCGGGAATACGATCGGCGCGGCTTTGTCACCCAAGGTGTCGCCGGTCAAGGTGTCTTTGAGCTTGGCCACCGCGCCGATGTCGCCGGCATGGAGTTCGGCCACAGGCGTCTGAGTCTTGCCCTGAACTATGCCGATGTGCGAGAGGCGCTCGCTGGTGCCTCGATTGAAGTTGGTAAGGTTGGCTTCGTTCTTGACCACTCCTGACATCACTTTGAAGTAGCTTACTCGCCCAGCAAAGGGGTCCGCCACGGTTTTGAAAATGAACGCGGCGGTCGGCTGGTCATCGGCAATCTTGCGTTTGACGGGCTCTCCGCCCTCGTGATCGAGGCCTTCCACTTCCTTCCGTTCCAGGGGCGAAGGAAGGAAGTCCACAATGAGCTTCAGCAGATTCTCGCTGCCAATGTTGGGGAGTCCGGCGGCAACCACCACCGGGTAGATGCGCCTTTCGCACGCCGCCAACCTCAGACCAGAAACCAGGTGTTCCTCCGGCAAGGTCCCCTGTTCAAAAAACTCTTCCATCAGCTTGTCGTTGCCTTCGGCCACCATTTCCACCAGGGCTTCGTGAGCCTTGGTCGCAGCTTCCTTTAGCTCGGCAGGGATTTCGCCTTCCTGCGCTTTGCCCGAGCCGCTCGAGTCGTAGAGGTAGGCCTTCATTCGAACCAGGTCAATGAGGCCGCGGAAATTCTTTTCTTCACCAATCGGAAGCTGGACAGGAACTGCGTTGCGCCCGAATTCCATGTGCACGGCTTCGAGGGTGCGCTCGAAGCTGGCGCGGTCGCGGTCCATCTGATTGATCACCAGCGCGCGAGGCAGGCCGTATTTCTCCGCGAAGCCCCAGGATTTCTCCGTTTGCACTTCGATTCCCGCCACCGCATGAATCAGGAGCAGCGCGGCGTCGGCCGCGAGCAGCGCTCCTTCGGTTTCGTGCATAAAGATGTTGTATCCGGGGGTATCGATGAAATTGATCTTGGCCTTGCCCCATTCCGCGTAGGCGAGCCCGGCGGTAATGGAGAACTTACGCTGAATCTCCTCTTCGTCGTAGTCCGTGATCGAGGTTCCGTCGTCCACCTTGCCGAGCCGATTCACCATGCCCGCCGCATAAAGCAGCGCAGAAACAAGCTGGGTCTTGCCTGTGTCGCCGTGACCTATGAGTGCAACGTTGCGAATGTCTTGTCCGTCGTAAGTTTTCACCGGGAACTCCTTGAGAGTTTGGGACCGGCATTAGGCGCGCCTTGCCGGTCGCGAAGCAATTTCTCATCGTAGCACAACTCGATGGGACACTCCAACGCTCCGGTTTCACGGCACGGGTGCTGTCCTGGTTTTAACGTAGCGCCGACCTTTAGAGCCTGCCCTGAGCAAAGCGAAGGGTCGGCAAATGCTGGCCTAAAGGCCAGCGCTACGCCGAAACTGAGACACTGCCGCTTCACGTAAAGACGCCAAGCGCGCAAAGGTCGTAAGAAAAAGCCAGGGGCAGATTCCTCGCTCCGCTTCCTCGAAAATCAAGTCATTCCCGCGAAAGCGGGAATCCATCGTGTTCCTGACCAACGATGGGCCCCCGCTCTAGCGGGGCCGACGGCATAAGTGATTTTCATTCCGTGGGTGGGTCGAAGGCCCATGCCCACACGGAATGACAGTGACGGTGCTCGAGGCGGGCCTGGATGGGAGGCTTGAGCGCGTGAAACGAACGGCTATGGCTCTCGAAAGAGCCCGGGCACGCAGGGGCAGTTCACAAACCGCCCCTGCGGTCAATCGTGACGCGGCCGGTTACTTTGTGGGTTGCGGCGGTTGTGTGTTGACAAACGAAATTCCGCCATGCGGTGAGTATTTCTCGAGTTCGCTGACGAGCGATTTGGCAGGGGCCGGAATCTCGCCCTCACCTTTGATCAGAAGATCCGAAGGCTCCACAGGATGGCCATATATGCGCGAGTTGGCCTCGCTATCCGGGGTAATGGCAGCTCCCTTTAGAGCGATGCCGGCGAACAGGCCCCTCGACCGCGAATAAGTGAGAATCTCAGCGGTCATCATGAGATCCGTGGAAGCGGAAGCCGTCCGTCCCACTGGTCCGGCCGCCGCCGAGACATCCGCGCCAAGCTCGCCCTTACTCTTGAGAAGCCTGCGAATCCCGCTCGGGTTCATTACTACAAGAACCACGTCGGTCTCCGTCCCTCCCCACTGAAAACCAAAACTGCCGCCATGCACGGCAATCATCGAAGGCGCGCCCCAAGGGCCGTCCCCGTGCCTTCTGCATACCAGCACACCGCGCCCGTAGCTGGCCCCGACAATGAAAGCCCCTTTCTTTTCGCCGGGAACTATGCCCACGCAGACCGATCTGTCGAGCAGATCCCTCGGGATCGAGTTCTCAGGGGTCTTCATGATTTCGTACAAGGTTACGGCGGCACTTTCCAGCCGGTCATCGATCTTCGTAGCCTCTTTGGCCTGAAACTCGACCGGCAGGCTGAACATTGCCAGCAAAACAGCAATCACCAGTTTTCTCACTGTGTCATCCTCCTGAGTAGTGGACTTCGTAGCTGGTTGCGTGTCTTTATGGGCATCCCGGCACAAGTGAGACGCTGAAGCTTTCGAGAGAGTTAAGTTCGCGTCGTCGGATCCTGAACCTATCGGCCGAGAAGTCATATTCTACCCCAGGCGGCCCCGAATGCCTTCAAAAAAAATCTGCTGTTGTGCCCGGATGATAATGTCCCCTACTGTCCCGGATAGAAATGTCCCCTAAGCTGATGGCCTCGGAGGAGGCCACAGTGAAGAGGACAAGGATGGATGAGCGGGAACTGAGACG
>JBELAJ010000735.1:0-3126 GCA_049508935.1 Terriglobia bacterium | reverse complement strand
CCCCGCCCACAAAGCCTATGCGAATCTGCCCGACCGCCTCCGGTGCGCCCAGACTAACTATTTCGCGCACCTCCAACCTCGGATGCGGAATCGCTGTCCGTGTTAAGTGTTAATTGACTAAATGCAGCGAGAGGCGTATAGTGCTATCTTCGCAGGTAGTATAAAAAGGTCCAATCTAACAACCTCTGAAGGAGTTCACCACGATGCGATTCCGGCGTAGGAGTCAAGCCAGTGTGTGGCAAATACTGTCTGCCGCGGCGACGCTGCTGGTTGTCACGGCGAGTCTTGCGCAAGGTCAATCCATGATGACACGGCATACGCGCCTGGAAGTAACCAGCGGTCAGGCGAAGTTTGTAAACCGGCTGCCGGGCACCCAGATTTTGCGCCTCGACATTGTTCTGCCGCTTCGCGACCAAGCTGGGCTGGAGAGTTTTCTCAAAGAGGTTTACGACCCTGCCAGCCCCATCTACAGGCACTTCCTGACGGTGCCGGAATTCACTGAGCGGTTTGGCCCCACCCAGGAGGATTATGACGCCGTCGTCGCTTTTGCCAAAGCGCGCGGCTTCGCGGTGGTGGGCGGCACCCGCGACGGCATGGACGTACAGGTGGAAGGCTCCGTGACCATCATTGAGGCTGCCCTCAACGTGTCCATGGGGCTCTATCAGCACCCCACAGAAGACCGCACCTTTTACGCTCCGGATCGAGAGCCCAATGTGCCGCTAGGGTTTCCGCTGTGGCACATCTCGGGTCTGGACAACTTCTCAATCCCGCGCCCCGCCCTCGTGCATAGAAAACCGGGCGAGCAGCCCGCAGCAACTACCGGTTCCGGACCCTCGGCCTCGTTCCTAGGCAGCGACATGCGAGGAGCCTACTACGGCGGATCACTCACCGGCACTGGCCAAAACATTGGGTTGCTGGAGTACTACGGATACGATATCACCGACCTAAACACCTACTACACAAACGCGCGCCAAACAAACCTGAGTTCGCTTGTCGTTGGGCTCTCCACGGATGGAACGAGCTTGAGCTGCGTTTATCCGAGCTGCGACGACACTGAACAGATCCTCGACATGACTCAGGCGCTAGGTATGGCCCCCGGCATAGCCAAACTGTATGTGTACGTGGGGTCTACCGATACGGCCATTCTCAGTTCTATGACGACGCATTCTCCGTTGCCCGCACAACTGAGCTGTTCGTGGGGCTGGAGCCCGGCGGACCCCGGCACTGACGACCTCTACTACGAAAAGATGGCAGCGCAGGGGCAGAATTTCTTCGTCGCCGCCGGCGACAATGACAGGTGGACCAAGAGAAACACCCCCTACCCCGCTGAGGATGCAAATGTCGTTGCAGTCGGCGGCACGGACTTATCCACGAGCAGTGCGGGGGGGCCCTGGGCATCGGAAACAGCCTGGTCACCTTATAGTGGCGGCGGGATTTCTCCGGACGATATTCCCATTCCCTCCTGGCAGAAACTCTCGGGCGTGATCAACTCGAGCAACGATGGGTCCACCACTTACCGGAACGGTCCTGATGTAGCAGCCAACGCGAATTTTACCTTTTACGTCTGCGCTGACCAGACCACCTGCACGGCAAACGAATATGGCGGAACCAGTTTTGCGGCGCCCATGTGGGCTGGCTACCTTGCTCTGGTCAATCAACAGGCGCTGCTCAACCACAACGCGCTGCTTGGGTTCATTAACCCGCTCATCTACCCCATCGGTGTGAGTTCAAGCTACGACTCCGATTTCCACGACATCACCAGCGGCAGCAACGGCTATCCGGCCGTAGTGGGGTACGATTTGGTGACGGGCTGGGGCAGTCCCAACGGCGCCGCCCTGCTCAACGCCCTTGCCGGAACGTCCTCGTCGCCGAATTTCAGCCTTTCTGCCTCGCCCGGTTCGGTTTCCGTGGTGCGGGGGAAGAGCGGGACATCGACAATCACGGCCTCCATATCGGGAGGGTTTAACGCGGCAATCGCCCTCACTGCGTCGGGTCAACCCAGCGGTGTGACGGTGAGTTTCAATCCCACCTCCATCGCGGCTCCGGGATCGGGAACATCAACGATGACCATGGCCGTGGCCTCGGGTACCGCGACCGGCACATACACGATTACCGTCACTGGCACTGGCGGCGGTCTGACTCGCACCACCACTGTCTCGCTGACGGTGACGGCTGCGGCTAGCCCCGACTTCAGCATCAGCGCGTCACCCACCGCGCTCACCGTGGAACCGGAAAGGCCAGGCAATGTCACGATCACTACTGCTGGCTCCGGCGGTTTTAGCTCCTCCGTCTCGTTGTCGGCGTCAGGAGCGCCTTCCGGTGTCACCATTAGCTTCAATCCCGCGACTATTCCCGCCCCAGGTTCCGGGACGTCGACAATGAGGATTACGGTGTCGAGCCGTGCCGCTATCGGTACGTACACCATCACGATAACTGGCGTCGGCGGAGGTAAGACTCATACGACGACGGTTAGTCTCACAACTTAGGCAGTGACTGCCCAAGGCGGCTCGACTGCCGCAAACCGCTTGAGCATCAAAAGGCCTGGATCATCTGGTCCAGGCCTTTCTTTTTGGTGTGCCGAGCATGTTCGACAGCTTGGAGGTGAAAGTCCTCTTCACAACCTGATGGAGGTGAAGTGATAGCGAAGCGCAACGGCGTCGCCGTGAGGCGGGGTCGGAAAGAAGCGTGGAGCAAACGCACGAGCCGATGTACAAGAACCGGATCTGAGGCATACGGTGCCGGGCGAGTGGGCCAATGATCACGAAGCCCATATCCATCAAGGGCACTGGTTGTAAATTCGGCGGTTGCGTGCGGACGGCGGTCGAACTTACCTCGGGAGATCTGCCGTTCGTCCCGAATTCGGGACTGAGGGTTGAGTGATTGACCCCGATCGGGCGGCAGAAGTCAGCAGAGGGCATATTAGTCCCGACCCGTTGGGATGAAGCCCCGAACCGTGATCGTGAGTAGTAGTGCGCGGCTCTCATGAGTGGCCATGCGCCAGCCCATCAGCTTCGGCTGAGCTTACCGGGGGTGGATAGGGTGAAGCCCAAAAGGAACCCGGGAGCGGCGAAGCCACCATCGGCGAAATGCGACGCGAACCTCCAGCCCTCACGGGCTTAAGTCACG
>JBELAJ010000734.1:0-3192 GCA_049508935.1 Terriglobia bacterium | reverse complement strand
TTAAACCCAAAACTCGAGCCTTTTGGCACCGCACACGTTCTGGCTGGCCGGAATGCGGCAGGATTCGAGATTGCCCGCCTGGCGGAAGTCCAGAGGCGCTCGAGAAAACACAAAAATAGAGGGAACGAAGCTAAGAAGTGGCTGAAAACAAAGGGCATCACATTTTTGAATGATGCAAATTACGCGCAAATTTGCACAAATCGAACGCTGAAAGGAGCAAAAGCAGCGCATTTTGCGCAAAACGAAGCGAAGACTCTGAAATCGAGAGGCGAGGCCGAAAAGTGACAAAAAGTCGGCTAGATGAGGTTTCGATTTCCCGGATCCTGCGGTGCATCTATCCTGCGTCGCACGGCGTGAAGAGGGCAGGCGATGACCAACGTGATTCCTGACATTCCCCCTTCCCTGATGACCCTTTTACGATATATACTTTCAGGCAGAGAGACGGCACCAGGCATTCACAGGCGGGGAGGGAGTTGCTGGTGCTCCCGGAGTTCATGGGTTGTTCGAACGTCAGGACGACCATGTTTTACGTGCACGCAGCTCGCAAGCAGAAGATCGAAGCCACGGTCAAACTGCAGGCTTATGTCGAGGCAGCACGGAGTGCCAAGCAGTTGCAAGAAAAGCAAGAGGCAGAGAATCTCAAATCGCCGGAAGAGGAGTGGGGAAATCCGATCTACCAGAGCGAGATTGAGTCTTCACAAAATCCCCACAAGCGGTAGCCATTGAGAATCTGTAGTTTTGATTAAGTGACTTGTTTTCAGCCATGTGCGCCTGTAGCTCAGATGGATAGAGCGGTTGCCTCCGGAGCAACAGGTCGCAGGTTCGAATCCTGCCAGGCGTACCATCTATCACCTTTGGAATCAATATTCCGTGGTCTTCCATGCTCTCCTCAATTGCCCAAAACGTACTAAAAATGTACAAAAAATCCCTCAATTCGATGTCGCCGTACTAGAATTCGAGGTGCGCTCATTTGCAGCCCGGTCAAGCTTGGCAAGCGCCTCCCTCATCATGTCAAGCTTAGCTTGGCTGTACCGTTTGAACACGCTGGCATCGCCTTGCCGTAGCATCAACGTTACGAAGTGGTCTGCCACTCCGCCCGCGCTGCGCCTAGTCGCGAACGTGTGACACAGCTCATACAGCGGGAAGTAAGGAACTTTCGCCCGGCGAAGGGTGGTTCGCCACACCCTTTTGACACAGCAAAGGTATGGCTTGCTTCCGCGATATGTTAGCCGGGGAAACAGGTATTCCGAACTGCCAACCTCTTGTATTTGCTGATTGAATGCCGCGTAAGCGAGATCGGTCATGGGCATGTCGCCGATCCCGTTTTCTGACCCTCTGGCGTGAGCTATTTGTTGAGGCGCCTCGGGTTCCAAGGGAGTCTTTGGCTCATTGGTTCGACCACCGGACAGCTCAGTTCGGTAACGAGGACGTAATCACGACGGTGCGCAACTTGGTCGGCAACTGTGCGAGGTTTGACTTCCAGGAAGTCTCGAACCAGATTCCCAAGATAGACCTGCCGGCCTTGCGTCCGTTTTTCCTGACGATGCTGAAACTCAACCGCCGACGGATTGAGGAGACAGAGGACGGGTTGGCATTCCGCACACCAGAAGCCTGGCAGACCGAACCGGGGATATATACCACTCATCAAAGAATGGTTTTCCAAAGAGACATTCCTGGCCGTGACGCGGCTCGGCGGGTTCTGGGAGTGGGGCACAAGTTGATAGACCAGGCCTTACGGCAGGCCGGGCAGTGCAGCGCCACGGTCGCAACACTGCCCGTGGAGACCCTAAGCCACCCCCTGGTCGTGTACCGGATCCGCGACAAGGTTACAGGGGAAGGGCACCCCATCCGATCGGACACCCTAGGGTCGAGATCGACCATGACGGGCAGAAGGCCGACACAGTCCTCAAGGACTGGCAGTTATTGGAGAAGCTGAACGGATTGGTTGGGGGGCAAGGCTTTCGCGCAACGGCATCCGCTCCGCCCTGCGATGCCGACCGTGTACAACAGGCACTGGATCGCGGTATCTCTCTACTGCACAACGGAGTCTCGGGGTTAGCACTCCCTTTTCGCTTTCCGGAGGTCGAACCGCTGGTTGTTTTGTGGCCCATTACTACGGCCAAAAAAGAACACGAGACGGAGGATCGAGACGAGGAGAATGCTTGACAAGGAGGACTTCGGCTTGATCACGATCGTATTGCAACAGGCCTAAAATGGCACGCTTGAGGCTGAACGCCGCTGTGGCTGGAGCAGTTCTTATCGGAGTCGGGATTTCTGCAATTCGAGCTGCGAGTTGTGAAACGCTTGCCACTGTGGTTTTCACCACGGGCTGCTGTTGTTTGGCCAGTAATTGAAAGCCCAATCTTCTCGACGTCACCCGCCCTGGCGTCATTGCCGCGGCGGCACAAAACTTTGGTCATGGATCAATGATTCATGACCGGCCATCGCTGAGCTACTCCCACCCGACCTGCGTTTCTTGAGAAGGGCAGGGAAGCTACGTGAGCTGGGAGGGAGCTCAATAAACTACTCAAGGAAATGGGACCGCGTTATGGCAGAAACCACCACCCCAAAGAGCGAATCGCAAGACCTCAGTGTCGGTGCGCTCTTCAAGGACTTCTACTCCGTTCCCGACTTTCAGCCTGAATACGTCTGGCAGCGCGAGCAGGTCGAAAGGCTCCTTCAGGACCTATACGACGAGTTCTACGATGAGGAAGGGCGGATTCTTTCCGGCCCAGAATACTTCCTCGGCAGTATCGTCAGCACGGAAAGGGGGAAAGGAGTCTACTGTGAAGTACGTCATCGACAATCCGATAAGTCTGTCGCGAGTGGCTTAGTTCGTTCCGAGCATCTTTGGAGCATCAGATATTCACCGTTGTTAAGAAGAGAGTCCTGCCGCTACCGGGCCTTCCAGGATAGTGAACATGCTCGGTCTTTAATGAGCACCATAAACATTTTCAATCATTTCCTTACGAGTTCCTTATAGCATCTTTAGGACTTTTTGACGCTTCCCCTTCCATACTGAATATTCCAGTTGGTAATACTCTATGAACAGCCGTTATAGAAATTCGAAAATCGACTCCCACGGCCGGCCCCGACATGGGTTTTCATATCAGCACCTTACCTACAAGACCATGACTGTCCCTCTCGAGCATCGCAAAACAAAACTGCAAATGCCACATTAGCGGCGAATTT
>JBELAJ010000733.1:0-3193 GCA_049508935.1 Terriglobia bacterium | reverse complement strand
GATATCTCCTTCATGTCCGGGGTGGCCGCCAGCGAAGACGGAAAATACGAGGCCGGAATGGGCACCGACGCCGCCGATGTGGACGGCGACGGCTGGTTCGACATCTACGTTACGCACCTGGATTTCGAGCTGAACCGCCTTTACCACAACAATCACGACAATTCCTTCGACGATGCCACTTACAGTTGCGGGATGGGCAACAAGGCGATCTTCCTGAGCGGGGTGAGCGCCAAGCTGTTCGATTACGATAATGACGGCTGGATTGATGTCTTCCAAGTTAACGGATCAATGCTGGATAATATTAAGCTTTATCACAGCGAAGAAACCTTCCCCGAACCTAAACTGATGTTCCGCAACGTGGGCCAGGGAAAATTTGAGAAGGTCTCGGAACTTCTCGGACCCGACTTCATGAAGCCGGTTGTGGGGCGAGGCTCAGCCGTCGCCGACTTCGATAACGACGGCGACCTGGACATCGCGATTTCGGTCAGCGGCGCCTACCCCCAACTGCTGCGCAACGACGGCGGCAATGCCAACAACTGGCTGGAAGTGATGCTGGTAGGTACCAAGTCGAATCGCGACGGCGTGGGCGCAGCGCTGAAGCTGGTTTCGGAAGGATTCACCGAATACCAACAGCGGAAAGGCGGCATGAGTTACATGTCCGCCCAGGATCCGCGCATTCACTTCGGCCTCGGAAAGCGCAAGACGATCGAGCGCCTGGAAATCACGTGGCCCAGCGGTACGGTGGATAAGCTCACGAGCGTTCCCATCAACCAGATCATCACCGTAAAAGAGGGAACCGGGATTGTCCCCCGCCCCTTCCCCCGGGTGCCTGCGAAATAATTCCAATTGGCAATCGAGGCTTCTTCCTACCAAGCCACCATGGCTTCACTGAAGATTTGGGCCAGGTCTTCCGGCTCGAACGGGCGTGGTGAGAGTTTGGTGACGCGGTGTTGGGGTAGGGTGCCTTCGACAAGCGCGGGGATGTCCGAGTTCTGATAGCCGAGCGCTCCAAGGCCGTTGGGAATGCGCAGATCCTGCATGAATCCGATGATCTGCTCGGCCAGGATCTTCCCCGCATCTTCCAGGCGTGCGCCGTTGACTTTGGCGCCGAGTATTTCAGCTGCCTTGAGATGGCGCTCGGGACAGGCCGGCGCGGTGAAGCGAAATGCCGCCGGGGCGTTGAGGATCACCGAGATTCCGTGCGGGACCAGAGGATGTCCGGCGCCATAGCCCGGCGCCCGGTAATTTCGCACCAGGCCCGAGACGGCGTAGGACATGCCGTGCGGCAAATGCAGTCCGGCATTCCCGAATCCGATCCCGGCATAGGACGCGGCGAGCAGCATGGCGGCGCGCGCCTGATCGTCGCCCGGATCGGCCACCGCGCGCCGCAAGTATGCCGCCACAAGCCGCAGAGCCTCCAGGCTCCAAACGTCGCTGATGGGATTCGACCCTTGATACGCCGGGCGCAGAATCGGCCGCGCGGGCAGCGGGCGCTTATCGAAGGGCAGAGTGGTGTAGGACTCGACGGAGTGGCTCAACACGTCCAGCCCGGCGGACGCGGCCACGGCGGGTGGCTGCGTCCGGGTGTTCTCCGGGTCGAGAAGACCCAGGGTTGGTTTCAACCGGCGATGCGCGATGCCGGTTTTGGCATGGATTCGAGTCAGGTCGAAAATCGCCACACCGGTGGTTTCACTTCCGGTGCCCGCCGTGGTGGGAATGGCGATCAGTGTTTTGAGAGGGCCGGGGACAGGCTTCCCCTTGCCGATGGGTGGATTGACGTAATCGAGGAAATCGGCCGGATAAGAACTGTAGAGATTGGCCGCCTTTGCGGTGTCCATCGCAGACCCCCCGCCGACGGCGACAAGGCAATCAAAGTCGTCAGCCTGAGCGGCGGAGATTGCATCGCAAAACGATAAATCGGTGGGCTCGACACGCACGCGGTCAAACATTGAATAGCGGATCTTGTGCTCGCCGAGCGATTCGAGCACCGTAGCCACGGGGGGCAAGGAGCGCAAGTTGGCATCCGTAAAGACCAGTGCGTACTTCTTGCCCTGGTCCGCGAGCTCCGCACCCACTTCGCGGGTTACGCCGAAGCCGAAGCGGACGGCTGAGGTCGCCATCTCGAACGCGTAGTCATACGCCATCGTATCCTCCGGTCTCTGACCACCCCACTCAGCAAATGTCACTGGGCGCGCAGTCGGTAGAGTACAAGATCTAGTCCTGGGATGTCTTCGAAGTCGTGGGAGTTTCTGGTTAGCAACCGGCAAGCATGTTGCAGCGCCTGGCTTGCCAACCAGAGGTCTTGGACCCGGTAACGGTGCTGCCGTCCGGCAGCCCTGATCTGCGCGGCCAGACTGCCAAAGATGTCTCCCGTAGTCCCATCTACGGGTAGAAGCGGTTTGCGCGCAAGGCGCCGAAGAGCGACCAGCCGTCTCTGGCGCATCCCAGGGTCTCGAGCGATGTCCGCACCAAAGCGCAGTTCCGCAAGTGTGACCGGAGAAATGAAGACCGGTTCGCCGGCGGTCAGTGCTGCCACATCGGCAGGAGCCAGTGCTCCGCGTTCCACGTCAATCCACACGCAGGTGTCCACTAGGAACCCCACGGGTCTCGTACCCCCTTATTCAGCCGGCTTCCTCTCCATCTCCCCCGCCGGCTGTCCGCCTCCCACGTGGCCGCGGCGTCCTCCGGGAGTGTGCGGTAAAGGTCTGCCATCGCTTCAAGCGCAGTCTGCCGCGCCGGACCAGGGAGAAGACGCGCGACTTGTTCCCGGTTGCGTTCGACAACGATTTCCTCGCCCTCGGTGGCCAGGCGGTCAAGCACCTGTCGCAGATTGCGTGCCAACTCCGTTGCGGTTATAGTCCTCACCAGCGCACCTCATTACGTAATCTCTGATTCAATCAGAGTTTACTACATTCGTGCTCCGCCCGCCAGTACGCTGCGGAAGAATCCCTCTCGACGCTTTCATTCCGAGCGGAGCGAGGAATCTCGCCTTGAAAACAGAGGCACTGCGAGATTCCTCGTCGCCTGCGGCTCCTCGGAATGACACACCAAAAGGGTTTTTGCGCAACCTGCTAGCACTACTACGTTAAGTTAGATTGACCTCCCAGAAGAGAAGTGTTAAGCTCCGGTTCATGACCGGGAGCGAAATCGCGAAATGTCGAACACGTTTGGAACAATTCTTGGCCGACCTGCT
>JBELAJ010000732.1:0-5441 GCA_049508935.1 Terriglobia bacterium | reverse complement strand
CAAAACTGAACTCGGAGATCAACGGCCCAGCATGGTCCCCTGGCTCGCCGCCGTCTAGGCTTGGCGGCCTGGCCCCCTCTGGCCCCGCCATAATGGACCCATCCTCGGCGCCGCTAACAATTATGACGACAAGTCCGGGGTAGAAAGGTAGCTGCGGGTTCGTTCAAAACACGTCGCTTCATTCAATTCCTATACGAAGCGTCTCGCCGAAAGGCGCGGTTCTGCACGAATCGGTCACCCAAAGGACTGGGTATTCCGGGGTCTCCGGATACGAATGGCAGCACAAGTCGGTGAGATAGATAAGGCAGACTGGCGTGATATTGTTCTCGGCCACCCAATTGAACGGCGGGCTGAAATCCGTGCCCCCACCGCCTTTAGGCTCAAGTCGTACTGGCTCTGAGGGGCCAAACTGTTGAGTGCTCTGGACCGCCGCGTCGCAGTACACCACATGGATGGCTTCCGACTGCGCCTCCTCGGAAATCGCCGAGATTTCACCTGCAAATTGTTCCAGCTCGAGCTTCCCGATTGAACCGGAAGTGTCGACCGCAATCACGATCTCACCCACTCCCTGGCGTTCAACCGAGGGCAAGTACAGGCCCGAAGCGATGTAGCGGCGATTGGGTGGGGTCCAGCGATAATCAGAGGGCGTAGTAGCAGCCACAAAATCACGCAGGATCGCGCGCCAGTCCTGGTCAGACTGGCGGCTCTCACTAAGCGGCCTTTCGATCCCGGCGGGTTCGTGTCCCCACGACTTGGCGGACCGCAACGCCTGTTCGGCGGCGATGCCCCATTCATGCTCCTGGCGACGCTTCTCGGCCGGCGAAGCTGTTTGTCCGTGCTCGTCCGTTGCATCCAAGACCTCGCCGAACCCTCCGGGCCGCTCTGACGCTGGCCCGATGGCCTCACTCGTCGTCCGCCCACGTTGATCTGAATCCTGCTGATGCGAGGCGTCTGGCTTCGGAGCGGAGGGCATCGTGCTGTCTGTCCGTTGGGGACCTGTATCGGTCCCCCCTCCAGCATTCATCTGCTGCTGTGGCTTTGTTGCCCGGTCTCCCTCGCTTCTCCTCCGCAGCAACCGGGCGTAGATCTCTTCTGCACTCAGGTTGTTGAAGGCAGGATCGACGAGCGCGCCAGCCGGAAGGGTAAAACCGTTTCCGATCACAATGGGGTTAATGGCGAAGTCCGCCGCTATATTCCAAAGCTCTGGGTCCCGCCCGCCGCGGCGGCAGTGATGCGCCAGTGCACAGTGCAGGACCTCGTGGGCAAGTGTTCCCTCGAGTTCCGCTGGCTTGAGTTCATCCACAAAGGCGGGGTTGTAGACAATACGCGAGCCGTCGGTTGCCATGGTTGGCACGGTTCCGGGTATCAGTTTCAACCTCAAGCTGAGCGTGCCGAAGAACGGGTACGAAAGCAGGAGTTGAACTCTTGCGCGGGTCAGCTTCTGCGCCGTGGTGACATGACATGAGATTTGTCGCATAAGTTGGCAGTAATGGAAGCATAAAATGGCAGTGGGTTTTCTGGATTCATAATGTCTAAACCTGGCGTGAGCGCCATGATTGTACGGTGTACGTTGCCCTTTTCCCGTGGGTCTGGACGTACCGTCGATTTTCGTCGGACATTTTGTGGTGGGATCAGTAAAGGTCTGGCAACCTGAGTTCTTGCCGGGCAGCCTTCACCGCCGCGCGGATGGCGGGCCAGTGGTTTAGCGTTGTCTTGCTCAACAGGGTGCTCACTCGGCCTGTTGACGGGAATTTGCCTTCACGGTGAAGCTTTTCGACGACTTGATGAACCTCTTGCCTCAGCTGTTGTTGGCGGCGTTCCCTGATCTCCCTGCTCGTGCGGACGTATCTTGATCGAATCGACGAGTACTCATGGGGACACGTCTTATAGAGAACATGCGGGCGCATGTTAAGCCTTCTAGATACACCGGCAACGCAGGGGGCAGGCCATTCCAAGAGCGCAGCCTCTAGGTTCCTTTTCAGCTCCAGGAGTTGAAGCTTACGGTGCAATCGCCGCCGCGCCAGAATTTTGTCACAGAGGGTCGAAAAATAAATCCTGAGGACGCTCGAACTTGCGTAACCCAATCGCCTTGCCAGTTTGTTAAGTGGCGGGGGAGGGTCATCATTCAGCGCATTGTTCAGAGCGATCTGCATAGCGTTGATGCGCGCTTTTCTCTCCTGCCTAATCTTTTCCCTGATCGCCCGGCACAACTCCGGAAACCTGTTTTGGATGCAGCCTTCGTTCGCGTATCCGATGCTGACTGCAATAGCACCCGGAGAAATCGAGTGTTCTTCGGCGAGCGATCGTTCCAGCAGGTCACGGATCTCCGCGCGCTCACAGATCCTCACTGCTCCAGGTTTCCGCCACCAGTGGCTCCGCCCCGATTTTCGGTAGTTGAGTACAATCTGCTTCGAAAACACCGGGTACGCGTGTCGCAGCCATTGAACACCCTTGAAGTTCAGTCGTCGGGCAATATCGGAAAGGGAAGGTGGCGGTTGCTCGTGGATCGCCGCCTCCAGGGCGACAAGCACTTGCTCGCGGGTTCGGGATAAAGGAATCCTACGATGATTCTTTAGAACAACCTCTTTCGCTCGCTCCCAATAAACAGCGGCAGCGCTGGGATCGTTTACAAGGAAAGCCATTAAGGGAATATTCAGGTGATGGCAAATCCGTAGCAGCGTGCCCACTTCCGGCAACCCTCGTCCCTTCCACATGTACATGAGACCGGGCCTCGATATGTGGCAGATCTGGGCGAAAGCGCCTCCGTTGCTTTCGGCGACGGCCGCCACGCAGGCTCGAAAGTTTGTCTTGAATACCGCGCTAGGAGAGATCAACTGCGGCGCCGCAGCCAACAATTCACCGAGTGCCTGAGCGCGCCAGACTGCATCAGCGTCCGATTTCTGAGCTGACTGCGTAGGGGAAACGGACGTGTCCTCGCCCGCCAGCCATTGCAAACATTTCGAACAGTGGCCTGGCCGCGCGTAGGTGCCCAGCGGCTTCATGCGTTCACTGCAATTTGGGCAGACTTCGTCCAGAGGTTGCCTATGCCGTGGGCAAACCGTCACCAGCCTCATCGTCCATAAAAGTGGTTCGTAGACTGTGACTGTGGCTCCGGTACATCTCCAGTGAGCGTAGCAGGCCGAACACCAGGCCCGGGTTCGGCGGAATATTCGCCCCTTGGAGAAGACTCCTTCAAACGGCAATAGTGTCAGGAATCGAAGGTTTGGCTGCAGGGTGCCTCTTTCCAGGGCACCGACCCATCTTTTGGCAATCTCTCCCAAGCCGTTAGCCGAGCGCGTCCCGCAGAAACCGTGGGACGCCGCTGTTTGGGGTCGCGGCACAAACGGCCCAAAGGGGTGCGTCGGCTTCGATCCGACGAGCGATAATTCGCGACCCACTAAGTTGCCCACTGAGACTGCGTGAGCATCGGCCAACCGGCTGACATATCCAGTGAGGCTTTCCACGAAGGGCGTGCCGATTCCCATCGGCTTCAAAGAATATAACCGACTGCGGGGCGGTACAGTTTCCGGTCTGCAGTCCCAAGATTCAAACAGAAGCGGCAGTGGCATAGATCGTCTCGGGGCGCGCGATGACATCACGCGTGGGCCGACGCTGTCCCGGTCTCCTGCGCTGCTTGCGCGGCTGCGGAATCTCGCCCTCCGCCTGACCGGCCGTCGAATGCGCGGGCCTGACTTCCTGCGGGCTGAGTCCTAGTCGGGTTCTAAGCCGACCACGTTCCTCGGCACTTTCGCACAAACTGGCTTCTCCTTCCGACGCTTCGGCAATCATCTTGTCGCACTGGGAAACACTCAACGCATGCGCCTGCAAGTCTTCGATTGTGAGGCCGTTGCCGTTTCGTCTGGACACTCCGGTGAGTGCTCTCATCAGCCAGTCTTTCAGAATGCCCACGCACCCGATGCTCCGCTCGTACAGATACTCCCACTCCTTTACCAGTTCGGGCGGCTCCGGAAGGGGAAGTTGGTGCTCGAAGGAGCGCACGACGGTCAGGAATGTTTTTCGATCTTCCGGATCATCGGCTCGATAGCGTGGAAAGTGGATATCAACACTCCGACGGCTCAGCTGTGCACTCAAATTGCGGAACGCCACCAGCCCGTACGTACCGAGCAGGACGTGAACTGTCCCGGTGCAGTTGGCAATCGATTTGATCACGTCCAGCTGATCCGAAAGCCTGCGTGGCGAGCCCACGCTCGCCAGATGCTGCGCTTCGTCGAGCATGACCGCTATGGGGCGCCGAAAACAAAGGGCCCTCTCCACCGCATGGCGGTACTCCGACCCCACCGCCTTCGCGTTCGGCATAAACCTAACAGCTCGATTGCGGATGTGAATCGAAGTGCCCGGATCCAGTTTGTGGTCAAGCAGAGGCTCATCCATGCGCATTAACAGCCTGCGAAAATGATCCCGCCAGCTGAAGATGCCGGATTCCGGCGCGATGCACTCCACACTCACGATCGGGAGCCGCCCAGGGTCAGTCTGCAGATCCGCCAACAGTTCGGTGTTCATGCGCTGCTCAATCTTCATGAGCAAGGTGGTTTTTCCCACTCCGGTTGGTCCCAAAACCAGAATCAACGAATTCGGCGCCCTTTCGTGAATTGCGGCAAGAAGGGAATCCCGGGCCGCCATCAACCGTGGGTGGGCCATGGTGTAACCTTTAAAGTATTGGAGCCTTTCAGTCCACGGCCGGGTCAGAAGTTCACGCGGAAATCCGGTGGTCGTCGCCTCCATCAAAATTCTCCGTAGACTTCGTCACTTACAAATTCTTCCGGCGGTGAGCTGTCCGCCTCCACCGCTGGGTTTTCGGAGCAATGTTGGACTGCTCCGCAGCCCCCATTGCCTGCTACCTTCGTGAGCTTTAACCGGATCGTTTTGCTCTCCAGGTCGCTCAAACGCTGGGTCAACAGAGTCTCTTGGGCTTCGACAGATTGTAGAAACTCAGCAAGTTGTCGGGCCGTGACGTCAAAGTCAGCGGAGTGGTTGTGGTAACGCTGATGCAACTCTTCGGTGGCCAGCATCATCTCTCGCTCGGAGTGGCCCTTTAGGACGGTGTAGTGCTCCGACTGACATTGGATCCATTGTCTGTGCACAAAGGCATAAGCGACCCCAACATCAAACGGGTCATAGCGAACTGCAACGACGCTCCTCTGGATTTCAGGATCTCGGAAGGCTTTACACCAGTAGTACACGTGATGAATCTTTACACCCTTGCCGGCCACGACTTTGGCCGTGCCCCGGTTGGTTGTCGGCAACGTGAAAATCAAGAAGGCTTCATCATAGGGTATCATCCGGTGCTGGCGCTCACCGGTTTCGGCCAGCCGGGAAAGAAAAGCTTCCCTCGGACTCTGCCCAAGTGCGGGGTGTTCGATCGTGTCATAAATCTCGTAAAGGTATTCACCAAGCCGATCATGAAGCTCCGATAGCGACCA
>JBELAJ010000731.1:0-3228 GCA_049508935.1 Terriglobia bacterium | reverse complement strand
GGTTCTTCGTTTGAAAAAGCCGCGGACCACAGAAGCGGTGGTCCGCGCTACCAGGTGTGGCAGCCCCGGTTCTTCGACCGCGCCCTGCGCAGCGTCATGGAATACACCGAAAAGGTGGGATACATTCACCTCAACCCGGTGAGGGCCGGTTGGGTCAGCCGCCCCGAAGATTGGCGATGGTCAAGTTACAACGAATACGCGGGCCTGAGCGCCGAGGAACAAAACGAACGCTGCGGTTTGATTGTCGACCGCGTGAGAATGCCCTCCGATTCGCGCGCGCGAATTTGATGGCTCCATCACGGGGCCCAAAAGACGCGGACCACAAAAGCGGTGGTCCGCGCTCGATCGACTTACCTGCGCTCCCGATCGTAGCCTTCGACTGTCCGGCTGAGCTCGAAAAACGACGTGCCAGGATCTGTTCTCCGAACATACCTTCCTTGGCACACAATTTGCGCACACGTGATTGTAGAGTCGAGGATAATTGGGTCCCTTTGCTGCGGTCGGGGTCCCCGTGTTAGAGTTTGCTGAGGGGCAAAAGAAATACCCGTTACAGTGTCGTGCTACCGGACGCGGCGTAATTTGATGTAAACACGGACGGTCACATTCGAGGCGATCCTCTTTAACCCAGAAGGGTGTCGCCCATTGATCCCGGGGGGATAACCGTGAGTTCTTTCTAGCAGTTAGCGGGGTGCACTGAAAAAATCCGGCAGAAAATGCGAGAAGCTTTTTACAATTTCGTAAGCAGACTGGTTCGTATCGAATGGAGGATGCTATGGCTGAGATATTGATTCCCGGAACTCCGGCTCCCGAGTTCACTCTTCACGTCACTCCCGATCAAAGCCTTTCCCTCAGCGAATTGCGTGGCAAGCCCGTCATCCTTGCTTTTTATCCGGCGGATTGGAGTCCGGTTTGCGGCGATCAGATGGGCCTGTACAACGAAATTCTTCCCGAGTTCCAGAAATACAGGGCAGAGCTCTTGGGGATTTCGGTCGACGGTGTATGGTGCCACGAAGCTTTTGCAAAAGACCGACACTTGCATTTTCCACTGCTGGCGGATTTCGAGCCCAAGGGAGCGGTCGCCCAGATGTATGGGGTCTATCGGAAATCCGATGGCGTTTGCGAACGAGCGCTGTTTGTGATCGACAAAAACGGAGTCATCACGTGGAGCTACGTCTCGCCGATCGCAGTGAACCCCGGCGCCGACGGGATACTGCAGGCGCTGGAGGACTTGCCGAAATAGGAGCGTTTCATGAGCACTCTCAAAGTGGCGGTCAACCCCGCGGATCACATCCAGGGCGACGAACACGCCGGATGCACGCTGGTCGAGTATGGGGATTATGAATGCCCTCATTGTGGGCACGCATATCCGATCGTCAAGCTTATCCAGAAGCACTTCGGGAAGCGCCTGCGGTTTGTATTCCGGAATTTCCCTTTGAACGAAAGTCATCCTCACGCCGAGTCCGCTGCGGAGTCGGCGGAGTTCGCGGGCGCCCATGGGAAGTTCTGGGAAATGCACGATCGGCTCCTTGAAAACCAGGATCGCTTGAGTGATGACCTCTACCTCGAACTCGCCCAGGAACTGCAACTTGCCCCAGCGGATTTGCAACGAGCGCTTGAAGAACGAAAATACCGGGCAAGGGTGCGCGCCGATTTTACCGGCGGAGTCCGCAGCGGCGTCAACGGCACACCAACATTCTTCATCAATGGCCAGCGTCATGACGGCCCATTTGAATATGAAGATCTGGAGGGAGCCATCGAAGACGCCCTCGTCTAAGGAACTTCTCAATGAGCGTGTCCGATCAATACCAGGGGCTCGTTATCGGTTCAGGCCAGGGCGGAACTCCTTTGTGTAGGGCGCTCGGCAACACGGTCTCCATAATCGCATGTCCGGTTGACTATTCGGAGAACATCAAGCTCACCGATAAACTGGGCGAGTTCGAATTCTTTCCGAACGCCCGCTGAGGGATACTCTGACTCGAGGGTTTTTCGCGATGCTGAACATTAAGAAAATTCTTCTGCCGGTTGATATCCCGATTGCTTCACTGGATGTGATTCATCAAGCTGCCAAATTGGCGCGCCACTTCAAATCCGAGATCGTTATACTGCACGTCGTGACAGCGCAGAGCCTTGCCGCCGAGATGCCGGAGGACGAACGCGACTTGGCTGACAAGGACTTGCTCGCGGTGATCAAGAGAGAGGCCCAGAAACAGCAGGACCAGTCTCTGGGGCGGGAGCTTGATGGCCTTACCATCCAGTGCATGACGGGCGATGGTGACGCGGCCCTGGAAATTGTGCGGACGGCTGAGGAGGAAAAGGCCGACCTGATCATGATGCCGTCACATGGCTTCGCGTTCTACCAGTTTCTTATGGGCTCGGTGACCGCAAAAGTACTGCATGAGACTGAGCGCCCGATTTGGACCGGGGCGCACGTGGAAGAATCACCCGTGCAGGAGTTTGCGATCCACAACGTCCTGGGCGCGGTCAAATTCGGTCCCCGTGCTGAGATAACTGTGTCGTGGGCCGCCCAAATGGCCGCTGAATTTGGCGCTCATCTTACGCTCGCAAACGTCACTGCCAGTCTGGAGTCTTGGGGGCCCGGCGGTACGTACGTCAATGAAAAGTGGAAAGAGGAACTCGTCGGCGGCGCTTCCGAGCTGATGGCTAAGCTCCAGCAAGAGATTGGCATCAAGGCAGATGTATTCATTGGCAGTGGTGATGTGGCAACAGTGCTGAGCCAAGCTGCGAAACAGACCAAGGCGGATTTGCTGGTTACAGGGAGTTACCCTTATGGTGGTCACCTGCGGACCCACGGCTACGGAATCATTTGCGCGGTCCCCATTCCGGTTCTGAGCGTGTGAGGGCGGAACGCTCCTGGACAAGCGCGGAGTTTCGCACCAGGCAACCCCGGCTAATGCCGTCGGCCGAGCGAGTTACTTTCCGCGCGATCAGGCCAGGGAAGTGGTCCGAGGCCGGAACTGGGTTAGTAGCCGGCAACCTTATGATCTGCCCGCCTTCAACCGGGAGATGATTGCGCTATTCGGCTCGAAAGAGCGAGTGCGCACAACTCCTGAGCGCAGGTAGTTTCTGTGACAGGGCGAGGATCAGCGTGGAGAAAAATGATGGTTGATGCGGCAAAAAGCCTCTTCCTGTTTCTCACGGCATTGTTTCCAATCGTTGACCCGCTGGGTGGAAGCCCGATCTTCCTGGCCATGACCAGTGAATACTCAC
>JBELAJ010000730.1:0-3260 GCA_049508935.1 Terriglobia bacterium | reverse complement strand
GCGATCCAATGCCCATAACACCCGATCCCGCAAATCTTGTGAGTAGGATTGCACCCTTTGCCTCCCCCTGCAGGCAGAGGCATTATCGCACATAAATGTATACACTTAAATTAAAAACGCTCAAGTGAGTATTCAGTGCAGGTCTCGTCGCAGACGCGGCTGAGCCGATGGGTTTCCACAGGCCTTTTCACTGGGCTGCGTTGAGTAGTTAATGTTTGCCCCAAAAACAAAAAAGCCCACCGCCGAACTCATGTCCGACGGTGGGCTGGAATTACTTCGTTATTACGATCAGGCCCTTACGTAACTCCCCCACTTGTCGGCACGGCGATGGTACATGGACAGCAACAGAGATTTGCCGAGGGCGATATGGCCGTGCCGGAATGGGAGAAAGTTATCATTACGGAAAGTGTAGTATATGATTTCCAGATTGCGACTCAACCCAAAACTTTTTTATGCATGCGATCAATACAGCGCATGGCAACTCTCGCGCAGGGCACGGAGTAAAGCTTCAATTCCCATCCCTTGCGGAACGCCGGTTTCAGGTGCTGGTTCGCTCCCGGGTTGTTGGTGAAGCGCCGCGCATTGGCATCGTATTCGAGCTTACCTTCGTACCGATAGGCGATGGCGCCAAGCGTAATCCACTCCGCGAAAGGCCCGGCTACGCTGAAATTCGAGCAGGCGGATTCGCCCCCTTTGCACGCGCGGAGCCAGTCACGATAGTGGCCGGGCGAACGGGACAGAACGGGAGCGGGAAGAGTGTAGTCCGCCCACCTTGCGGCCGGCAACAATTGCACTCCTTCACCTCGGCCGACCGTCGCCATGTAGCCTTTATCGCCTACAAAAATCGCTCCGTCCTGCATCAGCACTCCCGGCAAAGGTCCACCCTCTTTGCGGCCGGGAGGTGGAGCTCCACCCAATCGTGAGGTCTCTCCCCCGGATCCTGAGACGTGCTGAGGCTTTCCGCTCCAAGCACGACTGGAGCCGATATCGGGCCGCCCCCGAGCCGCGAGATTGTTCTCCTCCGGCAAGAGCACTTCATTCTCGAGACCCTTGGGGTGGTAGTAGTTCGCGGGATCACCTGTGCGCGCCGTGTCGTACCAGTAGACGGATACTGGCGGCATGTTGCCACGGGCTGGGAAATCAAACCGCAGCACGGCATACAATGGGTAGCTGAAGCTGCTTCTTTTCTCGGCGCGGACGCACTCGACCGCAATCGGCGCGGCGAGCCGCAGCGCCTGGTTTGCCGGTCCTAAGGCGTGGATGGCCGCGTCCCCCAGCGAGCCGGTACCGAAATCGTAGAAACCGCGCCAATCGTGGGGCACATAAAAGCCGTAGTTGCTTCCGTTGTAGGGACCGGTTCTTCCATCGGGAACGTGATCCTTGTCCCATCCTCCGGAGGTATAGGGGCGCATCGAGGCGCAACCTAGCCACAGGTCCCAATCCAGTCCGTCTGGCACTGGCTCTTCGGGCGGGATCGATTGGATAGCCTGAGGCCAATTCGGCGAGCTGGTTACGGCGTGAACCTCGGTGACGTTGCCAATCTCGCCGGACCAGATAATCTCGCAAGCAGTCTTGTGCCCCTCATGGGAATATCCTTGGTTGCCCATCTGGGTCGCAACTTTGTACTTGAGGGCCGCCTCGGTCAGCAATCGTGCTTCCCAAGGCGTCCGCGTCAAAGGTTTTTCGACGTAAACGTGCTTTCCGCGTTCCATGCACCAGAGCGCGATGGTGGCGTGCATGTGGTCAGCCGTTGAGATGACAACGGCGTCGATGTTCTGATGCTCTTTGTCCAGCATCCTCCGGAAATCCGAATAGCGCGCCGCTTTGTCAAAGCGCCTAAAGGTTGGGCCACCCTGGCGAGCATCCACGTCACAGAGCGCGACGATGTTTTCGGAACGCAGGCCGCTCAGGTTTTGCGCTCCCCGTCCGCCAATTCCGACGGCAGCAATGTTGAGTTTTTCATTGGGTGACTTGTATCCGCCGGCTTTCAGCGAAGGTATGCTGCCAACGTGCGTTCCGAATAGCGCGCGGGCGCTTCCGCTAGCCAGTGTTAGCAGCGGTCCCATGAAGAAATACCCGCGCGAGATCAGAGGGCCTGGCACTCTTTATCACCTCTCGAAGAATCGATCTACCGCCGCATTAGGCAAGCGCGTCCCTGCAAAACTGGAGGCACTTTGCGATCTCCGCCGACGCAGTGGACCCCTGCGGGATGCGGTATTCCAGCTCGATAGCCGCAGGGAATCGGTATTTCTCGGCTTTGAGGAGTAGCAGAATCTCCTTCAAAGGCGTATCACCCTCGCCCCACGGCGTGTTCCGGCCTCCGTTGGAACGGAACTTGCGGTCCTTCAGATGCAAGCTCGTAATCCGGTCGTGGTGGGCTTTGATAAAGGGAATCGGCGACTGGTTTGTCGCGGCCGCGTAGTGGCCCACATCGAGATTGATTCCGTTGTAGGGCGACTGCGAGAGTGCCACGTCCCAACTGTGCTCATTCACTTGAGTGTGGTTGTGATAGCCCATCCTGACCTTGTATTGAGCGGCGAACTCGCCGGCCCTTTTGCTCAGGCTCGCGTCCTCGGGAAGTTCGACCGTAATCTGGTTGGCGCCCAGCGCCTGGGCGGCGTGAAAGAAGTACTCGAACTCCTCGTCTGTGGTGGCGGGCGTCAGGCTGGCAAGTCGGAAAGCGTAGATACTTACGCCGGCATCGTTGTACAGCTTGCGCAGCGACTGGTATTTGCTCATTGGGAGTGAAAGCCGCCACGCTTTGAGCTGTTCGGCAGCTTTGCGTCTCGTGTCCTCCACTTCCTGTGCCGAGGCGTGGGGACCCACACCGCCCGGTGTCTGAGGCGATCCGGAGTAGCCCTCCCGTGGCTGACTGGGTGCTCCCGCGTAAGTCTCCGCCCTGACGTCCTGCATTTCGAACGCGCTTATTCCCAAATCGACGAGGGTGTTCAGGGTTTCGTCGGCGCGCACGGGGATTTCCGAGTAGTTATAGGGCGAAATAATGATGCCGATCTGAACGCCGGCATACTTGGAATCTGGTGCCGTGAAGAACGCGGCCGCCGGTTTGGCCCCGGCAAAAGGGAGGGCCGCAAGCGTGCTCTTGAGAATGTCTCTTCGTGTCAAGCTCATTCCTAGAACCGGGTGCGCGACCTGGAAGTTAGGAGCGGTGGATTTTCTTTTTTTGTGCTATATTTCTGAGCGTATATAGATGCTCAGACAGGAGGCTCCGATGCCTGACTCTCTTTCCGCTTTAGAAGCTA
>JBELAJ010000073.1:0-21146 GCA_049508935.1 Terriglobia bacterium | reverse complement strand
AGCAGGTCGGCCAAGAATTGTTCCAAACGTGTTCGACATTTCGCGATTTCGCTCCCGGTCATGAACCGGAGCTTAACACTTCTCTTCTGTGAGGTCAATCTAACTTAACGTAGTAGTGTTAGCCGAAGGATCATGAAGTCTACGCTCAGGATGACAACGCCCTACGCGGCGGTCGCATCGCTGCCGTGTAGCTTCTTGACCAACTTGGCCACATTAAGTGCGAAGTGCCGGGCTGTCTCGATGCCTTCCTTGTCCTGCCAAACCTCGCCGGGGAGCCTGCCAAAGGCCATGTTCCAGTAAGTCGACCCCGGCACAATCATATCGTTAATGAGGAAGAACATGAGCATCTCTTGCAGCGTGAAGGTCTGGCCGCCGCGGCGCGCCACCGCCACAGGGCCGCCCACCATGCCGGAGAGGAATTGGTCCGACTTCTTGGAAACCTGGCCGATGCGCTGCAGCGCCGCCATCACGTCCCCGCGCGCCGTGCCGAAGTAAACCGGCGAGCCCACAATGAAACCCTGCGACGCGCGGAGCTTCTCGATAATATCATTCAAGCCGTCGTCGAGACTGCACTCTTTGGATTCACCGCATTTCCCACATGCCGTACACGATTCGATCTTCATTTCCGAAAATGAGATGACTTCCGCCTCGACCCCCTGCTCACGAATCAGGCGCGCGCATTCGTTCATTAGTTGCGCGGTATTGCCGTCCGGCTTGGGACTGCCACTTATTAAGAGTACTTTGGGCATTGTTCATCTCCTGTAACGGGTAGAGACCCCTCACCCGGCCCACGACGGCTGATGAAAACGCCGTCGCGGGCCACCCTCTCCCCATGGGAGAGGGCAGTCATCTCGTTTATGAATAATTGTACATTGGATATTACCTTTGAAGTGTTATGCCTGTCCATAGACATCGTTGGTCAGCAGGATCTGGTTTTCGGGGTTTCTGCTCTCGCCAACGCTGGTGACGCGCACCGCGGCGGGCGCCTTCACGGGGCATTTGACTTCGCAAATTCCACAGCCGATGCAAAGCTCCGGGTCCACGCGGGGCTGTTTCACCGTCAGCTTCTCGCCTTGAATGTTGCGCACTTCCACTTCTTCGAACCAGATCGCCTTTTTGGGCGTAGGGCAGTGCTCTTCGCAGACGATGCAGGTCTTCGAGTAGGCCCAGGGCAGGCAGCGGCTCCTATCGATGTAAGCCAATCCGATCTTGATCTTCTGTTTTTCCGGGACCTCGATCTTGCGAATCGCGTGTGTGGGACAAACCTGCGAGCAGAGATTGCACTCGTAGTCGCAGTAACCGAGCGATGTAACCAGGACGGGCGTCCAGAGGCCCTCGAAGCCGCCCTCGAGCGAAGCCGGATGGATGGCGTTGGTGGGACACACCTTCATGCACTCGCCGCAGCGGATGCAGCGGGCGAGGAAGTCGTCCTCAGCAAGCGCACCCGGGGGACGAATAAGGGCAGGATTGAAAGTCCGCTTGGAGGCTTCGGGCGCAATGCCGAAGAGGAGCTTGGCGCCCACGCCAGCCAGGCCGGCCCCTAACACGGCTCGCCGCCCCAAGTCGAGCCGGGCTTCTTTGGGAGGATGAAGAAAATCAGCGATCCATTTGGATAACTGGCGCATTATGCTTTGTCTCTAACCTCACTGAGCACAGACGTGTTAGGCGTCCTCACCTTGGAACTGACCCCTCACCCGGCCCGCGACGGCCGATAAAAGCGCCGTCGCGGTCCACCCTCTCCCCTCGGGAGAGGACTTCCCAACCTTGCCCAGCCCTATCACCCTTGGGTGAGAGGGTGGCCCGCAGCCGGCGCTTTCTTCAGTCCGTCGGCCGACGGAGCCGGGTGAGGGGGCCCCGAACCCGCGTTAGGAACTCGATCAGGACGGCCACCAACCGTAAACGAGATCGCCTGTGCAGGACAATCCGAATTGCAATTCCAACAATAGAAGCATTCTGAGGGCTTCCAACCCTTGTCAGGAGCGGCCCCGCCCTGGCAGTCAACCAGGCACAGGCGGCAGTTGTTGCAGTTCTCCTCGTGTTTGTTCAAGCGGACAAGGGGATTCTTTCCCACCACTCCCAGCAACCCGCCCAAAGGGCAAACGTAGCGGCACCAGAAGCGGGCGCGCCAAAAGTTGAGCGCGACGACGGTGATAAACAACGACCCGATCAGCAAGCTGCCCCAGTAATACGGTTGTGCGGCGGCGAGAAAGTATTTGCGCAGGAAGCCGTAAACAGGCTCTGTCACCAGCGTGAGCCGGACGGGTCCGACCCCCGGATTGGCGTCGTAAACCCACGTGAACACGGCCACCAGGGCCTTGTTGATAGCCGGGTAGATCGAAATTGAGAGCGAGCGGAAGAAGAAGGAGAACGGGTCGAACCAGCCAACCACGTCGGCGCCCAGCAAAGCTGCGACCAGAAACGCCACCAGCGCGTAGTACTTCGCCTTCTGCCACGGATGATAGCCACCCGCCGCGAGCTTTTGCTTGGCAGGTCCGCCGCGCAGGCTGGTGAAGAAGTTGTGCAGCGCTCCGAAGGGACAAATCCAGCCGCAGAACCAACGCCCAAAAAAAAGAGTGACTGCCAGAGTGACCACTGAAATCAGCATCGCCCCCACCAGGGCATGCGAAGCCAGCCATGAACTGAGCGCCACCAGCGGATCAAGATTGAAGAAAAAGGTTACGCCTCGCCCGGCCTGGTTGATGGGGTGATAGACCGTTTGCAAAAAGAGATAACAGAAGAGGAGAAAGAAACCCGTTTGCACCAACCGGCGCAGCCAGACGACCCAGGACGTTTTCTGTTTCTTCGCCATGGGGTCTACACTTCTACCTGCTTCGGTGAAAGCGATTTGAAGTCGATGGTGCCGAGACCCCTGGCGTTTCCCTGCACAATGTAGCCAATCGAATCAGGTTTATAACCCAGCAGAGTGGCGCCGGCGGCGTCCACCGCTACCTGGTCTACGCCCGCCACCAGCGTGTCTTTGCGCTTGACGTCGGCGAGATTGCCACCCACCGGGCCGTTTGCCGTCAGCACACGGATAGCGTCCAGCACCACCAGCCGCGGCTTGAGGAAAGCTGCCAGATCCACGAGAGTCCCGCCCAAGTCCTGGTGAAGCCGGTTCCGCGCTCCGCCAATCACTCCCATCAGATTCTTCATTCCCAGGGTCGCCAGGCACAGGTTGTGGTTCTTGACGATGGGGACGTTGATCAGCCGGTCCGCTTCCACGATGTCCTGATAGACCTCCCATTCCTTCAGAACTTTGCCGTTGAGGGACATCTTCCGGAACTTTCGTTCGTCCAGGAACGGCACCTCCGCTCCCGCCTTTTCCGCTGCCGGCTGAATACCGCTGCGCGGATAAGAAAGCCGGGCCGGATTGCAGGGGTTGTCGCTCACCAGCACTTTCTTTGCACCCGCCTGGTAGCACATCGCGACCAACGTAGCAACGACATCAGGATTGGTCGTCGCGGCCTGTTCCGGCCTGCGGTCCCAGCCTATGTCGGGCTTTATCCAAACAACGTTCCCTTTCGATACAAAACGGCCCATTCCACCCAGGGCGTCAATGGCCTGGCGAGTGAGCCGCCTTGCCTCCTCGGCGATGCCGTCGGGGTCCGTTGGGGAGGTCTTATAGCGCGCGATACTCAGGGCTGGGAGTTGCGGACTAGAGACGAGGGGCCGGGGTCCGAGCAGACTTATTCCGAATCCCGCTCCTGCGGTTACGCCTGCCCTTAGGAAATCTCGCCGATCAATGTGTGCCATGAATAAACTCCTCAACGGTGCGGTGTGTGGCGACGGCCTGCCGTCTCCTTTCGAACTGGCGACTGTCGACTGTCGCGCAAGTAACCCCTCACCCGGCCCACGCGCCTCGCGAAAACGCCGTCGCAGGCCACCCTCTCCCCAAGGGAGAGGGCTATGATTCCACGGGAGGTTAGAAAGTTACTCCAGCCCCCCTTTCTGCAATTCGCTCGATAACCGATTTCAAGAACGATTCGCCATCAGGCGGGGGGTTCAGGCAGAGAACGGCATAGGAGCCGGAGGCGAAAAAGACGGCCTCGCCCTCGTATTGATTTGAGCCGGAGAAAGCTCCGGGCGCGAGATTCTGCCGCGGAACCACTTTGCCCGAGCGCGCAAAGTAATCCCTCAACTGTCCCACTTTTTTTGCTGCACCATGCGGGTCCGGTGCTCTCGAGATCAGCAGTGAGGTCTGTTTCTCACCCCATGCGTAAGACGCCAGAATTGCCGGCGCGAGAAACTCGTGCCCGAGCGGCGATTTCTTCACGTATTTCAAGGAGTGACTCACCAGGTGCTGAGGCGGAAAGAGTGATAGGAACTGCGGCATCGGCGCCGACGGGCCGATCCTCCGAGATACTTCCCGGGCAAAGCGCTCGAGCAGCGGCCCGGTTTTCTCTTTGTCACTGAAGGCCGAGAGTTTCGCGTAAAATTCATCCTGCAAGAAGTTCAGGATTTCATTGGCGCCGTAGCCTTCCGCGCCGATAGGCAGGAAATGGTAGTCCGGCGAGCTTTCAGCGGCATAGATCCCGAAGGCATTGGCCGGCGTGCCCATGTTGTAAATGTCGAGGGTGAAATCAGTGCTCGAGGATTTATATTCCTGGTGAACCATAGCCACCAAGCCGTATTCCAGGTAAACATCCGCTCCGCCGTCGGTGTACTGGTAAAGATCGGAGCTGTAGAACTTCTGCTCGCCTGTCCGTGCTGCGCCAACTTCCGAAGGGTCAGGCAACAATTGCACCAACTTCGCTTTTGCCGCGGCAGGTATCACCGCAGGCGCGGTGTCTTGGCCTGCTTTCTCCTGCGCGAGGAGCAGCGCGGGCGAGGCGAGAATCAGCAACAGATAGAGAGCAATGGTTCGCATCTCAATGGCTCGATCGAATCCTTGTAATTCGGCAACCCCCTCAGGCCGTCCTTTCACCAGTAAAGACGCCCCGCGCCGCCAGGAGCCTATCCACGATGGCGATTCCATTGGGGCACGCCGGCTCGCATTTCTTGCAGAGGCGGCACGCTTCGCTTCCGACTTTCTCCCGTGGTATCGCGCGATACGCTCGGAGCGCCGTCTCCTCATCCCTCATCTGGTCGTAGTAGTGGTCTTTGCAGCGCAATACGGTAGAGATTTCGATACCCAGCGGGCAGGCCTGTTTGCACTCATCGCAGAGCATGCAATTATTGCTTCGGTTCGCCTGCGCGTAGCGGTACAGGGCTCGATCCTCTGCGGCGGTCAGGGGTTCCTTGAGCGCCGCCAAATAGGCATCGAACATATCGAACGAGCCGATGCCCTTGGTCACCGTCGTGACCGCCGGATTGCTCAGGAGTTTCTTCAAATAGGCGACTTCCGAGTCGAGGCCCGTCAGCCCCTTCATGGTCTTCATGGCCATCACGCCGACGCCCCGCTGCTGCGCCAGGCGAAGTTCTTCCGTCATGGCCTCCAGGTTGGGCTGGTTGAGAACCGGCATGACGACGTTGTAATAGCCGGTCTGAAGGCCCGCCGCGGTTGTGCTCTTCACCATGGCGTGGCTCGTCAAGCCGACGAACCTGACTTTCCCCTGGTTCTTCAGCTTCTCGAATGTCTCGGCGATCTTTGCGTCCGAAGCCGAGAAGGGGAAGTGACGGTTAAACATCAGGAAATCCACGTGGTCGGTATTGAGGACTTTCAAGGCTTCGTCGATGCTGGGATAGTCGTCCTTCAGTGCCAGGTAAAACCTATCACGCAGGGACCTGAGCCCTGCGCCCAGGGTCTTGATCGACTGTCCGCCCAGGTAGTCCCAAGCGACATGCACCAGGTTCACGCCGTGCTGGATGGCGTACCGGTGCACCGACTCCGCCATGACTAGTCCGCCCAGGCTGATCTCGGACACCAGGACGCCGGTATTGCCCATGGGGCGGTACTTCATGGCAGGGTTGAAGTTGAGGATCTTGGTCTGCGAAGTGGACTTATTGTCGTCATCGCCCGCCTTGCCGCCGATCGCTCCCGCACCTACTGCGACGGCTCCTAGAAAGCCACTCGAAATGAATCCTCGCCGATTCATCAACGGCACGTTAGCCTCCCTGAATGGGTGATCTCACACTCCCCCAGGAACTGCATGCTTTTTTGAGGCCAAGGTGGACTTTCTCCACTGTCACCCTTTGTTTTCATAGACATTCGCGGTTTGGTCGTTCAAAACTCAGCTCTCAGCAGTCAGCTTTCAGCTCTCAGCCACACCATCCCTGCCTGGCGCAGACCCGGGTCTGCGAAGTCCCGCGGGGACAGGCTAGGGCTCTGAGTTGTGCCTCAATTTCAAAGCAGCGCCGACCTTCAGAGCCTGCCCTGAGCGGAGCGAAGGGTCGGCAAATGCTGGCTCAGGTACGGCGGCGCCTGTGGACCCGGGTGGCGGTTTGAGTTTTGTGTTTTTTCGGTTGCGGCGCAGCTTGAGGACGTTCGCTTCGAGCAGGCAAGTCGGAGTTTACCATGTCGGCTACAGCTTTCCAGCTTCCGTCCGTCTGCTTCTTATAGACCGTCAGGTATTTGCCCTGATCGGTAACCGGCTTCTGGTCTGTGGGACTCGAGGAAGTCATCGAGTAGGTGCCGATCAGGTAAACGAAATCGCCGCTTTTCGACGCCTCTCCGCGCGTGGACTGGAAAGTCAGAGCGAAGTTGGGGTCAGCCAGCATTGGCTTGAGCGCGGCCTTGATGCTGTCTTTTCCGCTGATCATCATCTCGTTGGGCAGCAAGACCGATGCGTCATTGGAATAGTAACTCACGAACTTGTCCACATCTTTCGTAGCAATGTCCTTGACCCAGGCAGCCTCGACGCTTCTCACCGCCGCGACATCAGCGTTCTGCGAGGTGGGGACGTTGCTTGAACAGGCGGTCATCAGGGCGAACAGAGCAACACACGCAAATAAGTAGCGGGGGCGCAACATGGTTTTTTCCTCCGGAGAATGTAAATGTGCGATCACGATTCTATCACGGAGTTCCGGCGGGCGGCGCACTCATCCAAAACGAGGAGTGCGCCACGGACAAAGGCGCAAGCGGTGCTACGGACGCTCCTCGATCACCCACGGCAATTTGGTCATGAATTCAACCGCCAAGACACTGTTGCCGAAGCCAACCATCGGACTTGGCAAACGTTTGGTGTCGGAAGGGCGGGGCTTCAGCCCCTGAAGCCGCGTTGCTTCAGGGCCTGAAGGCCCCTTCAACCGTGCCCTGCGTACCCGGCGGGGCTAAAGCCCCGCCCTTCCAGGAGTCGGAATAATTGCGCTTATTGACACAACTAAGCACTAGGAAGTGAGCGACACGCTTCTGCCATCGAGGCCTCCGATGCGGGCGAGGAGTTGGGGCTTTTCACCGTACGTAACGGGAAGGTCGAGGTTGAGAAGCGTCGAAATGCGCTGCAATTCGGCGCCGTCGGGCGCGGAGAGTTCAAAGCGGAGGATTTTGCAGCCTGCGGGCGCGTCTACGGAGGGATGGACCGTGTCAGCACTCCACTCGATGAAAAAGGGGAGAAGCCCGGCTCGAGTGTCGTGAAGATTGAGAGTCTTCCATTCGAGAAGGCGGCCGTCGGGACGCTTACGCGAGCCCGGCGTGGGTCCGTCGAAGACGAGATTGGCATTGCGCAGGCGAGCCGCGAAGGTGTTGAGGTCGCCGGGATGCGCCGCCCAGCCGACCAGGTGCGGCGTAGTGAGCTTCTTCAGATCATAGTGATCGGGTGCGCCGGTCTGCGCGGGGTCGGGCGCGATGATTTCGAGATAGTGTCTGTCACCAAGGGAAAGCAGAGCGTTGCGAGTGCCGCGTCCGGGATGAACGCCCCCGAATGCGGCGGTCACCCCCGTATGTTCCTTGACGAAAGCGATGCCTGCCTCGAGATCGCTCGAGCCGAGAAGAATGTGATCGAGCACGGTGGGCACGTTAGCGCCTTCCCGGGAAGCTGCAGGCCAGGTGAATGCGCCTGCGGTCATCGCAAGAAATAGTCTGCGGGATAGCATCAACGTATACCTTTGGCGGCAGCGGCCCCGCCCCGCGCTGCGCCCGAGATTTGGAATTACCGCTGCTCATCGGCAGAGAAGGTAGTCCAGGGATAGGCTTTCATGTCGCGCAGGAGAGGCTTTTGCCATGAATACTCCGGGTACGCCTTGAGGTGTTCCTCAGCATTGAAGTCGATCCCGCAGGCGTGGCCGGCCGCCGCACTCAAGGACATGTGGCGCGCCATCGTGGCATCCGTCGCCTTATTCTGGACCGCGCCGGCTATGCCATAGGGCCCCTGCCAGGGTTGTGAGCCCCGCGGAGACAAGTCGACATGCCCGCAAAGGGTGCGCTCGCTCGGCTGGTTTCGCTTGTCGAAAGTATCGTAGTGATCGGCCAGGAATTTTTCCGCCAGGGCCACGTCAATCTTTCCCTTGTTCTCCGCCATCAATTGTTCCCAACGGACGCGCCTGGCGTTGGGGCTCGCGCCTTGATCATCCGTTCGGAACTTGGTCTCTTCACTGCACAATTTTCCATTGATGGGGAAATTGGCGCTCACGAAGTACCCGTCCGTTTTCCGCTGGAGCGTGACGTTCTTCAGGCCCAGTTCGAGGCTGGCGATCTCGTTGCGCCCGACATCCGCCACCAGCCAGTCGTTGGCATATCCGCCGTTGTTGCCCTGTTCCATGATCCGGGCGAAGTCATCGATCGAACCGGAGTACTGCATGGCCTTCCGCGCCCGCACGAATTCAGGAATCCCGTTTGGATCGTAGCCGAAGAAATTGGAGATCGTGGTTTCGGTGATGACGATGCCCGCGGAATTCAAACCGAAATCGTCCGCGCTGTCGATGACGCCGGGCCCGCCGTCCATCAGGATTCGGTTGCCTTTTTCCGGAACGATGTCGTAGATGATGGTCCAGCGCTCGCCGCCCAGGTAGCTGCTCCAGTCGTTGTGGGCGATGACTACTTTTCCATCCCTGGTATAACTTCCGGTGGCCACAAAAGCGCTGCAGTGTTCGGGCGCGCCGGCGGTGGGAGGCGGCGCGACGCCGTGCTGTTTATCGTACTCGCTGATGTAGTAGCCCCACTCATCCGCGGCGTTGAGAGCGACCACATCCCAGATATCCATGTCCACGCCGCGTGCTTTCAAGCCCTCGGCGATGCCTTCCATTTCCTCGCGGTATTCGCGTTCGATGTGGGGCCACATCATGTCCCGCGCCGCATCGCGAAAGAAACTCCAGCTCTTCTTGCTGTCGTGTGTGGCTTCGAGTTCGGTGGCGGCTTTCTGCTCTGCAATTTCCGGGGCCAGCAGGTATCCGTTCTGGAATCCGATTTCCGAAGGCGACCCTTCCAGGTGCACGAACGTCCAGCCGTTGCGCGGCGCCTGCCGTGATGCTTTCTTCAGGCGCGGGTCGCCAGGGGAACCCTGCGAAAGAAATCTGGCGGCCAAAAGCAACGTGCAAAATCCGACCACGGCTGCAACATATAGGATGCGACGGGCCATCCGCAAACCTCCGAGGTCATCGAAAAAACCAGATCAATTGAGAATTCGATTCTAGCATTCCCGGCGACGAACGGGATACGACGAAGTAACGGGAAGGCTTTCGTAGTCTCTCGTAAATCGGATTCTTATTGGGGATCCTTACTGCTTGAGCCGCGCGGCACCACGCGGGCTACGACCCTCTGCCATTTCCTCCTCCAGCCGCTCGGCCAGGAAGATCTTGAGCAGAGACTGGTAAGGGACATCGCGCTGGTTGGCGAGTAGTTTCAAACGCGCAATCATCGTCACGGGAAGACGCAGGGAAATAGTTCGCAGAGAGGGCTTCAGGTCAGGGAACACCGCGCGCGCGGCCTTCTTCCAGTCGATGTACTCAGTCGAATCGGCGTGCGCCCAGAAGTCTCTTTCTTCGTCTTCCGACTTAAACACCGGTATGGTTTTCAGTTTTTTCGCGCTTCTCATAATCTTCGTATGACAAGGAAGGAACGTGGTGCCGAAGAGAGGATTCAGGATTCCTAGCCGCGCCAAGTCAATAGAAATCCACGCATAGCTTCAAAAACCGCATGAACGCTGGCTCCTGGCACAGTCTATTAGGTCTTTTCAAGCTTGTCAAATCTCCCTCTCGCCCTATAGAAACAGGCACCAATTAGACACCAAGGTATTGGGGCGCTTGGCAGCAAAGTCTTGTATTTCAGCGTTAGCTGAGCCGGGACGATAGTCACCATGTTAAATTCCACGTCAGGCGCAGCGGACCAAATTGGGAGCTTAAACTAAAGGACGGCCCTGTCGTCCCATTAAATGGGTTCCACGGCGTTGGGGCAGCGCGCATTCTGCAGTAGCAAGCTGCCACGGGAGCATGATGCCCCGCGCGCCGAAGGCCACGGCGAGGGCGCGGGCACGGGCATCGACGCCACATGAACGCTTGCGCCAACAAGAGCGGGCGCGAACCGCGTGCACGATCTGCAAGCTGCCGATTCGAAGCGCCTACACTTAAGCGCGAGGTTGTGCTGCCTGGATACTCTTTTCCTGAGGCTGCCTGTTTCGTGGCACGGAACAATTGCGCAATATGCCGGCAGGCTGCACCGCCTCTATGATGGAAAGCGTGAAGTGCGCGTGTACGACTACGCCGACCTCAATGTGCCGATGCTGGTGCGGATGTTTGATCGCCGCTGTCGCGGCTATGAAGCGATTGGCTACACGATCGAACTTCCGGGCAGCGCCGAGCCTGGCTGGCCTGCGGGCGCGGCCGAGGCATGGATCACATCAGACGGCCCGATTGGATTGTGCTAGAATGTATCAGTAGGTTCCCTATGAGCCAGGTTACTTTTTCCGTACCGGATGAGACTCTGCTCGCCTTGAAGGCTACACCGGAAGACCTAGCGTCCAGGATACGTTTTGCTGCGGCTGTCAAGCTATATGAGGTGGGCCAGCTTTCGTCGGGGGCTGCCGCCCAGCTTGCCGGCGTGCCGAGGCCCTATTTCCTCAGCCGCTTGGCCGATTATGGCGTCAACACTTTCGATCTTGGTGAAGAGGAGTTGACCCGCGACCTCAAGAACGCATGAAGCGATCTCGGATGCTTCGCCGATCCAATACCTCCACCAAATCGGTTTCCTGCATTTACTGACCGAGTTCTACACGCGGATCGTGATTCCCCCCGCGGTGGTTGAGGAGTTGGAGCGCGGCAAAGCGATGGGTGTCGATTTGCCAATCGTCCGCGCCCTGCCCTGGTTGGAGATTCAGGCGCCTGAGGGACTGGATAAGGTCCCGACAGTGGCAGACTTAGGTGCAGGGGAGAAGGAAGTGCTCGCGTTAGGAATTCAAATTCCGGGCGCCGTGGTGATTCTCGATGAACGACTTGCACGGTTGCACGCTCAGGCACTGAAGTTGACCTTCACGGGCACGCTGGGAATCCTCTTGCGCGCTAAAGCGGAAGGCCGGCTCTCCCAGATCGAGCCTGTCCTCGCACATCTTGATCGTTTGGGATTTCGTCTGTCGGCGAAAACTCGGACGGCCGTCCTCAAGCTGGCTAGAGAGGCACCTTGACACGCGGGCCGCACCAACCCACCGGGCCGCGGTAATCGGGAAGGCGCACCTCCTGCCAGGAAGCTTCACCGCGCCAGACGCGCGAGATGTCACGCAAGTCCTCTGGCTCTTCCATGCGGAATTGGAATGTGTCCAACTCCACGCGGGCGCGCGTGGCGGGAGCGGGAGGCGTGTAGTTTGCCAGAAACGGCTCGTACTGCTTGCGTAACTCAGCCAGGGCGGCCCGAAACTCTTCGCGCGTTTGCATTCTGTGCCGCTGTGGGAAATCGACTGTGGCGTCGCCGTGCACCGCTTCTAACTCAACGGCCGGTAGTGAGGGCGGCGGATTTTCGCGCAGGACTTCTCTCAGTGGCGGCTGCGGCGGAAGTGTGATCGTGGCAGGAGCAGTTGTGGCAGCCTGCCGCTGCGCCACTGCAATTCCGTTTTGGGGCTTGCCCATGGCGGGAATGGCGCGGGCCACAGTCTGTCCCCCAATCAGGGCTGCAGAGCCCCGAAGAAATCCACGTCGGCCGATTGTTCTATAAGGCATAGTGAGGTCTCCTGCTGACGGGTGGTGACGGCCGCTGCGGTCAGGCGGCATCGTGCTCCAGAATGGCCCTCGCAATTTCATCCCAGTCGTCCCGGTGAAGTTCGTGACCCCCACCCGTCAGGGTCAGTAATCTCGCGCCAGGAATCTCTTTTGCGAGGGCAAGGCCGTGCTGATAAGGAAGCACCGGGTCGTCGGTTCCATGGATGACTAAGGTTGGGACACTAATCTGACCGATCTTCCCGTACCAACGCTCGCCCCCCTTGAGCAGCGCATGGTTGAACTCGCTGAGCAAATTCCTGGATCGCGTTACCTCGGTTGTGGCCGTGGCGCGTACAGTTGTCTCGTCAAAGGGATGCGCGCTCCCCGAGAGCAATCGCCATCCGCGAACGATGTACTCCACAACCGCAGCCTTATCCGACCAGTCGAGTGTCGCCGCCGACTTGTGATAGTTCAGAATCTTCGCGTCGATCGTGGGCAGGTCAGGATTGAGAGGGCCGAAAATGCTGGATGATATCAGGGACAAGCGGGTGACGCGATCAGGATGGCTGAGCGCTACAATCTGCGCGATCATGCCTCCAAGGGACATGCCCACAAGATGGGCGCAAGGGATCTCACAGGCGTCGAGTACCCCAACCGCATCTTGGGCAAGATCGTCCAGGGAGTAGCCAGGATGGCCGGGCGCATACGTGGTCGAGCGGCCGGTGTCGCGATTGTCATATCGAATGACAAACCGACCTGCATCTGCCAGACGTCGACACAGCCCCTCGGGCCACCAGAGCATCGAAGCTGCCGCACCCATGATGAGTAAAATGGCAGGGTGGGTTTTCTCCCCAAAGCTCTCATTACAGAGGTCGATACCGTTGATGCTGATTATTTTCTCACTCATAATCATTTCTCCGTCTCCAGAGCCGGCGCCTGCCCCGGCCAGGCCGCTCCAATTGATCTTTCGACCGGAAGTGAAGCCAAGGGCCTCAAAGTAGTGGTGGTTGGCGAATGAGCTTGCCCAGGATTCCTACAATGGGATCGGCGCTGGGGTCATAACTCCACCGTGCCACTCACCGCACTTTGACAATGAAATAAAGGAACGGCCCCTGGTCGACTTTTTTGAACCAATGCGGCGTTCCTTTCGGCACAATGATCACGTCCCCCTTTTTGAGACGCCACGTCTCCCCACCTTTGATCGAGGCGCCCAGAAGTTCATTGGGAGCAGTGCTCTTGTCATCGAGGGACGTTCCGCCCGTCACGAATGTGGCAGCGCCCTGAAGCACGTAGATAACGTCGGTGTCTTTAAGATGAGTCTCAACCTGCCCGGGAGCCACACGTCTGCCGGCAACGACTTTGTAATTCAGTGTTCCGTGGTCTCCATCGAACAGGACGCCCCCTTTGGAGAACGTCTCGTCCACTTTGCCGCTTTCAAAATAGGTTATCCCACCCGATGGGCCAGCCGCCGTTTCCTCGGCGGGGCCGCCGCCGGTTGCGAAACCGCTCAGAACCCAAGCTGCATTGCGCGGATCGGCTGTACCGGCGATGCCAATTCGGCCGTGCCCGGACGCAACGCTCGGCTGTATTGCCGATTGCGTTCTGCCAACTCCAACGGAAAAACATATAACCAGAGCGAGCAGGAAAATCCTTGAAGTATTCATAAAATCCTCCATGATCGTCGGCCGGCAATACTCGCACTTACTCCGTCCCGCCTCACCGCGACGTGCTTACTATACAGAACGACTTGAATAATTGCGCATCCCTTCGTGGCACGGTCGTCCCGGCCGTGATCACGGGCGGGACGCCCGTGCCACAATTTATGTCGCTCTGCATAGAAAGCTCCCCTGGGAACCCCACTTGCGGCGGAATCATTTGATCGCCACAAAGGTCACGCAAACGGGCGATGACACCTGAAGCACTTGGCCGGTCGGGGTTAAAAGGCCGGTGTTCGCGTTAATTCGGAACCGAACGACATTGTCGGAGTCCTGGTTGGCAACGAATAAGTACGTACCGGTTGGGTCAATCGAGAAATTGCGCGGAGTCTTCCCAAGGGCCTCACAGAGATGAGCCCCCACATTCCAGCGCCCCGTAGACGGAGAGCGAGGGCAGATCGAAATACGTCCCCCGCTCCGCAGCGACGTCGCGGACAGCGACCGCCTCCTTTGATCCAAGTCTCCAGAGCGTTCCCGGTCCTACGCGAGCATTCACCCAGAGGGTCAGGGAATCTGCCGGTTGGGCAGAGTAATTCAACACCTGGATGAGTCGTCTCCCGGTGCCGGGATCGATGCTCAAATGGCAGCTCGTTGCGTTCGGATTGTAAAGGCGCACGAGGTCGCTCCTGCGGCTCACCAGCAGGTGGGCCTCCTGGGCTACCTGGTAGGGATCCTGGAACGCTTCTTCGGCCACTGCAATTTGCCCCTTGCCGATATCGTACATTTTATAGTGCATTGAGGGGTCTTTCTGCACTGGCTTCACCTCTTGAGGACCCCAGTACGCCGTGGCAATGACCAATCCGCCTTGCCGCACAAAGGCGAGCAACTGGGAATGCTGTTCGGCGCTGGGCGCTTCGGAGTCGAGCCAGAGTATCGCCTTCACACCTTGTCCGAAGGCGGGCAGCGGCCTCGATCTCGGGCTGATCCGAAATTGAATCTCGCGGCGGCTGAGCAGGTTTAACACTTCTTCGCTCAAAGACGAGTTTTCCCCGGCGAAATCAGAAGTGACCGCCAGAACGCCTTGCGGCTTGAATCGATCCCATGCCCTGTGACGATCGAAGAACTCGACCGCTTCGCACAGTCTCTTCCAGATGTCCTTGGCAGGGCCGTTTCCTTGCGTGAGCGCGGCTCGCAGCTTGTCGTCCAAAGAGATAATCCACTGACTTCCATTTGCCCGGCTGTCCGCGACGGCCAATTCATAGTTGGCCGGGTGAGCCAGCGTGGAGGAGTCCGGCGGCTCCGAATCCAGCCACAGGGTCCTTCCCGGCGCAAACGTGCCCGCCAGCAGCGAAAACCAATCGTTCGAGTTCACCCACGGGATACCGGTGGGGCCCGCCTGGGCGGTATCGCCGTTCATCGTTTCTAGTTTCACTCCCGGCCAATCGTTTTCCGTCGCTGCGAAGATACTCGAGGTTGTTTCCCAAGCCACCTTGTCGCGTGGATACTGCAGGATCACCGGCAGGTCAAAAGAGCGGCCGGACCCGGGTCCAAGCATCACCGCCGCGATGCCGGCCGCGCGCGCCGCGGCAACCGCCGCTTCTGCGCCTTCCGCCACGCTCACTCTTGCCACGAAGCTGACCCCAAGCCGGCGGCCTTCCTCAAGGAGCGGCTTCAAACCCTTTTGCTGAGTTGAATCCTCGGGCTCCCCGGAAGCCCACTCCACAATGAGGCAATTGACAGGGGTCCCTTTGAGCAGTTCCAAAGCTGAGGGGTGGCTCCAGGATTCGAGCACATCCTTGACGTCAGCGTTGATGCTGCCCGACTTGCTTCGACGCGCGATTTCCAGCGGCCCGCAAGGCCACTTCATCGGCACCCATTTTGGGTCCAGAGTCACACACGCCCTTCCTGGTTGGCTCGCTTCAGAACTCCCACTGTATCACGCCGGAGGTTTGACATAGAAGGTATGCCGGGCGAGGGTAGTGCCCTAATTTGGGCCGGGTGCAACGGCCCATAAGCGCTAAGATACGGCTTGACCGAGCGGCCCCGAAAGGGGCCAACCGTAAGTAGCCGCAGGTTTTAACCTGCGGATGACGGGGGCGTTCCCAAATCAGGTCAACCCCGACGGGGTTGACTTCGGACGGGTCGGCCCCTCCAGGGCCGGAATGTTGATGGACGCTTCATTTTCCGTAGGTTTCACCTACGGCTACTCACGGTGTCCCGCTTCGCGGGACGCAACCCACAGCACCGAATTGACTGAAGGCGGCTCTTACCTTAGCGCATATGGGGTTTCGCCCCCGGCTCATCTTGCTCCCCTGCGGGGAGCACGGCTTCACGCGCAGGCAGCCATCCCCCGTTGCAATCGGGTAGGGGAGGTTTTGAAACAGCTTCTAGGAAAGTCCGAACACCTCGACCGCATTCCCGCCCATCACCCGTGCGTACACCTTCGGATCGAGTTCGAGCGCTTTGTATTTTGCGACCTCGACGGGAACGTTACTGGGCAGGTCCGATCCCATCATCACCCGATCGGGCCCGATGGTCGAGATCATCCAGCGAATATCGTCGACGATGCACGGGCACGGCATCGCCTTTCTTGATTGCGGCAGTTTCCTCATTCACCCTCAACTCGCCCTCACCCTCCATCACATAATACACTTCTTCTACACCGACATGGCGGTGGCGGCCCTCGGAAGTACCTGCAGGCAGCAGAAGATGGTCCACATACGACCAGTTGCTGAGAAAAACGCTCGGTTCGAGGGCGCGACGATACCGCGCCGTTCCCTGACCGCCGAGATAGCTCTCGACAGACCGCAGTCTCGCCCTACCCAGCCTCATGGTTATGAATACGGGAATTGGATCTAGGGGGACACCCAGACGGGCGTCGCCGAGGTTAAAGGCGTCGTACCGCCCTTTGACGGCCGATACGTTGATGTTCATGAACTCCACCGGCTTGTCGGTCGGGTTATAAATGGCGTGCGAGTTGCCCATCCGGCAGGGAGCGCCCGCCGGGCCTTTGATCAAAGACGTCCTGCCGTCAATCGTAAACTGCGCCTCGCCTCCGAAGATGACGAACATTTCCTCGCAACGATTGTGAAAGTGATGGCCGACGCCTCCCCCAGGCATTATCTGGCAACGGTCGATGAAGTAGAGATTGGTTGTCAGATCTCCGCTTTCGAGAAGCCGCTCGCAAGCCATGTCGCCGGCACTGTCGTGTGAACGGCCGCGCTCATACTTGCTCGGGTCGGTGTGTCTGATGCGTTGGGCTAAAGAATTCTCTGCTGCGTCCGGCAGCATCATGGTGTTGGCTCCTGGGATCGAGCTTAGGCTGGCGCAGACCCCGCCTTGTGGGGTCTGCGATATCCCGAAGGGACAAGTTCGATCCGGCAAGCCTGCTGTTTCGGTCTGCGACCCTTCCCGCGCCGCCGTCCCGGTCGGGTCCCAGAGGGACCCAACATCATTAGCCGTAGGTGAAACCTACGGATCGTCAGCGGCCGAAAACCTATTCGACCCCGCAGGGGTCAAACCCCGATATGCGGGCCTTTCCGTGGGTTTCACCCACGGCTAATGATCTTCGGCCCCTTCGGGGCCGCCAGCCGGGCCCTTGTCGCGACGGTCTATGGCGGCCGCCTGTCGTCATTTCACCGGCTGAGTATCCAGAACCCACTTTTTCGCTGCAATCCCGATGATCATGAGCTCGAGGTCTTCTGAGCTGTTATTGCTGAACGCGTGGCGTTCGCCGAGGAGCACCGGCACGGCGTCGCCGGCTCTGACGGCGGTGGTCTCCTCATTCACCTGCACCTGGCCACTGCCGTTCATTACGTAATAGACCTCCTCGACGCCAGTGTGCAGGTGACGGCCTTCTGATGTTCCTGAGGGCAGAACCAAGTGATCGACGTAGGACCAGTTCGTAAAAAACACCTCGGGGTGCAAGCAGCGGCGATAGTGCACGGTGCCGTGGCCGCCCAGATAGCTATCCACAGGGTGGAGAGGGCTATGGGGTTCGTCCTCGACCTCGTTCGGCAGATCCGGGTACTCGGCCGGTTGCACCAGCGATTTGTCCAAGTGCATGGTCATGAACACCGGAATTGGATCTAGGGGAACACCCAGACGAGCGTCGCCGAGGTTAAACGCATCGTACCGCCCTTTGACGGCCGATACGTTGATGTTCATGAATTCCACCGGCTTGTCGGTCGGGTTATAAATGGCGTGCGAGTGCCCCATCCGGCAGGGAGCGCCTGCCGGGCCTTTGATCAAAGACGTCCTGCCGTCAATCGTAAACTGCGCCTCGCTTCCGAAGATGACGAACATTTCCTCGCAATGATTGTGAAAGTGATGGCCCACACCTCCTCCCGGCATGATCTGACAACGGTCAATGAACAGAAGATTCGTCGTCATATCGCTGCTTACGAGGAGTGAGGGCTGTTGGCACGCCATGTCGCCGGCGCTGTCATGGGAACGGCTCCGCACATATTTGCTAGGATTGGTGTGCTTGATTCGCTCGGCGAGGGGTGAGCGCTCCGCCGCAGGCAATGCCATCGCGCTGGCGCCCGCGATCATGGTTTTCAAACAGGTTCGCCGCTGCAAGTTCTTTCGCTCCTTGTAGGGGCATTTCAATACTCATGCCCGGCTGGACTCGTTCGGAATCCGCTGGCTCAGCGGTTCCGCCGCCCTGACTTGCGGAAAAGCTTTGCCTTTCCCAAGCGGGGAAACGCAGAGCCTTTCCCTGGAGTTTCTACATTTTCATCGCCCAAATTAGGACACTACCGCAAAATGGGTAGGGTCTTAGGTTGAATTCGTCGCGACAAGTTTACCGCGCCAACTGGCGGCGTAAAGCCACCTGTACTTCAAACTGAGACAGTATGGTCGAGAAGCTAAAGTTGACATCCACGCCAGAGAGTATATAGTACGATAATTTCGGATCGCCGCGGGATTTAAGGGGGCAGGAGTCGGTTCTACCACGGACGAACATGGAAGAGAATCACGCCGGAGATTCCTGACTGGCTTTGGAGCCTTGGCAGGAAGTGGAATTCTGGGGAAGACTGATTGTTTGCGCGGATTCGAGGCCGGGCCAGGACAGGCCGCTCCAGGAGGCGGCGCCGCCCGCGTACTGGCCCTGGTTGGGGACCGCTACCATAATGCCGATTACATTCGCACGGCACTAAACCGGCTATTTCTCGAATTGCGCTTGCCGATCGACTTCACCATCAACTTTTCAGAAATCGACGCTACGCACCTCCAGAATTGTCAGCTCTTGATTATGTTCCGCGACGGTCTCAACTGGCCCGGCGGATATCTGGAGCCCGACGATTACGCCTATTCGTCCTACTTGGAGAATTCCGGGGAATGGCCAAAGGAGGAATACCAAGGCTGGATCACCGAGGAGCAGGGCAAAGCGATTAAGGCATTCGTTGAGGCGGGTGGCAGCCTTTATGCCTATCACAATAGCAGCAACATCTCGCTCTTTTCCAAGCACTTCCGAGAGGTGATGGGCGGAGCGTATCTCGGGCACCCAGCGTTGCGCCCGTTCAAGGTCAAGGTGCTCAACCACGGGCACCCAGTGACGCAAGGTGTCCAGGATTTCATGGTGAATGACGAGCAACACTACGTCGTGTACGATAAAGACTCTGAAGGTATTCTCCTGCGCAGCGAGAACATCGACGGATCGAGCTTCGAAACCTATGGCGCCACGGCGATCAGTGCATGGGCATATGATTACGGAAAAGGTCGGGTGGTGTTCACTGCCGTGGGTCACACACTCCATGCCCTGTGGCAACCGGAGTATTACAAACTCCAAAAGAACGCAGTGCGCTGGCTCCTGAGACTGCCGTAACTCCAAGACGCGCTACGCGCGTGAGGCTAATGAGTCCCGGCGCCAATGAACGATTACAACCTTACAGAGGTAGCTATGGTATCCCTACATATCGACTTGCAGCTTAAGCCCGGGGCGGGGCCTGAGCTGGAGAGAACATTTCGTCAGGTCTTCCGGCCCGCCGTCTCCGCCCAGCCCGGGTTTGTCGCCGTGGCTCTCTTGCAGCCCACCTCGGAGGCCACCGGATATAGGCTTGTCATCGAGTTTCAGACCGAACAACTCCGTTCGGATTGGGTAGCCACCGACCTCCACCAACAGGTGTGGCCAAAAATCGAAGCCCACTGCACTAGCTACGCGGTGAAGAACTTCAGCGCCGTCTAGCGGGGTTGCCCCTGTCTACCCCTACTGGCGCAACAGCGTTATCCAGAACCAGGTCCTCAGCGGTCTCGACATGGCGCTGTGGGACATCAAGGGGAAACGCGCCGGGATGCCGGTGTACGAACTACTGGGTGGCAAGGCGCGTGACGCCGTGCCGCTCTATGCCCACGCCGGAGATGACGCGAAGGATCGCGAGGAGGTGGTGGAACAGGTACACAAGTACATGGAGGAAGGCTTCACCCACGTCCGCGCCCAGTTGGGCACTTATGGTGGCGACCTCGCGGGCGGCTACGGCGGGGGCGGATTCATCCCACGGGGAAAAGGTAGCCGTCCTGAACACGGCTACGCCGGCCCAGCCTTCGATGAAGACCTTTACATGGATAGGGTCACGAACCTGTTCGAATACATCCGGGTCAAGCTGGGTGACGAAGTTAAGCTAATCCACGACGTTCATGAACATCTTACATGCACCGCCGCCGTCGAACTGGCCAAGCGTATGGAGTCGTATAAGATGTTCTACGTTGAGGACATCCTTCCGCCCGAGCAGATCGACTGGTTCCATGCGATAAAGAAAGTCTGCACGACCCCCATGGCCATGGGCGAGCTGTTCACCAGCCCGCGTGAATACGTCCCGCTTATTTCCGACCGTGCGATCGATTTCATACGCTGCCGGGTATCGGCGGTGGGTGGCATCACGCCGCTGCGCAAGATTGCGGCGCTGTGCGAGGAGTTCGGCGTGCGCACGGCGTGGCAGGAAGGTAGCGACAACGATCCCGTGAACCAACTCGCCGCCATGCACATCGACTTGACGATCCCGGCTTTTGGCATTCAGGAGGAGAACAACTTTCCTGCGGCAGTGCACGAGATGATGCCGGGCACGGCGGAGCTTCGGGGGGGTTATCTTTACGGGAACGATCAGCCGGGGCTCGGCATTGACATCAAAGAAGAGGCATTACTCAAATACCCCCCTGCGCCCACACCGAAGGGAGGGAATGTTGAGATGGATCGCATGATCGACGGTACGGTAGTCAAGCAGTAGAGGCATCGACGTGTATACTCGCGGGGCAACTCGCTTCTGCCTCGGTCCGTAAGAAGGAACCCGGGCGAACTTCAAGGAGGCGTAGAAGATGCAGTCTTAGAGCGCGGCAGAGCCGCCATAGCAAATTCCAGATTCAAAATTCAAGACGTTAGAGCATTTTTAATTTAAGTGTATACATTTATGTGCGACAATGCCTCTGCCTGTAGAGGGGAGGCAAAGGGTGCAATCCTATTCACAAGACTTGCGGGATCGGGTGTTATGGGCATTGGAT
>JBELAJ010000729.1:0-3275 GCA_049508935.1 Terriglobia bacterium | reverse complement strand
CGCCGATGAAATCCGCCAGAGTCTTCAGAAGGCCGGTGTTATACTCGAAGATAGCAAGGCTGGAACCCGCTGGAAACGGAAATAACCATGTGTATAAGGATGCTGAACCAACCCCTCACCCGTCCTGCTCCGGCTGATGGAAGCGCCGGCAGCAGGACATCTCCTCCCCAAGGGAGAGGGCACAGGGAAAAAGCAAGCGCTGTCATCCTGAGCGAAGCGAAGGATCTCGGCAGTTGGTTCTTGAGTTCGACGTCTCGCGGAGAACTGCAGAGATCCTTCGCTTCGCTCAGGATGACAGGATTCCAGCTTGCCAGTACTTTCAGATGGCAAACTCTCCGCGTTCGAGGCGGCATTCAATTTCCTCACAGCCTGCGGCTCAGACTTCCCCATTTCGCCCGCCCTAACCTATTCGGTGGGGACTAATATCTCTCCATGTAATACACCATATAAAAACACAAAGAGAGCAGGGGCCCGCTGGCCATGGGCCAAGCGATGGGCCGCCCTGCAGGATTCGCAAAGGAGGATTCACATGGAGAGCAAAGTCCCTTCAATCAAAACGCCGCTACCCGGTCCGGAAGCCCGCAAGGTCCTGGCCCTCGATCAGGAATTCGTTTCGCCCTCTTACACGCGGGATTACCCCTTGGTCGCCCGGCGTGGGCAGGGCGCGACCGTGGAAGATGTGGATGGAAATCTGTTTCTGGATTTCGCCGCAGGCATTGCGGTGGTGTCGACTGGCCACTGTCACCCCGACGTTGTGCGCGCCATCCAGCGCCAGGCGGAAACACTGATTCACATGTCAGGCACGGACTTCTACTATCCCTTGCTGGCTCAACTGGCGGAGAAGATGGCGGAGATCACTCCCGGCAAGTTCCCGAAGCGGGTGGTATTCGGAAATTCCGGTGCCGAGGCCATTGAAGCCGCCATCAAGATCGCGCGTTACCACACCCGGCGCAACCGCTTGATCGCTTTCCTCGGCTGTTTCCACGGCCGGACTTTGGGCGCGCTGTCGCTGACCGCGAGCAAAGCGGTCCAGCGGCGCGGTTTTGGTCCCCTGCTGTCCGGCGTGACGCACGTTCCCTACCCCAATCCCTACCGCTGTTCCGCCGGCCATGGCGCTTCGGAATGCGATTGCGACTGTACAGATTTTATCGAACAACAGCTCTTGAGAACTGCCGTGCCTGCCGATGAAGTTGCTGCGATCATAGTGGAGCCGATCCAGGGCGAGGGAGGGTATATCGTTCCCCCGCCGGGCTTCCTGGGCAGGCTGCGTGAGATTGCGGATCGTCACGGGATGCTTCTGATCTTCGACGAAGTCCAGTGCGGAATGGGCCGCACGGGAAAGATGTGGGCCTGTAACCATTCCGGCGTTGTGCCGGACATCCTGGTGACGGCCAAGGGCATTGCTTCCGGCTTGCCGCTCGGCGTGGCGGTGGCGCGAGCGGACGTGATGAATTGGGGCCCGGGCGCGCACGCTTCCACGTTCGGGGGAAACCCCGTGGCTTGCGCGGCAGCGATGGAAACGATTCGGCTGCTGGAGGAAAGTTATGTTGCCAATGCCGCGCGCATCGGAGAATACCTCCTTGCGCGGTTGGCTGATTGGCCGCGCCGGCATCCTTCGGTGGGGCATGTGCGAGGACGCGGACTGATGATTGGGATTGAGCTGGTCAAGAACCAGGAAACCCGCGAACCCAACCCGCAGGCGCGCGACAAGGTGATCGAGCGGGCGTTCCAGAAGGGTTTGCTGGTGCTGGGCTGCGGGGAGAGCACTGTGCGCCTGATGCCGCCTTTGATCATCGAGCCGGAGCAGGCAAATACGGCGCTCGATCTCCTCGACTGTTGTATCTCTGAGGTCGAGTTATAATGAGTTTGTTGGCACGTTGGATGTATCGCTCCCTGGTGTGGAAAGAGCGCCAACGCGCCTCCAGGGCAGCTTCCTCGCAGGCGGAACAGCGAGGCGAAGCAGAGAATCTGGAGCTTGGCGCACGCGGCGAAACTCTGGCCTATTGGTATCTGCGCCAGGCAGGATATACTGTAGTAGCGCGAAACTGGCGCGCCCGTTCGGGCGGCGGAGAACTCGACTTGGTGGGGTGGGAAGGGCCCACCCTGGCCTTTGTGGAAGTGAAGTCCAGAACTTCCCAGGCTGCGGGTCCACCCGAAGAAGCGGTTACTTCGAACAAACAGAAGCGGATTATCAAAGGAGCCAAAGAGTATTTGCGGCAGCTCAAGCGAAAACCCTTGAGTTGCCGGTTCGATGTCGTCAGTGTCTCGCTGCACCCGGCGAAGGGCCTCGAGGTCAGACTGATCAAGGATGCTTTCAAAGTTTGATTTGGCGCTCCTCGACCGCGTGCAGCCTTCAAAAGGAGTATAACTTTGCCCGAACTAAGAAAAGACCCCATCACCGGGCGATGGGTGATCATCGCAACCGGCCGGGCCACGCGACCAACGGATTTCGTCCGGGATAAAGTCCTGATCCGCGGCTCCGGCTTCTGTCCATTCTGCTACGGCAACGAGAGCAAAACGCCGCCGGAAATTCATGCTTACCGCAGCGACGGCAGCGCGCGCAACACACCCGGCTGGTCGCTGCGCATCGTACCCAACAAATTCCCCGCCCTGGGCATCGAGGGAACGCTCAACCGGCAGGGCGAAGGCCTTTACGACAAGATGAATGGCATCGGGGCGCATGAGGTCATCATCGAAACGCCGCAGCACAACCTGACCTTGGCCACCATGCCGACCTCGCGTGTCGAGGACGTACTTTGGGCCTACCGTGATCGCATTCTGGACCTCGAGAAAGACCGGCGCTTCAAATACATCCTGATCTTCAAGAACCACGGAGAGGCTGCCGGCGCCTCGCTCGAACATACGCACTCCCAGCTCATCGCGCTGCCCGTGGTGCCGAAGCGCGTGCGCGAGGAGGTCGACGGGGCGCGCGAACACTACAATTTCAAAGAGCGCTGCATCTTCTGCGATATTCTCCGCCAGGAGAAAGAGAAGAGTGTGCGGCTGATCACGGAGAATGACGCCTTCGTTGTGATCGCGCCGTTTGCTCCCCGTTTCCCTTTCGAGATTTGGATTATCCCCAAGACGCACCAGTGCGCCTTCGAGCAATCCCGTAAGGCGGAGTTTGAGCAGCTCGCCCCGATTTTGCAGGATATGCTCTCGCGACTCGACCGCGTGCTGGAGTTTCCTGCGTACAACTACATCATCCACACCGCGCCCATCGGGGAATCCGCCGAAGACTACTACCACTGGCACCTCGAAATCATGCCCAAATT
>JBELAJ010000728.1:0-3336 GCA_049508935.1 Terriglobia bacterium | reverse complement strand
CGGACGTAACCGGCAGGGTGCTTGAGGTTATGGGCTGCTGCGGATACGACGGCAGCCATCCGGCCGCAAAGCGCGGCGTCAGGTTTCTGAAAGACCTGCAGGAAAAGGACGGGTGCTGGTGGGGGCGCTGGGGTGTCAACTACATTTATGGGACATGGTCCGCCCTGCGGGGGCTGGTCTCGATCGGGGAGCACCCGAGGTCGCCCTGCGTCAGAGCTGCGATGCACTGGCTGAAAGACCACCAGAACCCGGATGGAGGCTGGGGTGAGACCTGCGATTCCTACAGGCTGCCCGAACTCCGCGGCCAGGGTCCCAGCACTGCATCTCAGACAGCCTGGGCAATAATGGGTCTTCTGGCCGGGGATGAAGAAAAATCCCCTGAGGTAAGCAGGGGGATCCAGTACCTGTTAAGGAACCAAAAGCCCGACGGGACCTGGGATGAAATATACTTCACCGGGACCGGGTTCCCTAAACATTTCTACATTAGATATCACAATTACCGTAACTGTTTTCCGCTGATGGCCCTCGGTCAGTATGTGAAGAAACTGGGGCGATAGGGAGGGCGGGCTTTCAGGCAGCCCCCGGATCAGTGAGGAAGCCGGAAGATGAGCGCTTGCGTCATAGGTCATATCACGGTCAGGGACCCCGAAAAGTGGAGTGAATACCGCAGCAAGGTTCCACCTACTCTTGTTCGATGGGGAGGCGAGGTGATCTTTCGGGGCCGCAAGGTCAAAGTGTTGAGCGGAGAACATCCTTACATTGATACCGTGGTGATTCGATTTCCCGACGCAATCTCTGCGGCCGGATGGTACGGTTCAGCAGATTACCAGGCGCTTATTCCTCTTCGTGAGCAAGCTGCAGACATTGTCCTGGTCAGCTTCGAATCATAATGGTTCGCTTTAGTTTTCTGATAGTCCCACGGAACTTGGCAAGCTGCTCACGGCGGGGTGGTTTGGGTGCCGGAAGCAAGCGGGGCCCCTTCGATCCTTTCCAGGATGGTCCTTATGGCCGTCCGGCTGAGCTGATGCGACTGCGCTGTCCGCCGGGAGAGGCGCGCGGCGCTGCCCGGAGAGGCGAGCATTCGCAGGGCGACATAGAAGAGCGGGAAGATGCTCAGCGGATCGATTCCGGCTGGGGTCAGTTCCTCCCTGCTGCCAGCATAGGCCCCACTGCCGCGCCAGAGACTCAAGGCTTCCGACAGGAGCGCCGGCCGTGAACAGTCCCGGATCGCACAGCCTATGATCCCCATGATAGCCATCTGCGTCCTTACTCCGGCGCGCGAAGGCGGGGCTTCTTCCGGTCTTTCGCCCAGCGATACTGCGACCAGGAGACCGGCGAGATCGACTCCGGACAAGAGCGCGTTCACAGGCTCGACGAGAGCGGGTTGCAGTCGATGTAGAGCGGAATAGTCTCAGGTTCCTTGAGGATGTAATCGACCGATAGCGCCCCATGCCATTGCAGCCGCTCGCCGATCTGAGCGAGATGGGCCCGGACATTGGGCCTGCAGACGCTTTCCTTGATCCTGTCACCGCCCCCTGGACCCTCGGCGACTTGACAGTACTGGTGGGCGCCAATAAGCCTCCCGTGACTGAATACTGCTTGTGCACGCTCCAGTGGGCCTGCTGCTAACGCCTGGATGACGATCTCGCCTTCAAACTCTCCGGCTTCCTCCAGGTCGGCCGCCACGCGTTCGAGATCTCCTGTGTTGTGGACGAAAAGGATGCCGCGGCTGGCAGTACCGACAGCAGTTTTGATGACGGAGGGGAATCGGGGCCACCGGCGCAGTTCGGCTGCGGAAGTGACGATCTCCGTTCGCGGTTGCGGCAGACGCAGTTCGGCCAGGAGCCTCGAGAAGCCGGCCTTGCCGTGGACGGCGGCATAATTCTCGAAGGCCGGCAGCGCAATCGCCGTCAGCGGTTCAAGCCGCCCCGCGACTTTGGCCAGCAGGTAGCCCTGTTCATGGGTCGGAAGCAGAACGTCGAATCTTTTCCGGGTGAGCAGGTTCAGCAGAAATGCAAGGTAGCCCTCGGGATCGCTGGCCAGACCGGGACACCGATGGAAACGCCGGACAAAGCGGGAGAAGCGTCCGATGCAAAGGGGATCAGGGTCGCAGATCTCTATATGGTTCCCACCCAGCCCGAGCGTTGTGACTATCTGACGCGCCGAGAGGCTCGAGCCCTCCGATAGTAGAATCCTTAGGCTTGGCGGCTTGGCATTCCGCAAGTAAAACCCCTTCAAAGAATTGTTCGACGATTATCGGCGATAAACCCGCTGCAGAAACCCGCAGGTCGTGTGAACCGCCCTGCACGTTTGCGCATGCCGCAGTGGTGTGGGGACCGGAAGAGAAAATCTCACGGTTGCCGGGTTATGCCTTCTTTGGTGCTACCTCCATCAGGTAGTCGCGATATTCATCCGGCGGTATGGGTTTCTTACGCATCTGCATTTCTATGCTTTCCTTCATGCTTGCTGCTTTCTTGTCTATGACGAATTGTAAACACCTTGGAACGTGGTTCCCAAAGTGCCGGTATATTCTTACGCAACTATGGCAATCGCCATGCCATTCACATCGTATGTTTGGGCATGAACATTCGGAACCTTCGTCCGTCTTTAACATCTCACGTATTTCTTTGATTACCTCTACATATTTTTCTTTGGAGATTTCCATATAGTGACTCCGTATTTCTTGGGTAGGTCTAATGCCGGACCACCATGACAAGCGGGGCAGTCCACTTCGTTGTATGCGAGCACGGCTTCTATCTCACGCCTCCGTCTTGCTCGACTCCAGCGCCTGCGCCAGGAGCCCCGGCACCCCGACGAATGGAGTCTCCGCAAGGCCGTGCCGCCGCTGCAGGTACTCCGGGCTGTTCGTACTAACCCACACCCGCCCGCCTGCGTCTTCCCACACCAGCGCCTTGAGCGGGAGATCGATCGCCAGCGTCGGATACGCCTGCATCAACGGTGTGCCTCCCTTCGGGTTGCCGAACAGTACGAGCGTCATGGGCCTCATCTTCAACCCCACCGCTTGTGCCGCGCCTTGCTGATCGATGCGCGCGAAGATCGTCATGCCCGCATGCTCGATGACGCGTGCGACTCGCTGTGTCGTGTCTTCGACAGTGTAGGGACTCGCCAGGTTCATGACGCCGATCTCGGGTGATGCCGGCATTCTTCTTCTCCTTTGTTTGTAAACGAAACACCAATCAAGTGCCCAACCCCTGCTCGGCAGTGCGTCTTCGGCTGGGTTCGGTCATTGTGCGAACTCATAACTGATCCAAACACGGTCGCACGAAGAATGCCTTCGCCGGCAATGTAGGCGTCATGCACACGCACCGTCAGGCC
>JBELAJ010000727.1:0-3344 GCA_049508935.1 Terriglobia bacterium | reverse complement strand
GGCGGCGTATTTCTCGACTTCGTCCTCGGTGAGTTTGGGTGATTGCATAACGGCGCGGGACACCAGCTTGTTGCTATCCCGAATCAGGAGCATTCGCTCTTCCCTGGTACCGGTCAAAGCGGCCTTGACCTTCTGCACCACCGACATGCGTTGGGTTCTCTGAATCGCCGTGGTGGGCTTCTGCTTTTCGGACTGAGGCTCCGAATCTGGGGTGCCGCTTTTCTCGGGAGAGGGAGTGAGAGTTTCCGAGGCCTCGCTGGATTTGGCCTCGGCAATGAGGGAAAGAGCGTTTCCCAGCCAGGCACGAACGTGGTCGGTGAGGCTCGGGCTTTGTAGCAGTGCCTCTCCCAGTTCTTCGCGGTGGGGCGCCACGTTGGTGGCAACAAATTCCAGCACGGCGACCGGGGCGTCGGGTTCCCGGAGCACTTGCTGAAGTTCCTCGGCGGGCCAGGACTGTAAGGTTTGAAACGCCGTACTCTGCTCTTCCCCCTCGCTGCCGGAGGCAAGATATACGAGGATTTCAATCCGCTCTTGCAACGACACAGGCAGTTCGCCCCGACACGCCTTGCGGCGCACCACTTCCGGTACAGTGCCGGCGCGAATTGTCTCGACAAGTCGCTCGGAAATAGACTGTCTCTCAGGGGGCGGCTTTTTTCACGTCCTGGCGAGTCAGATGAACTGACTTCACCTCGCCGCGCCGCCCCAGGGGTTTCAAGGCTACGCCGTCCAGAGTCAACACGATCCCCGAGGCATTCCCCACGGTTACATCGAAGGATTCGTGGGCCTTCAAATTCTCGACCTCGTTGGGGTTCAACACTTTTTGAAGCACTGTCTTACCGTCCGCATCCACGGCCACCCATGCGCGTTCCGTCGCGGCCACTTGCAGGGCCAAGTCGGAAAGGCCTGGAGCCGCGGGAGGAGTCTGGGAGGTGACGCTCGGGCCCACCGCCTTTGCCTTCGCCGCTGAGGAGAGGGGAGCACCTTGTGGCGTGGCTGGCGTTGTGGCGCCCGCCGGCGGAGTTCCTGAAGGCGTCTCGACCCGGTTGCCTTCCGGCTGGGCTGACGTAGATGGTTGGCTGGCTGGAACGTTAGCTGGTGGGCTCGTAGTGGTTGAAGGGCTAACAGGCGGATTGGCTGTCGTGGTCGCGGGGGTGCTGGGTGGAACGACGATGGGCGTGCTTACACGCTGCTCGCGGACGCGCCGCGAATGGCGGAAAAGCGCATAGCCGCTGGCCAGCAGCACCGCTGCCACCACAAGTCCGATGACTCGCGTCCGCAGGGCCGCGTCGTTCTGGTGCGCCCTGTTCGCCGTAATTCGACGAATATCGACTTCCGGCCTCTGCCTCCCGGCAAGCTGGCAATCTGTCAGGACGCGTTCTTCGTCCAGGCCCAAGAATCGTGCGTAGGATTTCACGAAACTGCGAGTGAAGATTCCCCCCGGAAGTTTCGAGAGTTCCTCGTTTTCGATGGCCTCCAGAAAACGAATGCTGATTCGCGTGGCCGAGGATATCTCATCCAAAGTCACGCCGCGCAGTTCCCGTTCCCGGCGCAAGTACTCCCCGAACCCCGTCAACTGTGGTTCTTCGCTGTGCGTCACCAGAGTTTCACCACGCCTATCTTATTGACCTGCTTCAGGGGTGTCAATTGGTTTGCTTTGGCCCCAATTCGTCGATAACCGCTCCGCCGTAGGGGGACGGCTTGCCGTTCCCGCATTTCTGCTGGCCCCGACGAGGGTAGGGCAAGCCCTACCCCTACCCGTGCACCGCCCGGGTCCAGCCGGGTGCGGCGCAGAAGTGCAAGGTCCCGGGCCCTACCAGCCTCGACCTGCCGTATCGGCGGATTAGGGTTTGCTAGCTGTCTGGCCTTCCAGCGGTACTTGGGTACCATTGAGGTTATGGCATAATATGTATATTCTTAGAGCGGTGGGAGACATTGTCAGGACCCCCCAGGATAATTATGGATCTGCAGGAAGAGGTTATTGAACTCCGGCAGCAAGTCCAACGCCTTTCCCTCTTCCATGAGGTGGGGAAGGCTTTGTTTTCAACTCTCGACCTCCAAAAGATCCTCCAGACAGTTATGGAGAAGATCAGCGACCTGTTACAACCGGACACATGGTCACTGTTGATGGTCGACGAGAAGGCTCGGGAACTGTATTTCGAAATCGCCATGGGTCAGGGCGCGGAGAAGCTTAAGGACGTTCGCCTTAAGCTGGGAGAGGGCATCGCGGGTTGGGTTGCACAGCACGGGGAACCTGTCCTGGTGGAAGACGTTCAGACCGACCAGCGATTCAGGTCCAAGTGCGATGAGTTCCCGCAACCGGGCACTCATTCTGTGCTCTGCGTGCCCATTAAAGGCCGCGAACCGGTTCAAGGAGTAATAGAGCTAGCCAACTGCTTTGGTAAGCAGAGTTTTTCGCAAGAGCACATTCCCACTCTTAAGAACCTGGCAGACTACGCGGCGATCGCCCTCGAAAACGCGCGGTACGTACAGCGCATGCATGAACTCACGATCATGGATGACTGCACCGCCCTCTTTAACGCGCGGCACCTCAATTTCGTTCTGGACGCGGAAATCTACCGTTCCACGCGGTACGGTTACCAGTTTTCTGTGATCTTCTTTGACCTCGATCGCTTCAAACAAGTCAACGACCGGTTCGGCCACCTTGTGGGATCGAGGCTGCTTTGGAGAATCGGCGATCTTCTCAAAAGCAACCTGCGCTTGATTGACTACGCGTTTCGATACGGGGGAGACGAATTCGTCGTGATCCTGCCCCAGACCTCGAAAGAAAATGCCCTGACCGTGGTGCGTCGGCTCAAGGACCTGCTGAACTCGAAAGTTTTCTTCCATTCGGAGAACCTGAACATCAAGATTACCGCCAGCTTCGGCATTGCAACGTTTCCTACCGACGGCCGCACCCACCGAGAGATTCTGCGCCTGGCTGACGAGGCCATGTACCTCGTCAAAAGAACCACACGCAACAACATCGCCTTGGCAGGCGAAGGCGTCATACCTCGTGACCCCATCCTCAAAGAGCACGCTGAAGCTAACCCAGGATTGTAAGGTAGAATCGCCGCCTGGCGCATCTATAATGTCGTCGGCTCTGTCAAGGACTTTTTAAACACACCACCCCCGCGGCGCGCCGAACGTCCTGAGGGCGTCCCGGGCGCACGCTTTGTGACTGCGGAGAGCCCGTGGTGTTTTTTCATAACCCGATCGCTCCTCACCCAACTTCCGCGGTCCAAAGGATTTTTTGGGCAGTTCCGGAGAGTAATGCTTTTGTTTGCAGCGCTCGTTCCCTTTCAGGCCTAAATAGTGACGAATACACACAAATATATTCCTTGACA
>JBELAJ010000726.1:0-3397 GCA_049508935.1 Terriglobia bacterium | reverse complement strand
AGGAATATATTTGTGTGTATTCGTCACTATTTAGGCCTGAAAGGGAACGAGCGCTGCAAACAAAAGCATTACTCTCCGGAACTGCCCAAAAAATCCTTTGGACCGCGGAAGTTGGGCTAAGGCCCAACGAACTTGTCATCCGGTGCGCGGCGAAGGACCTCTGCATTTGCCTCCGTTTCCCGCAGCCCAAAACGAACTGCAGAGATCCTTCGCTGCGCTCAGGATGACAGCAAGGAAATACGAAGAATCTCATGATCAGCAGACGAACGTTCGTCAAGTCCATCGCTGGCGGCATGACCCTGGCGGTTGCGCCTTTGCAATCCTACAACAGGCTCAATATTGGTGTCGGCACCTTCAGCTATCACAACCTTTCTGTCGACGGCATGATTGTCCAACTCAACGCCCTGAGCATCCGGGAAATCGAAATGTCGCGCGGTGAGTTCATGCTGTTCAGCAAGCCGGAAGCCGGTTTGTTCCACGCTACGAAGGAAAAACTCGACCGCGCGGGAATCCGCTGCGTTTCATACTATACGGCGACCCTCAAAGACAACGAAGACGTGGAGAGGGCGCTGCGTTTCGGCAAGCTCTTGGGAGCCCGCAATGTTACCGGCGACGCCACAGGCAGCGTCCTTACCCGGATCGATCAGCGTTTTACACAGGAAGGCATTACGTTCGGAATTCACAATCACTATTTCAAAGGCGAGAAGTTCCCTTACGAAAGTCCCGAGGACGTTTGGAACGCCCTCACGAAACTTTCCAAGACCGTCGGCGCCACAGCGGACGTGGGCCAGTTTGCATCTTGCGGATTCGACCCCGTGAAGGCCCTCCGCAAATTGGCGCCGCGGCTGAGATTGGTGCACCTCAAAGATATTCAGGCGGCGCACGGCGAAGTCAATGTGCTGCTGGGCAGGGGCATTTGCAGAATCCCCGAGGTGGTGCAGGAACTCCGCCGTCAGAATTTCCGTGGATTAGTCGCCGTAGAGTATGAAAAGGAAGGCCCCGTCGCAGACGACATGAAACAGGAAGTCGAGTTTGCTCGCAAGCTGGCGGGCTGAGCGCAGTTCACTCCTGGTCGTCCCAGAACTCCTCGCTCAGGTACTTTCCCCCGCCATCGCGGAGAATCGTGACAATGGTCCCATGGCGCCCTTCGGCAGCGAGTTCGCCGGCGATACGCAGCGCCGCCGCCACGTTCGCTCCGGACGAAATCCCGCCCAGCAGACCTTCTTCCCTGGCAAGCCTCAGGGACATTCGCTGCGCTTCTTCGGTCTCGACAAAGAGGTTCCGGTCGGCGAGGTTCGGATCATAAATGCCGGGCCGAACGACCGCGCCGTCCATATTCTTGGTTCCCTCGATCCCGTGAAAACTTGACTCAGGTTGGACGGATACGCACTGAACCTGCGGCAGTTCCCTCTTCAAGCGGCGGCACACACCGGTAAATGTTCCGCTCGTCGTACCGAGGCCCTGGGGCCACCAAAAGGGCAGCCCCTACAACAATAACGTAGCGAATCTTGACGAAACGGTCAAGATTGCGCTACTCTTTGCTCGTAGGGCGATCGAATTTAAAGGAGGTCAGTGATGGCAGGTTACGCTTTTCCCGAAACTCTGGTCAGCACCGACTGGGTTGCTGAGCATTCAGCCGATCCCAAGGTTCGTATCGTGGAAGTGGACGTCGATGCCTCGGCTTACAGCGAGGGGCACGTGCCCGGCGCGATAGCCTGGGCCTGGAATAAGCAACTGTGCGACACCGTCCAGCGAGATATTCTTCTCCAGAATGCGTTCGAAAGACTCATGGCGGAGTCTGGAATCGGCAACGATACCACGGTGGTTCTCTACGGGGACAATAACAACTGGTTCGCCGCCTGGGCGTTCTGGCAATTGAAAATTTACGGCCACAAGGACGTGCGAATTATGAATGGAGGACGGAACAAGTGGATCGCGGAAGGCCGGGAACTGAGTACCGACGTGCCCAGGACCGCTCACACCCAATATCGCGCCTCGAAGGCAGATCTTTCTCTGCGCGCATTTCTTCCCCAGGTCCAGGACGCCATCAAGCGAGGGGGTATTCCCCTGGTTGACGTGCGCAGTCCGAAGGAATTCACCGGAGAGCTCCTTTCGCCTCCGGGCTTGGCGGAGACGTGCCAGAGAGGCGGTCATATTCCCAGCGCGCGAAATATACCGTGGAGCAGGGCGTGCAACGACGACGGAACGTTCCGTTCCATCGATGAGCTGAGGAGAATCTACACCTCCGAAGGAATCGACGGCAGCAAACCTGTGGTTGCTTACTGCCGCATCGGCGAGCGCTCCAGTCACACCTGGTTCGTGCTGAAATACCTGCTCGGTTACCAGAACGTCAGCAACTACGACGGCTCCTGGACGGAATGGGGCAACCTGGTCGGCGCGCCAGTGGAAAAGGGAACTGCGGCGGCGGCCAACGCATAGGCCCGCGCGGAGCATATCTGAATGAAAGCCGAAGAGCACTCGACGAAGGTCCTTGACCTGGACGGATGGAAAGTCAGGCTCACATCTTACAGGCTGGGAAATATCTATCATTGTACGGCGGACAACGTGGACCCCGGGGCCTGGCTCGCACGCACCCAAGCTGCTACACGGGAGGAAGCGGAAGAGCAGGCCAGCAAACGCGCCCTCAAGCTGCTGGGGCGCACGCGGCGCGTGTCAACCGGATAGGTTGCAAGGGCAGCCACAAGGGTTGCGCCTGCTTCTTAGAGAACCGTCAGCCCGCCCCGGGCCTGGGTTTCGTCCGGCCCGCCGGCAGCGGCCGCCAGTTCGTCCAGGGCCTCGAAAAGCTTTCGCGGCTGAATGGGCTTAGCTATGTAGCCGTCCATGCCAGCCGCCAGGCAGCGCTCCCGGTCGCCTTGCATGGCGTAAGCCGTCATGGCGATAATGGGCAGGTGGAGGTACGTCGCCTGTTCTCGCTTCCGGATCTCGGCCGTAGCTTCGAACCCATCGACCTCGGGCATCTGTACATCCAGAAGGGCCACATCGAAGGTCTCCCGGTCTAGCCACTCCAGCGCCTCGCGCCCGTTGCTCGCGACAGCCACCGAATGTCCTCGCTTTTCGAGCAGGCGGACTGCCAGTTTCTGATTCACCTCGTTATCCTCGGCTAAGAGAATCCGGAGCGCGCTCTTTTCTTCCCGCAAGGTATGGCGTGTGACCAGCCCCGGCACCTTGATCTGCGGGTTGGAGCCCAGAACGCGCAGAATCGCATCCAGAAGTTCGGTCTCGCCGATGGGTTTTGTGAGGTAGGCGCCGACGCCGAGCTGACGGCAGCGCGCCGCATCGCCCCGTTGGCCGGCCGAGGTCAGCATCACGATGGTGGTGTCGGACAGTCGGGGATGCTTGCGGATTTCCTCCACCAGACCGAATCCGTCCGTTCCAG
>JBELAJ010000725.1:0-3445 GCA_049508935.1 Terriglobia bacterium | reverse complement strand
GAAGAGAGGTTTTTCGATAACCTGCAAGCGAGAGTCCTGGACAGGCCTCGCGGTTTGAAGATATCGTACCGGAAACTCGCCCCGGTGGCTCTCATAGTTCTCGCTGTCGGGATTGTCGGCGGGCTGTGGCATTATCACCGTTCGACACAGAACATTCCTCAAGATCTAACTATCGACCTTAGTCATTGGATGCGCCTTCGAGGAGTCGAGCAACCGGTCCAACAGCCAGTTCGGCTCAAGCGGGCTCGTTTGAACGCTACGATTCTTCTTCCCGTCGGTGAAGAACCGGGAGAATACGACGTTGCTATCCAGCGCGACGGCACGACAATGGTTCAGGCGAGGGGCGAGGGCAAGGTCGAAAACTCCATCACGACCGTGCACGTGTATTTGGACTGTAGCGACCTAAAATCCGGCGCTTATACCCTGTTTATCAGGGGAGACCAACGGTCCTGGGAGGAATTCCCGACGGTGGTCCCCTGACCGGCAGATGTTGTTGACCCCGCCTGTTCGTCTTCTGGCTGACTACGAGGCGCAGGCGGACTAGAATTTGACCCAAGCCATTGGCTTAACCGGTCAGTCCGCTTAACCCGACACCGTAGTTCAATGTGACAAGCCCCATCGACGAACGACTGGTACTGACGAGCTTAAGCCCAACTCGCTCGCGATGTCCTGATAGAAGTGGCCGACCTTCTCCGAGGAGAGCTGGCGCAATAGTGACCTCAATTAAGATTTCGGATAGAATGACCTCGGTGTGAACATGACGACGACGGCATGCCAACCCAAAGATTTCTTTATTAGTTATAACCACCGAGACTCTGCCTGGGCCGAGTGGATTGCGTGGCAACTGGAAAACGATGGTTACAGCACGATTATCCAAGCTTGGGATTTCAAGGTTGGATCAAACTTCGTCCTCGAGATGGACAGAGGCTTAAGACAAGCTCGACGCGTCATCGCGGTACTTTCGCCTCAGTACTTCGAATCTAACTTCACACCCCCTGAATGGGCTGCAATATTTGTGAAGGATCCCCACGGAACAAGTGGCAAGCTTATACCAGTACGCATACAGGAAGTTCCTCTTGATGGGCTCCTCTCCCCTATAGTTTACGTTGACTTGGTCGGCAAGGATGAGGTTACGGCTCGGAATGACCTTCTCGCCAATCTGAAGCAGGAGCGAGCAAAACCGATGCGAGCTCCAAGCTTTCCGGGGACACAGCAACCCTTATTTCCGGGGCTCAACCCTGACACTGACACGAAGCCCCCGGTTGAATTCAGAGCAGTTATAACTGGAACCGTCTCTGAGAGGGATACAGATCTCATAAAGGCTATCGTTGAGCATCTCAGAAAGATTTCAGAGGATGCGTCTCTTACGTTGTTGGAAGTTCGAAAGGGATCTGTCGTTTTATTGCTGCAGTGCAGTCGTGAAGGGTTTGAGCGCTTGCGACGCTTGTACGATGCAGGCCTCATGAACACGATCGCGGGATTCCAGTTGAAAGAACTCAAGATAGGTGATGAGCCAGCCGAGGGCACAACCCCTGTGTCCGCCATGTTGCTTCGCATGCTAAGGAACGAAAGCTTTCCGGTTCGAGACAACACATTTCTCGACGTAAAGAAAATCGGGCCTAGCGCCGTACTGAGCCTGATTGCGGCCCTGCGGGACGAGAACGAGCGGGCACGCGGTGCCGCGGCCGAAGTGTTGGGACGCTTGGGGACGGCAGCACTTGATGCCGTGCCTGCCCTAATTGCGGCCTTGGGGGACAGGAACGAGCAGGTGCGCCGTACCGCTGCCGAGGCGTTAGGACGAATGGGGCCAGCAGCACATGATGCTGTGCCCGCCCTCGCTGCCGCCCTGCAGGATCAAGCGGAGCAGGTACGCAGAGCAGCCGTCTACGCGTTGGAGCAAATGGGGCCAGCCACCCAAGAGGCCGTGCCCGCCCTGATTGCCCTCCTGCAGGATCAAGAGCAGTGGGTGCGCGGCGCAGCCGCCGTCGTATTGGGACAAATGGGGCGAGCCGCTCATGAGGCGGTGCCCGCCCTGATTGCCGCCCTGCAGGATCAAGCGGAGCAGGTACGCAGTGCAGCCGTCAACGCGTTGGGACAAATGGGGCCAGCCGCCCAAGAGGCCGTACCCGCCCTGATTGCCCTCCTGCGGGATCAAGAGCAGACGGTGCGCAGTGAAGCCATGAAAGCGTTGGGACGAATGGGGCCAGCCGCAGAGGAGCAGTTGCGCCGCGTGCTGCCTCGGAAGAATTAGAGCCCACATGAGGCCGTGCCCGCCCTACGTCGCTCTTAGGGGAAGCGATAACGAGTTCGCGCGCCAGGGCTGCCGCTGAGGCGCTAAGAGGCTTTTTGCATTTCCCCGCGAAAAAGTATAGTTGAAAAAAGCTCTGCGAGAATTTCGGACGTTGGAGAGCAACTCTGACGGAGGATTTCCGCTGGTTCCACAGTCGCAAATCATAGCTCAATCCTGTCCGCTAAACCTGCTGATAGCCGGCTGCCAGAGAAGACATCGCCACCAAACCGCCAAATGTCTTTGCCTTTCCCTTCTCGGAGTTGGGCTAGTTTTGAATCGTCCGTCAGGACGGTTACCGCCCTGAGTGCCGCAGGCGACACGCTCCGCGAAAACACATATGTGCGGGTTACGGGCATCGGCAAGAAGCGGCCTTGTCACCGGGCCTGCTCAATGGTCCGGCACCCCGTCACCAAGGTGTCGGATGAAGCCCACAGCGATGCGAAATCAAACGACGGGTCCATCAAGATCGATCCGACTCGTCGATCTCTCCTGCAAGGTGGCCGTCTAAGCTCATTGCCACGCAGTACCGCACGTGTCGCATGCTTTCTTCCCGGTTCGCTGATCTCTCCGGCGCCAATACTTACACCGACTTACTGGGTCGCATCCTAGCCTTGGTATTCGACTCAACTTCGGGACGTTCTACAAAGAAATGCAATTCGCCGGCACTTGGGATAAATCAAGTGCTTCCCTCTTGAGGAAACGGTGAAAGTCCACACGCCGCAGTACGGGCATTAGTCGCCTTGCTTTGGGACCGGATTCGTATTGGCGATTGTACGGTGATCATACGCTCTCAAATCCCGTGATCGTTCTCGGCATGTTACGGCTCCCTCGTCATGCGCAATCTGCCGCCACGCCTCCGTTCGATGACCATTGTCTATTTCCTCTCAGTCCCTTATTCTTTAATCTTGGCTTCAGGGCTGACGAAGAACATTTTGGGCTTGGATGCGTAGCAGAATCATGCGGTCGAATGAGCCGCTTCGGTGTTAGGGTCTTTCCCCGAGGTGAGGGCACGTGAGGTTACATGCCTCAGGACTCCTCCTTCGTTACGTAGGGTTCACCGCGCTTGTGGTGACGGCGGTGGTGTTCTGGCACTACGCCGGCCCGCTGACCCGCTCAAATCGCCATCGGCAGTTAGCTGCGCAGCGGAGTATCGTT
>JBELAJ010000724.1:0-3479 GCA_049508935.1 Terriglobia bacterium | reverse complement strand
TACATCGTTCGCGCCGAAAAAGGCCTGTGGGCGATGTCGGCGGTGTGCACACACCTGGGGTGCATTACGCAATGGAAGCCGGAGTCCAATCAGATTGCCTGCCCGTGCCACGGAAGCAAGTTCGGGAGGAATGGAAACGTGGAGGCAGGGCCCGCGCCACGCACGCTCCCTCACTTTGCGGTGCGCTTGACGGCGGACGGCGCGCTGGAGGTAGACAAGCTCGAAACGGTCAAGGAAGGGGAAATCCTCCGAGTTTGAGGAGCGCATGGCGACGACACCCTGGATACAGCAAAGATTCGAGCAACTCAGAGGCACCCGCGTATGGCGATCCGTCTTCCGGCGCGGGCCGGCGCGCACCAACCGCACACGTAGCCTGGCGATATTCGGCAACCTTTCATTGCACCTCTTGCCAGTCAAAGTGCGGGAGAAATCGCTGGGCGTGCGCGCGACCTATTACCTGGGCTCAATCGCTTTCTTTCTCTTTGTCGTTCTGTCCGTCACCGGGATCCTGTTGATGCTTTATTACCACCCTGCCGTCCCGGACGCTTACCGCGACATGAAAGACCTGATCTACGTGGTTTCGAACGGAGTCTTCCTGCGCAACTTGCACCGGCTGGCTGCGCAGGCGATGGTGCTTGCGGTCTTCTGGCACATGTTCCACGTCTTCTATCGAGGCGGCTACAAACCTCCCCACGAATTTAACTGGGTGATCGGCGTGGGACTGCTGCTGGTGACACTTTTTCTGAGTTACACGGGTTACTTGCTCCCCTGGGACCAATTGGCATTTTGGGCGATCACCGTCGGGACCAACATCATCAGCTACGTTCCCGTATTAGGGCGGCCTCTCCGATTTCTGCTGCTGGGAGGGCACATCATCGGGCAGAACGCCTTGCTCCGATTCTATGTGTTGCATTGCGTCATCCTACCGCTTGCCGCCGTGGCACTGATTGCCGTGCATTTCTGGAGAATTCAAAAGGATGGCGGGCTGACCATTCGAGACGAACATGAGCGAGACGAATAAATACGTAGTGGGTTTCGGGTCCGATGCTACTAAAGATCCGCGCCGGATCGTCTTCATCACGCGGAAGACGTCGGCCAAGGTCAAAGGCGAGGCGGGACCGCAACTGATGTCCTACCCCCACTTGGTCCTGCGGGAGGCAATCGTCCTCCAGGTTTTGACCATCGTGCTGGTGGCGGTGGCACTTCTCTGGGATGCTCCGCTCGAGCAATTGGCCAATCCGCTGCTCACGCCCAATCCTGCCAAGGCGCCGTGGTACTTCCTCGGCCTTCAGGAATTGCTCCACTATTTCCCGCCCATTGTCGCGGGGGTTCTGATCCCCACGCTGGTGGTTTTAGGCCTCGTGGTCATTCCTTACTTCGAAATCAACGTGCAGGGTGAACCCCTTTGGTCTGGCAATCGGCAACGCCGTACCCAGGTTCTGGTGGGTGTGGTGATTGTACTGGGTGTTCTTTTGGCGGTTTACGACGCTTGGACCGTGTTGGTTCCCACGGTGCTGGTGGGAGTCTTGGCCTTGCTTCCCTATTTCACCCCCTCCAATCCCGCGCGCTTTGTGCAATTCCTAAGGTCGCGCACCGTCTCGTGGTGGGTGATGACTTGGTTCATTGCGGTGGCGCTGACACTCACGTTGGTAGGCACTTTTTTCAGGGGCCCGGGATGGTCTTGGGTCTGGCCTTGGAGTCGACATGCTTCCTGAGGAGATGGGCAAAGTCACGAAACGCTTTCGCTGGGCTTTCGCTGTCTCAACCGTGGTCTTCCTGGCGGTGCTGGCGATTTCGCCCGTGCGCGAGTATCTACGGTCGTGGAAGCGGTACGAAAGGGACTACGTCCGCTTCGCCCAAACCCGGCCGGACACCAAGCGTTTGCTGGCAGACTTCCGTTTCGAGATCAGCCAGATCTGGATCCCGAAAATGGACGTTGTGGACCGTTGCACCACCTGCCATCAGGGCATCACGGAGCTGAGCCTGCAAGATTCCTCCGTGCCTCAGCCCTTCCGAGCCCATCCAGCCATACCGCATCAGGTACGCGATTGGGGATGCGTTGTTTGCCATCGTGGCCAGGGCTTAGCAACGGAAGATCGTGACGCCCACGAGACCACGCTCGCCTGGGAGCAGCCCATCCTGTCCGTCGAGTGCATCCAGGCTTCCTGCGGTGTTTGCCACCGCTCCGAATTGAGGGAAGCCCCACGACTCGATCGGGGCCGAGAGATACTGGCTCGGCTCAGTTGCGTGGGTTGCCATCGCCTCCAGGGAGTCGAACGCCCGGCGATGCTAGGCCCGGATCTGAGCAACATCGGCAGCAAGGTCACACGCTCGTGGATCTACAAATGGCTGAAAGCGCCGCGCACGATCACCGCGAGTGACGGCAGCATTCAAGTCAATGGCTACGAGAACGAAGACGAGCCGCGCATGCCGAAATTCCGGCTCAGCGAGAGCGAACTGGTCGCGCTTTCCGGATACCTCAGCACCCTTGAGAGCCAGAAGTTCCAGGCTTATAAATTCGATCCCCGCGTCGTGGCAGCATGGGAGAAGCGGACAGACCTCCTTGACCAGGGCGAGACGCGCTTCCGGCAGATGTTCTGCACCACGTGCCATTCACTGGCCGTGACCCGTGCCGGCGAAACCAAGCTGATCGGCGGCGATATCGGCCCCGAACTCACCAAGGTTGCAAGCAAGGTGAATCCGGATTGGCTGGTGGCCTGGCTGCGCAATCCGCAAGGGTATCTGCCGCACGCGGAGATGGCGCGCTACCAATGGTCCGACCAGGACTTGTTCACGGTAACCCGGTATATTGAAGAGAAGCTGACCGATCCGAGCCTGTTGAGCGACGTTCCAAGCCTGGGCGCCCCCAACTCCACGGAAATCCAACAGGGGAAGCGGCTCTTCCTCGAGAAAGGCTGCCGCAGTTGTCATGTCATCCAAGGCGTAGCCCCGCAGTCGGATTACGGACCAGACCTCTCAATTCTCGGGCGGAAGACCAACTCCCAACTGGAATTCGGCAACTCCAAGATCCCTCGTACGCTCGTCGCCTACATCGAAGCCAAAGTCACCAACCCCCTCTCCGTAAATGCGGCAGCCCGGATGCCGCAGTATGCGCTTAACCCCGGCGACCTCGCCGCAGTCACCACGGCGCTCCTGAGCATGACCGGCAGCTCTGAGCAGGCGGGACTGGAAGGCCTGATTCTGCCCTCCCAACACGCCACATTCCGTCCCGCCGGAACCTTCGGCGAGCTCTACGAGCGCTACAAGTGCTATGTGTGCCATCGCTTCAACGGCTACGGCGGCACGCTGGCGCCCGACCTGACATTCGAGGGCAGCCGCGCCCAGCACAAATGGATGGTCGACTTCCTGAAGAACCCGCAGACGTTGCGGCCGACGCTCACCTTCCGCATGCCGCAGTTCAACATCCCGACGGAAGAGGCAACCGTCCTCGCGGATTACCTCACCATGGTCATGCAAAC
>JBELAJ010000723.1:0-3501 GCA_049508935.1 Terriglobia bacterium | reverse complement strand
TGCATGGTGGTATCGAAGACTGTTTTGGGAATCCGGCCTGCTGGGGCAGGTGCTGTACCTAGAAGCGGAGGCCGCCGGTGTCCGCGGCACTGGGATCGGATGTTACTTCGACGACGCCTTTCATAACTTGCTCAGCCTGGGCGGGGATCGCTTTCAGAGCCTGTACCACTTTACGGTTGGCGGTCCGGTTGACGACCCGCGGCTGATGACGCTGTCGGCCTATTCCCACTTAGACAACGCAAGATTTGAAACCAGTTGAAAATCGAGTTGCATTTCGGCAGTTATTTCTCTCGGGAGGATACTACAATACCTGGTGGGAAGGCAGGATGACGGACTTATTCCTCAAACACGTTTCGGTGGCTGAGTCCGGCGGTGAGTATTTTCAGGTTTCGTTTGCCGACGACGAGAAGAGTGACGACAGTTACTTTCTAGTCCAGCGGCAATTCGAATCGCCCGATCAGGGGCGTGTCGATGTAGAAAGCCACCTACCCAGGCTCTCTGGGCATTTCAGGATGAGAAGAGCAGAGCTTGAGAGAGGCCTCTTCCGCTTGGAGATCAGGTGTCAGCCGCCCGAAACTGTCCAGATTCGATTCCAGGCAGACGAAATCCAATTCAACCGACTGAAAAGAGTTCTGAGGATCATGTTTCCTTCGAGCGTCCTCACGCTTGAATAGACTCGTTGCTAACGAGAACCGGCCGTGAAGAACAATATCATCTGCTAAACACATCGCTCTAAGAATGGATCTAACTCAGACAAACCGACTTCTTGACCCCGTTTGCAGAAGTCTGTTCCAGTGACGGTCCCACTGTCCCGGAATAAAGGTGCAGTCATCGGGATCGGCTGTGATCCGCCGAGCACTTCGGATTGATACAGTAGAATTTGTGATGCAGCTTGCAGGAGAAACAACATGCCTCCGAAGACCGAAGGAATCCTGGAGTCCTCATTGTATGTCGCTGATGTGGCCCGTTCGATTCAGTTTTACGAGAGAATCTTCGGGTTTCGGGTCATCAGCGATTTCGAGGGACGGGGCTGCGCAATGCAAGCGGGTAACCGCCAAGTATTGTTGTTATTCAAGAAGGGCGGCTCGCGCACGATTCAGGCGCCGCACGGCGGGGACGGTGAGCTCCATCTCGCGTTCGCGATCCCTGCCACGGCATTGACGAGTTGGGAGGCTTGGCTGGCGGAGAACGAAATCGCGGTGGAAGAGAAGCGGACGTGGGAATTGGGCGGCCAGAGCCTCTATTTTCGGGATCCGGACCGCCATCTAATGGAGGTTGCTACACCAGGCGTTTGGTCGATTTATTGATGCAGATCCAGTTCCCCTAGCGGCGATCGGCGCGACTCTGATCGGTAGTGAAGCGTTTCGACCCGTACAGCTCATCTTCCGGCTGTGATGATCTCCTGCAACTTTGTCGGGTAACGCGCATCTGGAATGCGAGCGCCGGGATAATGTCAGAGAGAACGGTGGTTTCGCCCACACAGAGGCTACTCTTCGGTTGGTCGGGGAAGAACTTATTCGCTCGTCACACTGCAAGTTGCGGTCGGCGGGATTCAGGCGTGGAAGGGCGTGTTCGGGGCACAATCCGCGAATGGCCCGAGTCCTCGGTGGAAAAGATCTTGCAAGTGCCGCTGAAGGGGCAACAGAACGAGTGCTTCGCCGGCGAAGGTACGGACACTGGCCCCTTTGGGGCTTCCGAGTTGGAAGCCGCCGAGTCAAACAAGGGTCCGCGGCGCGCATGCTCTGGTCAATGGCCTCCGCGCCCTGCGGCCTGCCACTCGGTGAAGCGGTTGGCAGCAAATCGCGCCGCAGCGCCCGGCACATTGGCGATCGCATCAAGCGCCGCTAGGTCCGGTTCTCCACCTTCAGCCAAATGCAGGCGGTAGTAGCCCCGGCTATGCAGCAGTACGGTGCGGTCCATTCCGGCGCGTCGCGGCGGAGCAGGGAAGCTAATATCGGCCGAGTCGCCGGTATTTGGCATTTCGTAGTAGCGATCATCGCTGGCTAGAAGTTCCGGGAGTACATCTTTGCCGTGAGAATCCCGAGCTGTGAGCGGCGCTACGGTTTTCACGCTTACTGACTGTTCCAGAGAGTAATCTACGGCAAACGAGTTGAGCGCCCAGAAGCCAGCCGGTGGCCGAACGCTGATGCGGAGTTGGTTCCCTCGCACTCGGCTCACATCGAGAGGGACGATCCGGTCCTTGGATATGAACGGGCCGGTGCCCGGCAGGAACCCCCGGACCTCCCACCCCGTCGGTTCTTCGACATAGACCTTGAGTGCGTACAACTGTTCCTTCAGTTCCCAGGCGAAAAGCTCGTCCCGCGCATCTGGACTTTCGTCAATAAGCTTGTACCAAGCGCCAACGTCACGGCCGCGGAGCTCGACCATCTTCTTGATCATGTAGGAACCCCACAGACCCGTCGCCGGGTTTGCGATCAGCTTCACCTGCGTCGCGCCTTCAGGTTTTGGGAAGGTCATCACGATTTCGTTTTGCAGGTTTCCACGGGGGTCCGCCACGGCCGGTTGCTCCCAAATGACCCGGTCGGTGGCCCGCAGCCAGGGGAGAAGGTCACGTCCCTCCTTATCTCGTGCGGATACCAAGCTCTGTGGCGCTTCTAGTGTATGCAATTTCCCTTGTATGTCAGGGACTACGCGCGTTCCAACGGGATGGTCAACGACCCAAAGCTCCATGAAGTTTGTAAGCTGGGTCTCGTCCACCTCGTTGGTTATTTTCAGCCGGTAGCGGCCATTATCCACACGCAGATGTTCTAGCTCGGAGTAGTCATCCTTCTCCAGGCCACGGCTGATGGCGCCCCCGTACGGCTCAGCGTCAAAAACGAACTGCTTGCCGTCCCACGAATAAACGAAGGGGCAGGACTGCTTGGTCGCGGCCACAACCGCGGCGATCACCACGACGGTTCCGACCGCCACGGCCGCCACCAGGCCAATAGTCCGCGCCTTGGATACTTCCTGGCGCAGCACCCAGAACCGCTGCACTTGACTCAGGGGAAGCTGGAACTGCGCTTTGTTCACGGTGGCATTAAGCGTTTCGCCTTTTACCGAGGCTCCGGGTGGGTCAAACCTTACGTCCTCCCCCTTCGCCGTGGTGATACCCACGATCCGTTCTGTCTCCGGATGCGGCACTTCGGGCGGCGTCAATTTCTGGACCGTTCGCACCTTGCACCCGGTAAAATAGAGAGTCATACCCAACAGCAGAAGCATCGCGACAGAGCGCTTTGTCATGGTCAGCCTCCAGTAGGGAAACGGAGAGAGAGGAACGGCAGGCCGTGCCACTGCATCTGCGACTTCCGGCCATTCTTCAGTCTTTGTAGGGATTATATAGGCGCGCACCATGAGGCGTCCACCTAAGACTAAATAGCGGGTGCGCGACCTGGAAGTTAGGAGCGGTGGATTTTCTTTTTTTGTGCTATATTTCTGAGCGTATATAGATGCTCAGACAGGAGGCTCCGATGCCTGACTCTCTTTCCGCTTTAGAAGCTA
>JBELAJ010000722.1:0-3505 GCA_049508935.1 Terriglobia bacterium | reverse complement strand
GTCAACAGAGCGCGTCGTGAGCCGCTCGCCCCAGACGTTCAAGAACAAGGCCTGCTGGCCGGACTTCTTCCTTTCCATTAAAGTTCTCTGCCTGATCGGGAGGTAATCCTCGATAGCCTGCCTGGCCTTTGAGCCGAACGGTACGATCCTTTCCTTCCGCCCCTTTCCGCGCACCAACAACATGCCGTCGCCGAAGTTCAGGCTGCGGAGATCGAGACCAACCAACTCGCTCACGCGCAGGCCCGAGGCGTAAAGCAACTCGAGCAAGGCGCGGTCGCGCCGCATGGCGGGGTCACCTGTCTTCGTGGCCTCAGCCACTCGGTCGAGGAAGGTGTTCATCTCTTCCTCAGTCATGATTCTGGGAAGCGTCCTGTCCTGTTTGGGCGTCGAGACAATCGCGGAGGGATTTTCCGCCAGCACCCCCTCGCGCCTGAGGAATTTAAAGAACGCCCGCACCGCCGAGAGCTTTCGGGCGATAGAGGACTTCTTCTCCTGCTTCTCGAAGAGGGCGCCAAGGAAGCCGCGAATGCTCAACGCGTCGACCGATTTGATGTCAATGCCGGCAGTGCCTAGGCCCGCCGCCAGGAAATCCCGGAACTGGAGCAAGTCGCTGCGGTAGTTGCGCACCGTGTGCGGTGAGGCGTTGCGCTCGTATCGAAGGTAGTTAATGTAGCGTTCGATGAGTTCATCCATGTCCGACCATCGTGGCGCCGACCCTCGTCAGCAGTCCTTGTCCCATCGTAGCGCTGACCTTCAGGTCAGCACCAAGAAAATGCCGACCTAAAGGTCGGCGCTACTAAGCGTTTCAAACCACGGCTGCAGCTCGGCAAGCGCCCTCTCACACTGTCGCGCGCGACGGGCGCGGCGGTCACGCGCGATGGCTTTGGCTAAGCCCTCCAGAAGTGGAAGCAAATCGAAAGAAATGTTAGCAGGCTGATAATTGCCGGGGTCGGCATGCGTGGTGTAGTGAATCAACGACCCGAGCGCCGTGGCGCGTGGGGGCGGCGCGAAGCCCTTGCCTGTCGCTTCCTGGGCCAAGGCCACTCCAGCCAGGAACCCCGTGGCGATGCACTCGACGTATCCCTCAACTCCACAAAGCTGGCCCGCGACAAAGACGTTGGGGGCGGCGCGAAGGCGGAGGTCTGGGCCGAGCAACTTTGGCGCATTGAGGAACGTGTTGCGATGGATCTGCCCGAAACGCAGAAACTCCGCGTGCTCGAGCCCTGGGATTTTACGCAGGATGCGCGCCTGCTCCGGAAATCTGAGATGATTTTGAAACCCCACCAGGTTGTAGCTGGAAGAACGCAGGTTTTCCGTCCTCAGTTGCACCACCGCAAATGGCTGCCTCCCGGTGCGAGGGTCGGACAGCCCGACGGGCTTCATGGGGCCGAAGCGAAGTGTGTCGTACCCGCGCCGCGCCAGTTCCTCGATCGGCAGGCAGGCTTCGAAGTAATGGAGGTCTTCGAAGTTGTGGGCTTCGACTGTCTCCGCGCCTCGCAACGCGTCGTAGAAGTCGCGGTATTCCGCTTCAGTCAGCGGGCAGTTGATGTAATCGTCGCCATTCCCTTTCCCGTATCGTGAGGCTGGGAAAACGCGATCGCGGTTCACCGTTTCGGCATCCACGATGGGACTGATGGCGTCGTAGAAAGCCAGATTTTCTGAGCCGGTGAGTGACTGCAGCGAGCAGGCCAGCGCGTCTGAAGTGAGCGGGCCCGTGGCAATCAGCACCGGTCCTGTTGAGGGAATCTCCCGCAGTTCCTCTCGCCGAATTGTGATCAGCGGATGTTCGCGCAGGACATGCGTAACCGACTCCGAGAATCGTTCCCGGTCCACCGCCAGCGCCGCGCCTCCTGGGACCGCGCACTCACCCGCAAGCCTCATCAGAAGTGAGCCGGAGCGGCGCAACTCCTCCTTCAGCAGCCACGATGCGGCGCCCGGCGTGTTCGACTTCAGCGAATTGCTGCAAACAAGTTCGGCCAGGCGGTCCGTTTTGTGTGCGGGCGTTGAACGCGCCGGGCGCATTTCGTACAGCACTACCGGAATCCCGCGCAACGCAAGCTGCCAAGCAGCTTCACTTCCTGCCAGCCCGCCGCCCGCAATCGTAACCGGTCCCATACGCAGCCCTCGCCGCATGTGATTATATCAGCAGAGTGGGCTGTGGCGCGGGCGTCTCGCCCGCGGTCGCGCGGGCATCCTGCCCGCGCAGGTTGCCTTCGTCTAAAGCGTCGTGGGTGCATGGGAAGTGGCTGGAGCTTCCAGCGCGGGAGCGGGACGCTCCCGCGACCGCGGGCGGGACGCCCGCGCCACTTCGATCCGCGGTTCGAATTTCGTCTCGGTCTTACGCTACTGCCATCTCATATTTGCAACTCTCGCTGGGGCAGTAACGGAGAGGCGGGCCGTTTTTGTTGTACTTTTCAAGCAGCAACGGATGGCCGCAATTGGGGCAGGGCTCATTGACAGGTTTATCCCAGGCGGTGAACTTGCACTCCGGGTAGCGGCTGCATCCGTAAAAAGTCTTGCCTCTGCGGGTGCGACGGGCCACCAGTTCGCCCGTGCAGCCTTTCTCGGGACAGGGAATCCCCAGCGTCTGCCGTTTCACATATTTGCACTGCGGGTAGTTGCTGCACGCAGTGAACTGGCCATAGCGGCCGTGTTTGAGGGCAAGCTGATTGCCGCACTCGGGGCACTTCTCTTCGAGCAGCGTGTCGCTGACGGCCGTCGCCGCGCCTTCCTTCATCACGATTTTCTTGGTATTGCGGCATTCCGGATAACCGGTGCATGCGAGGAAGAATCCAAAGCGTCCGCGCTTCACGGCCATCGGCTTGCCGCATTTTTCGCAGCTCTGTTCCGGAACTTCCGGCGCCGGCGGCCCCGGGGTGCTGTATTTCGCTGCCAGCTCCGGCGGCAGGTCGCTGGTTCCGTCGCAATCGGGATAGCCTGTGCAAGACAGGAACGCTCCGTTGCGTCCCAGGCGGATGACCATGGGCTTGCCGCACTTCTCACATTTCAGGTCGGTCGGAATGCCCTCGCCTTTAATATCCTCCATCTCCCGTTCTGCGACCCGCAAATCCTTCTTGAACTTTTTGTAAAACTCCTCGAGAGCCTCGGTCCACGTGAGTTTCCCTTCTTCCACTTCGTCCAGCTCTTCTTCCATGCGCGCGGTGTAAGCCACTTCGAAGATGTCGCTGAAATTCTTTACCAACATATCGCTGACCAGCATGCCGAGCTGGGTGGGATAGAATCGGCCCTGGAGCTTCTCCACATACTCGCGGTTCTGAATAATCACTAGAATGGTCGCGTAGGTGGAAGGCCTGCCGATGCCCTTTTCCTCCAGAGTCTTCACCAGCGTCGCTTCCGTGAATCGCGGCGGAGGCTCGGTAAAATGCTGTTCCGGCGTGATCTTGTGCAGCTTCAGCTTCTCACCTTGTTCGACTTGCGGCAGACGGAGTTTCAATTCCTCATCTTCCTCCATCTCCACCTTTTCATCCTTGCCCTCTTCGTACAC
>JBELAJ010000721.1:0-4292 GCA_049508935.1 Terriglobia bacterium | reverse complement strand
GATACCGCGTGTGCAAATCACATCCTATAATCGACATGTTCGGCTCCTTTCCCGGCAGCCTTGGTCGTCACACAACCTAGTTTACCGGTTCTTAAGGAGCCGACGACATTATGGAATCAGACCCCGCCTTTTTGGGGTCTGCGATTTTTCGAAGGGACTTTGTTCCGGCCTGCGATCGTCGAGGCCGTACTCGGCGGCAACGTCCCCGCGGGCATCATGTATAATAGTTGCACGGCGACACTAGACACAACCCAGATTGCTCCTTTGGCGTCTTGGGAAGACGGGTCTATTCGCATTGGAAGCTCGCGCGTGACACTCGACACCATTGTGCATGAGTTCAGGAGCGGGGCGACCGCCGAGCAAATCCAGGATGATTTCCCCACGTTCAGCCTGCGTGAGATTTACGGCGCAATTTCTTACTATCTCGAGCACGAGGAGCAAGTCGAAGCGTACTTGCGGCGGCGCGACCAGGAAGCCGACCGGATTCGTCGTGAAATCGAAGACCGGCCCAGGGCTGACGCGCTCCGCCGACGGATTCGCGAGCGATACGCTCGGTTGAAGGCCAAACCTGGCCAACCGACCCCTCACCCGGCCCACGACGGCTGGTGAAAACGCCGTCGCGGGCCACCCTCTCCCCAGGGAGAGGGCAGTCGATTTGATCGCGTGCTCTCGCGTTGCCAAATCTAAGCCACCGAATCTAACCCGTTTGCATTTCCGAGCCCGCCCGTACTATAGTCTCGTTTTGTTCTCTTAACTCTTGACTTTCGACTCTTGACTTCTCGACAACGAAGCGCGGCGGATCCGTGACACCCTTGCGAGTTTGGGTCACATCAAAGATGTGAAGCCTTATGCGATTGAGTTGATCGTGGTGGACGACGGATCAACAGACGACACGGTTGCGACCGTCTCGGAGTTTCCGGGCATTCGGCTGGTGCGAAACGACCGCAACCATGGCAAAGGCTACAGCGTTCGGCGCGGGGTTTTGGAGGCGCGGGGCGAGTTTGTGCTTTTCACGGATGCCGACCTCTCCACGCCGATCGAGGAAGCAGATCGATTGCTCTCCGCTCTTCAATACCGTGGCGCCGATGTCGCCATCGGTTCGCGGGCCTTGCAACGCGAGTTGATCGGAGTCCATCAGCCCTGGCTGCGCGAGATGGGCGGGCGGTTTTTCAACCTGCTCGTCAGGGCATTCACGGGCCTCAGATTGCACGACACGCAATGCGGATTTAAACTATTCAACCGCGATTCCACTCGCAGGGCGTTTGAAAAGCTACGCATCGAGGGTTTTGGATTTGACCCCGAACTCCTCTTCCTCATCGAAAGAGGTGGAGGGAGGATAGTCGAGGTGCCGGTAAGATGGAATGACAACCCCGCCACCAAGGTGCGGTTTTTGCGCGACTCCGCGGAGATGTTCCTCGATTTAATCGCCATTCGCTGGCGCGCCATCACCGGAAGGTATGAGTGAACATCATTGAATTCAGCCTGCTGGTCTGGGTAGCGTCGCTTCTGGCAGGATTTGTTGGTTCTCTGACGGGCTTGGGCGGAGGGATCATCATCACCCCTGTGCTCAGCTTGGCCCTCGGCGTTGACATCCGATACGCCATCGGAGCCTCGCTCGTTTCCGTAATTGCCACCTCCTCCGGCGCCGCCGCTGCTTACGTTCGGGAGGGTTTCGATTGCCGATTGGTAGAGAAGAAAAGCGCCGACTGGGTCTATCCATCGACTATCGACAATCGTCAATCGGCAGTCGCAAATCCGGGCAACCGCTTCAATTCTTTGGGAATCGAATTAGACGGCATTTGCATCAAAGGGAGTGGTATACTGTCCCGTGGCGTCCCGAAAGGGTCTTTGGGTGTCTTGTGGCTCTGCCAGCGGAACGAGAGGTCAAGGATAAGGAGCAGGTTATGCGAAGCCGGACTGTGAGGGTATTAGGCGTCCTTGCGGCTATGGTGTTTGTCTTTACATGGGCTTTTGGTGAAGACACGAAAGCTCCTCCTCCGAGCAAGCCGGGGGATAATACAATCCCGGCGGGCAGCATACTCCACATGAAGCTCACCACCACGCTCACTTCCAAAACCAACAAGTCTGGCGATCCCTTCACCGGCGAGGTTTCGCAACCCGTCCTGGTGGACGGAAAAGAGATAGTGCCCAAGTTCAGCCAGGTTATTGGGCACGTTTCCTTTGTGAAACCCTCGGAACGGGTCAAGGGAAAGGCCTTGATGCGCTTGGTCATCGACAAAGTGGTGACACCTGACGAGGACAAGGCGTTCCTGCTTCCCAGCACCTTGAACGATTCGAACAACGCGCCCTGCGCGCATACCAAGGACGACGAAGGCACGCTCGAGGGATGCGGCAAGAGCAAGAAAGCTGCCCTCGAGGGCGCCGGCATAGCCGGGGCCATGGGCGCCGGTGCGGGCGCGCAAGTAGGTCTGGGTCACGAAATAGAGTGCGAGTACTACGGCATGTGCGGCGGCCATGGCATGGGAGCCGACATAGGCTATGGCGCGGCCGTCGGCGCCGGAACGGCATTGCTCTACAGCTTGCTCAAGCATGAAAAGGACATCATCCTCGTGCAGGGAACGGAACTGACGTTTATCGTTAACCACACGACAGCGGGTAAGGACGTACCGCCTCCACCACCTCTCGATCAGCCTGACCAAAGCCAGATCACGCAGTGAGGTAGTCGAGAAGTCGAGGAGTTCAAAAGTTCTTGACTCCTCGACTCCTGGACTCCTCAACTGCTCTTTAAGACCTCCAGCCGGCAAATCATGTTCCGCGCCGGGAAAATCCACGCCAAGTGCTTTTCGTAGAAGTCGACTGAGATCGCCGCAAGCATTCTTCCCAAGTTATCGAGCAGCAAGTTCCCGCCGAAGGTCAAGCGGCGCTCCAGGATTCGAAACCCGCCCGCAGCATAGGTGAAATCCTCAAAGCTGGCCCGCTCGAAGTAGTCGAAGCTGTGCATCCCCAGGTGGAACAGATGAGTGGGATCGGTGTAAGAGTCAGGCGAGCTGTAGTGCGGGGTTACGATGATGACTTCGGCGCCGGGTTGCGCAATCCGATGCACCTCCGCCATGGCCCCCAGAATGTCGGGATGATGTTCAAGAAAGTGGGAGAGGTAAATCTTGCCCGCGCAATTGTCCTTGATTGGCCAGGGGAAATGCCGCAAGTCGCAGAGCACGTCGGCCGAGGAGCCGCGTTGCCGATCGAGTCCGACAGCGGCAGGATCTTGTTTTTTCTTTCCGCATCCCAAGTCGAGAATCAGCATCTTCGAATCCCGCGTTTCAATAGACGACATCAAGAGAGAGATCAATGAAGCGGTGCAGGAAACCGGCGAATTGGCGGAAATAGAGGGAATCTACGTTGTTGTGGACGTCGCGATAGTTGCCGTAGTCGGTGATATTGAAGATCCGGATCGCCCCGCGAAACTTATGATTCTTCGCCCAGGGAATCAGGCGCATGCGAAAGTCCTTGGCAAGCTGCAAGTCGAGGGAGAAATAGGTTGGGAAGCGGAGACTGTTGGGAGTGCCGACGTAGTTTTGGAGCTCATCGACGGCGGAATAGGGAAAACCGGAATGGAGGTCAAGCACAGGCCCGGCGGTGATTTCCCAGGGGACTTTGATCCGCCCCCAGGTGACTAACCGGTTGGGAACGTTGCTGGGCAACGTGGAGAAGAAATTCGGCCGGATGACCGGTTGCTCGAAAGGCACGAAGACGTAGGAGAGCGTGTTCAGGTCTCCACGTGCCAGGCTGTTGACGTAGGAAACGTTGATGTCGGCATTTTCGCGGACCTTAAAGCGCAACGTAGCTTCCAGTTCGTGATAGCGCGACGAGCCGGTGTTGCTGAGGAGCATGAGAGGCCCGGGGGAGGTCTCGTAAAGCGGATTGATGATGAATTCCTGGTAGGAGCGGCTGCTGAGATAATTCACGCGAGCGATCACATTAGGCCGAATCTCCCGGTCCAATTCCACGTTCCAGGTCAAGTTGAAAGGCGTGCTGCCCAGGCGGTTGTGCGAGGGCACAACGATTCCGTGCTCCTTCTTCTCCTGGTAATAGTTCTCGAGAACAATGGGCGGGCCGGTGGGCACGCCCTGGGCATTGTAATAGGTCACCACGCGCGTCAGGTTCTGGGTGAAATCGCCGGAGAGCAGCGGCAGGCGGTCGTAGAAAAGGCCGACGCCCGAGCGAATAATCGTTTTGGCGCTCTGCCCGGGAGAATAAACCAGGCCGAGGCGCGGGGCGAACGCCGCGTACGATCCCAGAGTCTGGGCGGAATAGCGCAGACCATAGTCGAG
>JBELAJ010000720.1:0-3527 GCA_049508935.1 Terriglobia bacterium | reverse complement strand
AAGGAATATATTTGTGTGTATTCGTCACTATTTAGGCCTGAAAGGGAACGAGCGCTGCAAACAAAAGCATTACTCTCCGGAACTGCCCAAAAAATCCTTTGGACCGCGGAAGTTGGGTTAGCGTCCACCGGGGCCTGCTCAGCGTCGTCCTGCACGACTAGTGGCGTTCCAGCCTGTCCGCCTGCTGCCACGGGATGTCCATGGTTCGCAGAAAAAGGCAGTGGGTGAAACTTGCACTGACGGTCTTGGAGCATCGCAGACCTTGTGGCACTAGGCCCACCACCCGCTCAGCGAAGACTTTCGGTCGAGCACATGACGGACACCTTTCCCAGCGCCGCATCCTTCGATTTTTTCGCATTTCCGCCGTGAAGCACCCCGTCGAGGGGTGGCTCAATGGAAACTGGCCGAGTTGCAATTTCCAAAACTGCGGGTCTGCGAGGGGCAGTTGGAGGTGAGGATGGATTATGCGTTTAAGAAAAAAGGCAAGCATCGCCTTTTACAGACTGAGTTAATACCATAAATTGGTATCTCTCGATCATCCTACTTGCGTTAGGAGATCGCCCCGTGGATAAGCCAAAATAACTGTACCAGAAAAGGTGATTTTGTGGCTTACCGATCCGCTGGTCATCGAGGCCCCTGTATTTGTTCCACCCGAAAATGCACGAATTGTTCCAGTTGATAATTGAACTGTTCACAGCAATTCGGATCAGGACAACGCAGCGGAAACTTAGACGCTCGGCCCAGTTCTGACTTCATAATTGAACCAGTGATCCTACCCCATGCTGTTTCGTTATAGAGTAGGATGGGAATGCCGCACCGCGTGCAAAGGACTCCAACCCATACCTCGTTGTACGGCATAATCCTAGCCTCACTTTCCCTTCGCGGAAGCTATCACAAGCGCAACCTAGACGAGAGCGTTGCCGCCGGACCACTGTCCGTGTCACCCGGTGAACTCGAATGAACACTTACTTAGTCCATATGTCGAGTGCGGAGTGACTAGCTTCCACCACAACAATGCCGCTCTCGCTGACGGAATACTGCTGACGATCTTGTTCGACATCGTACCCAATCATGGCATCTTCCGGCACCTTGACGCCTTCATCCAAAATGGCCCGGCGGATTCTGGCGCGTCGGCCGATTTCACAGCTATCGAAAACGATGGACTCCTCCACCACGGCGCCGTCGTGAACGTGTACACCCCGGCCGAGGATCGAACTGCGGACCAGTCCGCCAGAGAGGATACCGTCTCGCAGGTGCCGTAGTAAAGACTGGCTTTTGTACTGAGTCAATACGTAGATGGAGCAAATGCCCGAATTCACCAAATTGCTCAGCACGAAATCGACGATTCGGTATCTGCCCCCGAACGGCAGGGCAGGCTTCGCGCGTTCTTTGGTGAGTGGGTGCAGGCGGCTTCCCCTGCCGCCGGCGAGGATGAATGCCACCTCCCGATGAACCATCTCGCGATCTCAATCCAGAATGTTTGATTTCAAGTTTCTTACGGATTAGAGTGTATACCCACCAAGCCTTCGGTACAACCGGCTGCGGCGATGCCTGAGGAATGGGTGCGCTCGGTGCAGTCCGTATTTGTGACTGGGCTGAGAGGACTGTCTCGCTTGCTGTGTGCGCTGCGGCTGCTGGCGTTGTGCCTGCTGTGTGCGGTGCTGCGGCTGGCTGCGCTTTCTGTGCGCGCTGCGGTTGCTGGCGTTGTGCCCGCGGAGGGAGAAACCCGGCACTAGTCGCTCAGGACTACGCTCAAGAGGCCACTGTTAACCGTCAACGCGCCGCTGCCCGCGTAATCAATGAAGCCCAGCGTCCGGAACTTGTTCATGAAATGGCTGACCCGCGACCGGGTGGTACCGACCATTTGGGCCAAGTGTTCCTGATTGATTCCGGGATGGACAGTTTCGGCTCTGCTTTCCTTGCCAAAATGCGCCAGCAATAAGAGAATCCGGGCCAGGCGCTTCTCACTGGAGTTGAAAAGCTGGTCGACCAGATCCCCTTCAAATCGGATGTTGCGTGAGAGCAGGTGCGTGATGAACAATTCCGCAATTCCGTGCTGCTCGTGGAGCAGACGCACCATCAGCGACTTCTCGAACCGGTAAAGCGTGCAATCCGTCACCGCTATAGCCGTGGAGATGCGCAACGGCTGGCCGGCCAAGCATCCCTCGCCAAAGAACTCGTTGCCGCCCAGAACGGTGACGATCGCTTCCTTGCCTTGTTGGGAGGTCACCGCGAGTTTCACCTTGCCTTTGAGGAGATACCACACAGAATCCGCGGGGTCGCCCTGCACGAAGATCGTGCGCTCGGCGCCGTATTCTAGAACGGTTTTCCCGTACGAGATTCCTGCGAGGAATGCCGCCCAATTGACGGGCGGTGTGGTCCCGTTTGCCGTCGCAAGTGGCGGCTTGCCGTTGCCGTTGGGCTTGACCACCTTAGGCGGGTTTTTCTGTTTCGGTGTCGTCATAACGACCTCTCTCTCTTGCTTGCATCACGCCGATTCTTCATCCTCGAGTTTCAGTAGCGTTGCAGGGGCGCGAACTCTGGCGTCGCAGAGGGACCGGTTCGCAGTGTGTTTTAGAGTCTCCTGGTTTGGACATTGGGATCTCTCGCGCAAAGCCTGGCAGGCCACAAGCGGAACTGCCGAACTCTTTCTGAGTCTTTAGCAGTACCTGCATTGCGAATTATATCTCAACGTAACGCTATCTGCAAGGTGTTTGTGAGCAATTGTGACCACGCAAGTGAGCAGTACGGGACTGACACGCGAACTACCCCAAGGTATAAAGGATGCAGGTGTAAGAAGTAAATCTCTAGCTTGCATCCAGGATCTGCCTGGAGACGGTTGTTAGGCGGGAGGATCAACATGCTCTGGACAATTTTCGTGGTTCTGATACTCATGTGGCTGCTGGGCTTTAGCTTTCACGTTGCCGGAAGCCTCATCCACTTATTGCTCGTGGTTGCGGTGATTTGGTTGGTGTGGAACCTGCTCACCCGTCGCCGATCTTTTTCCTAAGGCGGCGAATGATCGCAGAGGGTGAACCTATGCCGCAATACTCTTGGTTCAAGATTTGTGAAGCGGGACGGAGCTTTTTCTACGTGGCTGAGCGGCAACAAACCTCGTGGACGCTTTTTCTCTACCTCGTCGCGGCAATGGCCTCCGCATCGGCACAGACCGGGAGTACAGTCCCAAAAGTGGAAGCCATCGTGGCGCACATGACGCAGGCCCGGGCAGAGAACCGGGCTCGCCTTCGCCCTTACATCGTCACGCGGAATTACAAGTTGTTTGGGAAGGAAGAAGGCAAAGCTATGTCCGAGGTGATTGCCGATGTAGCCTTCGTTCCACCGGACTCCAAAGGGTACATTATTCAGGCGACTAACGGGAGCGGACTGGGACAAATGATTGTTCGCCGCATGCTGGCCAATGAAGCCGAGGTCACGAAAGACTACGCCTTAACCGACATCTCGGCGGACAATTATGATTTCCGCTTCATCCGCGAGGAAGAGGTAAGCGGCCAACGCTGTTACGTCCT
>JBELAJ010000072.1:0-21270 GCA_049508935.1 Terriglobia bacterium | reverse complement strand
CTGGAGGTACGGCCGATTTACCATCATTGGCCCCGCCGCGTGGAGGCTCACGTGTTCGTGGCCGCCCTGGCGTTTTTGTTGGACCGGGCGATGGAGAAGAAACTGCGCGCCGCCGGCAGTCCGCTTTCCTCGCCGTTTGCTTGGCGCGCACTGGAGACGGTGCGCTGTGTGGAGGTGCAACTGGATCAGCATCGCAAGCTCTGTGTCAGCCGCGGCAGCACTCATGCCGCGCAAGTCCTGAAGGCCCTGGGCATCGCCCGGCTGGATCCGCCGCAGCCTCCGACGGGGGAGGAAACGGTCATGTAGTGACCAACGGCCAAAACGGCTCATATGCTTTCAATAACTTACAGCCAAAAAAGTAAACATGCGCTAGGCGGAGCTCGCGAGGGCGAACTGCCAGGGCTTCACTGACTCGAGCTCCGGTATTGTAGAGAAAGAGCAACAGGGCTCGGTCGCGCGTCCCCTGCGGTGCTTGGAGGTCGATGGCGGTGATGATGGCCCGAGCCGCTTCCGGTTCGAGATATCGGGCAGCACGAAGAGGCTTCCTTTTATTCGAGATGGCAAGGATCCGTCCATACTGATCGGCTCGCGTGACGTCGTGCCGGAGCAGATGCTGCACAAAACTGCGAATCGCCGCCAGTCGGCAATTGCGGGTCGCGGAAGAATTACCTCTCTTCGACTCGACGTGATCCAAGAAGGCAAGAACGGCCTGCGCCTGAAGGTCGTCTAATTTCAATTGGTCTATTGACCGTCTCCCACTGCTGGCCAAGAACAAGAAGAACAACCGGAGGGCGTCGCGGTAGGCACGGATGGTATGATCGCTGGCCCCGCGCACGTTGCGAAGGTAGTCTTGGAAAAAACTCTGCACCAAAGCCAAAAGGCGGTTCCGTTCTTTCCGGATCATCATTCCTCCACAGTCTTGTCGTTCCGCGTGCTCAGGTATCGGTGACGGAATCGACGGGCGGCAAGACCGAGAAGCTCGGGCGTGGCCGTCAAGTAGGTCTCCGTCCCCAGGATGTCGTCATGGCCCATGTAAGCAGACAGCCAGGGAAGTCGCGTCTGAAGGTCGACACCTTGCCGAGACCATCGAGTAAGCCGATGGATGGCAAAAGCGTGGCGTAGGTCATATGGCCGGGGTCCGACGCGGCCCTGATCAGGCTTTAGGCCTGCCTTCTGGAATAACCCTCGGAGGGTTCCCCATGCTGTTTTGACCGGTAACCTCGTCTGATGCACTCCTACGAAGAAGGCCTCGTCCGGCTGGACCGAAGTGAACGTGCGCCGAGCCGCGAGATACTTGTCCAGCTCTCTTGCCAAGGAACGTTCAAACGGTACCCACCGAGCGCGCCCCTTGAATGTTTCGACGAAAAGAGTTCTCTGGCGCGTGTCCACATCCCGGATGCGGAGACGAAGCGCCTCTCCAAACCGCACCCCTGTGCAGTACAGGAGCAGCAGTAATGCCGGGTACAGAGCAGCCCGGAAAGGCGGTCTGTCGAGTTGGCCGGGAAGTTTGAGCAGCCGTCCGATGTCCTGTGTCGAAAGGATGTAAGGTACGAAGCTGGATTCAGTTGGCAGCCTGGGCCATAGCGGTTCACGAAAAGTCGACTTGCCTGGACGCCGCCGCAGATAGAGGCAGAACTGGCGGAGCACCGCGGCGTCCATGAAGACGCTGACGGCCTTCCGCTGTGGCTTGCTCGCTAACCAAGCCAGAATACCCTGATCGAGCCCTCCCATTCGGTATCGTCCGGCATTCCGCCGGAGAAACCGATCAAATTCCCTCAACGTATATTCGGCGCGGGCATAGCGATATCCCAGGCTCCGCTTGAACTGAAGGAACGCTCCGAGGTCAGCAGCCAAGAAACTGTTGAAGAGCACGGTCATCGGGGTACCGGTAGGGCGACGGTGCGAAGCCGGCGCAAGGCCACCCGCACGTATACTGAGGTTGAGGAGGCCCGACGGTGGCCCAGGATGTCGCTCACCACTTTAAGGTTGGCTCCGGCGTCGATCTGCCGACTCGCGTGGCTGTGGCGGAATGCATGGGCTCCGATCACCTTTGCGGTGATCCCGACTTGCTGAGCATAGTAGCGAATGCGATGTCGGACGGCGCCGCTCGTGAGCGGCTCATAGGGCATCGCCGTTCGCAAGAAAATTCGCCGCTCGTCATCGCCGCGCGGACGTTCCCTGTGGAGGTAGGTGGCAAGTGATCGGGCAACGGGAGGCAGCAGGGGCAGATCGATCCCTACACCCGTTTTGGGTCGGCGCACGCGCAGAACCTTCGCTCGCCAATCGACATTCTCCAGGCATAGCCCTAATACCTCGGCGGCTCCCAACCCATAGGTGGCCATCAACAGCAGCATGGCGAAGTCCCGTCTCCCGGGTGGTTGACTCTGCGGAATTGACTGGAGAATGCGGCGCACGTCCGTCCAGGGTAAGGCACGAGGCGGTCGCTCGGCAGGGCGGATGCGAGGAGTCATGACCCCCGCGGACAGATCGCGCGACAGCTTGCCTGTCATCCGCAGGTATCGGAGGAACGACCGAAGAGAACTGCCCCTGTCGGCGACGGTACGTCGCGACACGCGCTCCGAAAGATGGAGGATGAAACGGTCGACATCGGCCAAGGTAGCTCTGCCAGCAGTCTTGCCCTGCGAACGCAACAGACCGAGAAAGCCTTTAGCCGTTTCGAGATCGCGCTGGAGCGTTCCCTCGGCCACACTGCAATGTAAAAGGCGATGACGGCGATATGCAGCGACTAGCAGAGAAAGCTTGGCTGGCGATCTTATCTCACGCCATGGTGGAACGGGAACCTTCAGCGAGCGCAGGGCACACGCCCACGCATGGAGGGCATTGCGCGCCCCAAACTGACTTTGGACGGCTACGGTTCCTTTTTTCCTGGGACCTCTATAAGCTCCAGCGAAGCGGAGCGCCCCGTCGAGGGTCAGTTCAGCGGTCTCGTTGCGTCCGCGCTGACGGCAGTACTTGCGAAATCGATGAACCCAGTGCAGGTAGATTACAAGCGTGCCAGGAGATAGATGATTCCTGCGCCACAACCGGACCACTTCTCGTTCACGATCATCGCGGCACAGCGGATTGGGAGGCACGCGAGGTTAGACGCAAGCACCATGAAATGGTTTAGGGATTTATCTGGAGAGTTCTCTTTCTCGAACCACGATTCTCGCGGGGCCGACGCACGTTCACTGGATAAATTCGTTGTCGAGATAATGCGACCAACACCCCGCGCGAGTCAGGCCGTTGCCCGCCACCACGCCGTTGTAGCCGCCGTAAGCGTCGGCGAGCAGAACCTGGGTGTAATCTTTCAGAAACTGTTGCGGCCCGTCGCGGCTACGGCGCAGGGTGAAATCGAAGACATTGTAGGGATGCGCGGCATCGCCCACATACACCCACATGCGCGCCGGCTGGGCCTTGCCCGCGCTGAGCATGGGCAGCACGGTGTCGTCGGTGGCCACCACGTGCGACCGCCGCACGCGCTCGGCCATGCGCCAGTACAAGGGCTCAACGAGATCCGCCACGTCGCCGCACCAGACCGACTGCGTGGCACGCGAAATCTCGAATCCCTGGCGGGCGAAAATCTCCTCCAGCCGGTACAGCGGCAGGTAGTCGGCAAACTTGCTGGTCACGATGTAAGCCAGCAGGCCCGGCCCCGCCAGTCCCCGCTCGATGGGCGAGTCAGCCCGCGCCGCCCGCGTGATCTGGGGCGTTTCCCCCGCCGCTTCGCATTGTGTGCAGGCGTACTTCTTGCGCACATGCCGGATCCGCTCGAAGCGGCCGGGAAGGTATTCGATCTGCCAGCTCTCCTCCGCGCCGATCTCTTTTCGTTCCACTCCGCAGCCTGGGCAGGCGCGCTCTGCGGCGTTCAACTCGTAGACCTGCGTGCTGACCGGGAGGTCCTCGAAGTTGGCCAGGGCGCGCCTTCCCCGGCGCCGCCGAACCCGCCGCGATTCGTACTCGGGCTTGCTCCCGGCCAACGGGACATCCTGGGGATGAACCGCTTTCTGTGCCAGTTCCTCGCCGAAGGCGAGCAGCGCTTGCCCGAGCTCTTCGCGGGTCTTCAGCCGATCGGCGCGCGGCCCGTAGTACCACTTCCGGTAGCGCTCCAACTGGAGTTGGAGACGGAGATTTTCGAGATAGAGCGCGTCAGCACGCTGCCTCTGCTGCGCCGCGACCGCGGCTTTTTCCTGCGCCAGGGCTGCCTGCTCGTGAGCCCGCTGCTGGGCGCGATCGCGCTCGGCTCGCGCCGTGCGCAACATCTCTTTCAGCGCAGCGGGGTCTTCCGGCAGGTTCGCCAGGGATGTTTCGGAATCAGGCACGCCTCATTAGATGTAGTAATAGTAACTTGGTTGCTTATCTTGAGAGATATTTCTCAGGAAATGTCAACTTCCCCAGGCGGCCTCCCACTGCCCGGGCTTCCCTGGCCTCGCTCGGGGCCGCATCGCAGAGACTCGCTCCAGGAATGGCTTCTTCACCCCCGGACGCGCCCCCCGCTCACCCCTTCACCTGCGATTGATCCACGGGGCGTTCATAACGCGCTAGGCGCTGGAGCCGCGACACGTCGATCCCGTCTAGGATCATCGCCAGTTCGCTGGCGCGCAACTCCACCGCCCGCGCCGTCTCTTCGGCGCGGGGCAGTTTGAACACCCCAGCCTCTAAGCGCTTGTACCAAAGAACCAATCCGTCCCGGTCCCACGTCAAGATTTTCAGGCGATCGCCCCGTCGCGAGCGAAAGACGAACCAGTGGCCACTGAGCGGATCCTGGCCAATCACCGCGCGCACCCGCTCCGCCAGCCGGTTAAACCCGCAACGCATGTCCTGAGCCTCGCGCGCCAGCCAGATGCGCGCCCGCGGCCCGCCCGCCGTCTCTTCGTCCAGCGCGCGCAAGCTCGGCAGCCCTCTCATGCCTCGCTCTCCAGCACCGCCGCCAGCGCTCGCACGTGCCCGGCGTCGAACCCTCGCCCCACCCACAGGCTCCGCCCATTCCGGAGCACCTATTGTTGCAGGGAGTTCCACTGGAGCGGGTATCGGTCCTGCTCGGCCACAAAAGCATCAAGGTTACGGAAAAGCACTATGCGCCCTGGATACGTGCTAGGCAGGAGCAGCTTGAGGCTGATGTTAAGCGCGTTTGGGAATCCCACCCCGAGACACTTGGCGAGACGAACCACACGCATAACACACGCGGAAAGACTTCTCGCGCTAACTAATACATTTCACAGGCCGTTTGGGTGGCGGAGGGAGAGGGATTCGAACCCCCGAGCCCCTTTCGGGGCTAACGGTTTTCAAGACCGCCGGTTTCAACCGCTCACCCATCCCTCCGAACCTTTCCTTTCAGTAGCTTACGTCAGCGAACGACCCTTTGTCACCGGTTACGGCAACATTTACGGCAACATTTGCAGGGTGTTTTTTCGTCCAGTCAGCGAGAAGTTCACTCTGAATCCTTGATGCTTGTCGAGCTGATTCGAGATCCCGCTCGATGTACCAATCGGCAGTGGTTTGATACTTTGAATGTCCGAGGCGCTTTTGAATAACCTTGAGCGGCACCCCGGCTCGGTAAAGCATGGATGCGCCTCAGTGACGTAGTTAATGCCAAGTCACATGCAAACCGACTTTGGCACCTGCCCGCTGCAGGGCTGAGAGTGCCAAGTCGTCGATCATCGGACGCTTCGGATCTTTCGGGTGAGGAAAAACAAGGTCCTCATCGGTCACCCATTGCCTGCGCGACCTGTATTCCCGCAGGCGACCGATCTCCTCATCCATGAGAACGACAGGTTCTTGGCTACGATGACCCTTAGTCAAGTGTTCTTCTCCGAGGTATCGTGCGGTCACGAACCAGACCAGCTTGTGCTCATTTGCAGATAGCCCCTGCGCGTTCCAGGCTTACGTTTGTTCACAAACTCCGGAATGTAGTGATCACGGACAACCACGCTTCCGCTTGCAAGGTTATCACAAGTGGAAGTGGGTTTGCGAGCTTGCAACCAGATTTCAACGTCTGCGAGCTTGAAGCGCGGGCGATTGCCGACCCAGCAGGCTACAGGGATCGGATCAGAAGCAGCTTTTTGCGTGTGCCGATAGAGGAATGACGTGCTGCACTGAAGCTCCGCCGCGTGCCCCGCAACTGTACTTAACAGTTGAACGCCGGTGGTGGTCACACCATTCGCAGGTAGGCCTCGCGACGGATTTTACTCGAAGCCCCCAGCATTGGTGATTTCAGGGTGCCCAAGTAACCTGACCATAAGCTAAGTGCGTGGCCAATTCACGGGCTATTGATGAACACATGAGGTGGTTTTCTCGATTTAGTTCTCACAAGTGTCGACCGGCGAAAAAAAGTTGGCAGGCGGCGTGTCCCCGTTTGGTCAGGGACAGAGTGGCGCATGGACGAAGGCTCCGCCAACTCGCACTCTGTATCGTTGCGCTGCCCTAACGAACTTGCGTTAGGCCTCGGTGCCTGCAGAGATCGGCAGACTGCCGGCTTCTGAGGTTTCTGCCTGGCCGGGGCGTAGCAGGGTATCCACGTTTGCCTTCAATCGGAACAAGGCCGCCGCATGGAGTTGCGAAATGCGCGATTCATCTAGGCTCATAGGGCACGGGTCTGCAACGGGATGGTCTGCTGGTCCTGGGTAGAAACGCGAGCGTAGAGACCCGCTCGTAACGGTGTCAGAAAGAAGATGCAGTTGAAACGGCATCTGACACCTTTTCTCCCGATGGAAAGGGACCAACTGCCCCGCCTCTGTTGGCATCCCGGTATGCATTGCGTCTTCGACATCGCTCAGATCAGTTGGCAGCCGGACTCTTCGCGGCCTGAATCGAGGCAAGATCAAAGTCCAATGACCATGGTTTATTAGGATCGCGGGTCGCCCGAAACATTGCCCTTTTCCGACACTTTTGCTTACAAGCCACAAAATGCTTGATTCTTGTGAGGAACAAGAGGCAGAATCCTTGCCAGCCACCCAGCTGCATCAGATTGAGAGTTGGAGCACGCGGACGCTCCCTTGCACATAAGCGTGAGGGAGTGCAGTGGACGCGACTACTCGCGACGAAACGAGGCGGAGGCAAACGATGAGACACCTGCGACAATTGATTCACGAGCGATATTGGACCCAAATAGTGCTACTTCGCAAGCTCGCCAGATTCGGGCGGCGAACCCCTCGTCAGAACTTAGCGTTCATCCGCTACATCTTTCCGTATACGGATTTGTACTGGAGACTCCATTCTGCGGGGAACCACAGAACGACTTATGTGATTGGGCTGTTCGGCAGTGGACGTTGGTATCTCTTCGAATTGCTGAAGAAAAACCTTGGAGCAAGGGCGAAATACCTAAGGGATACGATCCGCCTCCATCGGCGTCCGACCTCTATGGTCTACTGCAACCACGCCACAATTCGGCATGCCTCCCGCTTTCAGGCGTTGCCAAGGGTAACAAGCCGTATATTGGAAGCGGTCAGAGCGGGGTGGGCCGACTTGATTTTTATCTATCGTCACCCCCTCGATTCGTTGCTGACGAACTGGATATGGTGGCGGGCCTACCTTCGCAACAAGAGCATGTCTACCGTGCTCTCGACAGTTTATAAGAATACAGGCGACTTCTGCGCCGACTTGGAGAAGAATTTTCCTGAGTTCGAATCCTTTGCCAAAGGCGACCCTGCATTTTTTGCAACCTCACCAGGCCCACGCTTTTTGTCTTTCCCGGAATTCGTTGAGGAAACCGAGTTATTTCTGCGAGCCGCCACCCTGGCGCTGCGGTTGGAGGACTTCACGATTGATCCGGCTAAGGAGCTTTCCAAGATCGTCCAAGTGATGTCCATTGATCATGATGTGAACCGTCTGCAAGCAGCCCCTCCACACACCAAGCCCTATCGCTGTCTGGCCGTGGCAGAAAAGGTTCCTCAATTCAGAGATTTTATCGACAAGCTGGATGCGGAAACCAAAAGACGCATCGAAACGATCGGCTATAAAGTGGGCTAGCCGTAGTGCCTAGATGTACCCCGCTTACCGCATACGTTCGTCTGAAGGGTAGTGTAGGTATTCCCTTTCGAGTCCGTTACCGCCGTACGCAGTCCCCCCACCGCAACTGTCGGACGTATAACTGGTCGCCGCCCACACCAGCGCTCCGTGACCGGCGGGCAGCCCCGCCTCTTTCCACTTCGCGCCTGCAATGAAGGAAGCCACCACCAGGGCGCCGTCAAAATCCCCACTAAACCCCATTGAAGCTGTTACCCCTGATTGCGCAGAGATGACCGCCTCTTGCTCGATCCCCACCATCCCCCCCCCCGCATCCGCTGCCACCAGCGCCTACCCTGTCCCGGCGCTGAAGCTAACACCCGTCCCATTCACCGCCCCCACCGCGAAGCTTACCTCGTCTGATTGAGTAGTGCTGAAAGACCCCGACTCCACCGTCGCGCCATCCCCCACCGTCCCCGTCGCCGTCACATCCAAGCAGGAATTAGTCGTAGGCAACCCCCGGTATTGAACTGCAATGATCGACGGGTAGGCTTGCTCCGAACCGAAATACACCGTCACCTTAGACGCCGGATTGGCAATCGCCCCGCCACATAAAATACCTGGGTGGCCCACCCATCACCCACCCCGCTTACTCCCGTCGCATATTTCGGGATATCCCCGTCTCTAACTTGGATTCATACTGGGGGCAATAAAATCAGTTGGTGCGGAAATATCGTTGCAGCCTCGCTCAATCGCGAAACAAGGCCGGCCAACGCTCAAGTTGGTCGAAGTGCAATAAGTCTCGTTCTCCTCCGACCTTCAACCCCACCTTTCCATTTTAAGACAATTCCGCAACTCTGCGGAGGTAAACAAACGACGACAGACCACCGAGCCTGTGGTGACGTTTAACCCTACGAACCGTCTGGCCAAGGCCTTGCAGCCCACCGCAGCCAATGGGAAGAATGCTATAATCGCGCTTGCTACCTAGATTATCCATCGCCACCATGCGTTGAGTTCCAGTTTTTGCGAGCAGGGGGCTGTCCGGCGTTGGAAACGGACGAGAGCCATCCGCGCCTGGGCCGTAGAACGGTTTCAGCTGCTCTGTCCCACCAGCACGAGCACCTTGAAAGAAGCTGGTCGGGGGGGAGCGGACTGCTTGGCGGTCACCTCTAAGAGATCTTTGATATTCACGGACTGATTCAATGTGCGGTATTTGCGGAGTTTTCAATTTCGGAACGCGTGCTCCAGCCGATGGTGCTGCCCTGAGACGCGCCACTGACGCTATGGCCCACCGTGGGCCGGACGATGAGGGCTTCTACCTGGCAGGTGAAGTGGGCCTGGGCAACCGCCGCCTCAGCATCATTGACCTCCCGGGCGGGCACCAGCCGATGTCGAACGAAGACGGTACGATCTGGCTTACGTTTAACGGAGAAATCTACAATTTCCGCGAACTTAACACTATTCTCCGCCAGCGCGGACATCGCTTCCGCACCTCCAGCGACACTGAAACGATTGTCCAACTCTACGAGGAATACGGGTTGGCCTGCCTCGACCACCTCCGGGGCATGTTCGCCTTCGCGCTGTGGGACGCTCGCAAGCGCCGCCTGCTGTTGGTTCGCGACCGCCTTGGGATCAAGCCGGTGCTTTACCGTCTGGAGCCGGGCCGCTTGGTTTTCAGCTCCGAGTCGCGCGCCCTGCGCGAGCTGGCCGAACAGCCATTGGAGGTCAACCCGCAATCCGTCTATGACTTCTTTGGGTTCCGTTACATCCCCGCGCCCTGCACGTTCTACCTGGGCGTCGAGAAGTTGCTCCCAGGTCATTTCCTGCTTGCCGACTCGACGGGCGTACAAACCCACGCCTATTGGGATATCCCTAGCGAAGAAGACGCGCCTCGCCCGGCAATGGAAGTCGGCGACGAACTCGTCGAGCAACTTCGTGAATCGGTCCGATTGCGTCTGGTCGCAGATGTTCCGCTTGGGGCCTTTCTGAGCGGCGGCACGGATTCAAGCGCCGTGGTGGCGCTCATGACGGAACTAGAAGCTCGGCCCCCGCGCACCTTTGCGGTGGGTTTTGATGAACCTGAGTTCAACGAATTGCCCTACGCACGGGCCGTGGCGCGACGCTTTCGCACCGAGCATCACGAGCTCATTGTGCACCCCGAGCAACTGAGTTGTGAACTGCCGCGTCTGGTGGCCTTCCGCGACGAGCCCATCGCTGAGCCCACCGACGTGGCATTGTACTTGCTCTCGCAACTGGCAGCGCGAAGCGTTAAGGTGGTGCTGGCAGGGGAAGGCGGAGACGAGCTGTTCGCCGGCTACCCCAAGTATGCCGCCGACCCCCTGGCTGGATTGGTTTCGGGCCTCCCCAAGAGCGTGACCCGCGCCATGATTGGCTGGCTGCCGTACCATCAGCAGCGAGCCAGGACCGCCCTCGAAGCGCTGTCCATTCGCGATGAGGCGGAGCGCGCCGTCACCTGGTTCGCTTCCTTCTCGCGCCAAGAGCGCGAGAGCCTTTTCACCCCCGAATTTCTTGCGCAGGTCAATCCCGCTCATCCCGCAGACGTCTTTGAAAGCTATTTACAGAGACAGCATGGCCGCACGCCGCTTAAGCGAATGCTCTATGCCGACCTCAAAGTTTGGCTCCCGGACAACCTTCTCCTGCGCGGGGATCTGATGACCATGGCGGCTTCGCTGGAGGAGCGCGTCCCGCTCTTGGATCATAAAATGGTGGAATTTGCCGCGCGAGTCCCGACAGAACTCCTCATACGCGGCTTTCGTACGAAGGCTCTGCTGAAGCGAGCCTTCGCCCGGATTTTGCCTCGCGAGATCCTCCACCGGCGCAAGGTCGGTTTCGCTGTCCCGGTCGGCCCATGGTTCCGAAAACCACTAAAGTCCTTTGTCACGGACTTGGTGCTCTCACCAGAGGCTCTGCGACGTGGCTATTTCAACCCGGCGCGCATGCAGACGCTTCTGCGCGAACACTTTGAGGGCATTCACGACCGAACAAAGCAACTCTGGGCGTTAGTAAATTTCGAGCTGTGGCGCCGGCATGCGAAATAAAAGCTGGGGCGTCCGCATCATCGAAAGGCCGGAAGCCACCATTGCGCACGCGAGCTTCCCATAATCTCATTCCACAATCTGTCATCTACTAACGTCGAGCCACTGAGCTTTGGTTGTGAAATGTTCTACGTTAATGCATAATACAACCGCTCTGTCGCTGGTGTTGCGTTCGGAAATTGCGTTTACCGGTAGCGCTGACCTTTAGGTCAGCACTTGCCGACCTAAAGGTCGGCGCTACATCGACTCGTGATAAACCCGAAAAGTAAACGTACTTTTCTCACGCGACATTAGTGTGGTGCGCCTAGCAGCCACTCTTGTGCTCGGCAGAAGGCCGTATTATGGAGAACCCATTTGCTCTGTCAGGTGAAGTCCTTGTTACAGGCGGTACGAGGGGAATCGGCCGTGCGATTTCACTGCGCTTTGCCAGGGCGGGGGCGGCAGTGATCGCGACCTACGTCCGCGATCAAAAAGCCGCAGATGATCTTCAAGCCACGGCCGATCGCGAAAAACTGCGCATCCGGCTCTGCCGCGCCGATGCCACCCGATCCCAAGGCATCGAGGATATGGAGAAATCCATCGATGAGGGCGGCGAGCCCCTTACCGGGCTCGTCCATTGTGCGGCTACCGGAGTGCATCGTGTTTTTTCTGAACTTAACACACGTCACTTCGACTGGACTTTTTCGCTGAATGTGCGTGCCTTCTTTGAATTGACGAAGGCTCTCCTGAACCGCTTCGCCGAGCGCTCCAGCGTACTGGCCGTCAGTTCCATGGGAGCTCAGCGCGCCTTGCCGTACTATTCCCTCATCGGGTCATCTAAGGGCGCGCTCGAGGCCCTGGCCCGGCACCTTGCTGTCGAACTGGCGCCTCGCGGTATTCGCGTGAATATCCTTGTGCCCGGGACGGTAGCCACTGATGCCTGGAAGGCGATGCCGCAAGGAGAGGACCGAATCGCCGCTGCGACAAGCCGCACTCCAATAGGGCGTTTGGTAACGCCGGAGGAGGTGGCGTGGGCCGCCCAATTCCTCTGCTCGGAGGCAGGAACGGGAATCGTAGGCCACGCACTCGTCGTGGACGGAGGAGCCGGTATCGTAGCGTAGGGGCACTCCACCCTCGTAAACGGACGAAGTCATTGGAGAGTGCGCGCTTTTCATAGGAAGGTCCCGCTGAAACGAGCTCACGACCGGATTTTGTCTCGCGAGATCCCCCACTGGCGCAAGGTCGGGTTCGCTGTCTCGATCGGCACGTGGATCCAAAAAACCATTAACCGAGCGTTCACGTACCATAATCTCATTTCCTTTCTAGACGGAGGGTAGATGCGAATTGCCGTCTTTGGGCTTGGCTATGTTGGCTGCGTTACGGGAGCGTGTCTGGCAAAAATGGGCCACGATGTTTGCGGCGTAGACATCTCACCCATTAAGGTCCGGATGATCAACGAGGGCGTCTCTCCGCTGCGCGAAAAAGGCCTTGGGCGGCTAATCCGGCAAGTAGTTCGCGCTGGCAGGTTCCGGGCTTCGCTTCGGACAGACGAAGCGATGGAGGGCGCCGAACTATCTCTGGTCTGCGTGGGGACGCCGTCCCGGAAAGGCGGCGAGACCGACTTGAGCTACGTATCGCTCGCCGTGACGGAGATCGGCCGGGCCTTGCGCCTTCCCCACCCTCCTCACACCGTGGCCGTGCGGAGCACCATTCCCCCAGGAACCACGGAGGGAGTCGTGATTCCCCTGCTCGAACGCACGGCGCGCCACAAGGCGGGAGCCGGTTTCGAAGTCTGTTTCCACCCGGAATTCCTGCGAGAGGGGTCTTCCATTGAGGACTTCTTTCATCCCAGCCGCACCGTCATTGGGCTCGCCCGAGCCGGCGCGGCCACAAAACTTCTGCAACTCTGGCGGCCGATCAGGGCTCCGCTGTTCGTAACTTCGCTTCGAGTGGCGGAAATGGTGAAGTACGCCGATAACGCCTTCCACGCCTTGAAGGTCGCCTTCGCCAATGAGTTGGGGGCACTGGCGAAGAGTGCGGGGATTGACGGTCGTGACGTAATGCGCATCTTCGTCGAGGACCGAAAGCTCAATATTTCTCCCCTCTATCTCAAACCGGGATTTGCCTTTGGCGGCCCCTGCCTGCCGAAGGACGTGCGAGCGCTAGCGAGAATGGGAAAGGCAAGAGGGCTGGACATCCCACTGCTCGAAGGCATCCTTCGAAGCAACGACCGCCATCTGAGGCGCGCTCGGGATCTGATTCGCGCCACCGGAAGGCGCCGCGTGGGCGTGCTCGGACTGGTCTTCAAGCCGGGCACCGACGATCTGCGCGAGAGCCCCTCTTGTAAACTGGTAAAAGCGTTGAACGAGGGTGGGTGCAAGTTGAAGATCTACGATCCTCACTTGGAATTTGAGAAGCTGCTGGGCGCGAACCGCGCCTACGTGGAAGGTGCTCTCCCGGAACTCCCACGCCAGCTCGTAGGTTCGCTCGAGGAGCTGCGGGCTTCCTCGGAAGTCCTGGTCATCGCGGGAACCAACCCGGAGTTCGCGCGTGTGATACGCAAGCTGAAGAAGAGTCAGAAGGTGATCGATCTTGTCGGCCTGCTGGACCCCGAGCAGGCCTCGCGAGCTCACATCGAAGGGCTATGCTGGTAAGACCTATTTGTGTAGCGTAGCAGAAATGACGGGATCTTCGAGAGGGCGCGGCGAGGAATCTCGCTATGAATGTTTTCAAGGACAGAGCGAGATACCTCGCCGCCTGAGGATACTCGGAATGACAAGCGAAAGCGGGTTCTCACACCGACACTCTCCCCATCGACGATCTCAAGGCAGCAAGGGGCGCGTGGTAAGCCCGGAGCCATTCCTCTAACGCGGTAAGGCGAAGCAGGAGTTTGTGATTGTCCTGCCGACCGGACGAGTGCCGGTCGAAAAGTCCCCGTACGGCTCTTGCCTCGAGGTACTGATATATCCTTGAGCTGTCGTCGAGGAAGATCTCCGTCATCTTGCTGTCTAAAGCGCTGCGGTACCACCCCTCAATCACGTTCGTCGCGAACCCTCGCTTTGGCCGGCTCAACATCGGACCGGGAAGGAAGTACTGGCAGACAAGGCGGTGTAACCATTCCCGGGAGCCACTCCTCACTTTGAGGTTGGCCGGCAACCGTTCCACGTATTCAACGATCTCTTTGTCCACAAACGGGAAACGTAGTTCGAGACGATGGGCCATCGAGAGCTTGTCCGCGTACATGAAAATTCTGTCCGGCAGAGTGGATCGCACCTCAAGGAACTGGAGCCCTCCAAGCTCGTCAGTCTCCGAGATGAGATCGCCCATGCTCTCCCAGCATTCCAGCGCGGTGTCACCTGAATTGGGGCCTAGCAGCCCGTCTTGGAACAGGTCATTGACTTGCTCTCCCGGCAGGAGCGACAGAACATATTGATATCTGCGGATTCGATCCGGAATCGCCAGATAGTGAACTCCCCGCTTGAGGGTCTCCATTCTGGGCAGCGCGGTGATGGCGGAGGAGACACGGTTGCGCATCCAAGCCGGTAGGCGAGTCCAGAGGTCGGCATAGCGAACCCCAAGATGACGGAGACCACCACCAAACAATTCGTCCGGCCCCTGCCCCGCCAAAGCTACTTTGACATCCTGGCGGGCTCGCTGGCATACGAAATACATCGGCACAACCGCGGAATCCGCGACCGGTTCCTCCAGCAAAGCAAAAGTTTTCGATAGCGTCTTTTCAAAAGTCGATCTCGCAATCAAGACGCTCGTCTGCTTCGATCCCATGAGGCGAGCGGTTGCGGCGGCGTCCGCCAATTCGTCATCGGAGAACGCCGAGCCGCATCCTACCACATATGTAGGCCACGAACTCCCATGGCGATTCATCAACGCAAGCAGCAAGCCGGAGTCCACACCACCGCTCAAAAGCAAGCCGACCGGTACATCGCTGACCAGATGCCGGCGAATCGCCTGGATGTAGAGGGCGCTCAGCTCTTCCCGAGCTTCGGCGGGTGACTTTGGCGGTGCGAAAGGGGTAGGCTTGAATCCGTACCACCGGCTCAACTGATAAGAGCCCTTTTGGATGATCAGTTTGGCTCCCGGAGCGAGTTTGCGCACGCCGTTGAGTGGCGTATACGGCGAGGGCGTATAGCCGTACTCCAAGAAGAGATTCAACGAAGTCGGATCGACCTCGGCCCCATCCGGCATCGCGGCGCAAATCGCGCGTAACTCCGAGCCGAAATACAAGCGATCCTCAGCGATTCGGTAATAAAGCAGTCTTATTCCAAAAGGGTCGCGAGCGAGAACCAGGCGCTCGCGACGGACATCCCAGATGGCTAACCCGAACATGCCGTTGAGGTGATTGAGCACCTCATCGCCCCATTGCTTGTACCCGTGGATGACGACCTCGGCGTCCGATTTGGTGCGGAAAACGTGGCCGTAGCCTTGCAGTTCAAGCCGCAGTTCAGGAGCGTTATAGACCTCACCATCGACAACCAGCCAGACGGTTTCTTCCCCATCCGACATGGGCTGATGGCCGCCCTTCAGATCGACGATGGAGAGCCTGCGGAAGCCCAAGCCGAGGGGACCTGCGACGTAGTACCCTTCGTCATCTGGGCCTCGATTAATGAGGGTCTGAGTCATTGCCTGAAGGTCGCGACGATCGATGGGCTCCAGTTTTCCAAAGTTATACTGTCCGCATATGCCGGACATAACCCGTCTCCACTCCAACCACTTCGTCCAGAGTTTCCATTACGGAATTCAATGCTGTAGACAACATACACCTAACATCTCATCCATGCAACGGTCCGGCAGCCCAATGTCCATCAGTCCCAAATGGAGCCATCGGAGCATCAATAAGTTGCGGAAGAGTAAGGAGTTGCCTGCCATGGCCAGAATGCTCGTCGGGCAGGGCCGCGACGGCCGGTAACCTGCGAGCCAACGAAAAAGGCTTGGGCGTAGAACCAGGATCCCCTCCTCCGACCCGCGCCGGCTGGTGAAAGCGCGGTCGCGGGCGCCCTCTCCCCCTCGGGGGGAGAGGGCATTTTCATGACAAGTGGTGAACCGAAGAATGATGGAATCTCCCAAGAGCGTCGCGACGTATTCGGCAGCCACGGTTACATAATAGACGTCTCAATTCGGGGAGTTGCATTCAGTGGCAGTCCGATGTATGCTAGGGTTGACACTGGAGTTCAGGATCGAAATATAGGACGGATATCCCAATTACTGCAGCAAATGCTCGGCTGAGGCGCTTAAGTAGTAAATCAGCCGATCAGGCCGCACCTTCGTGCCATAGACTCCGGTGTGGGGTAACGGAACCTTAGCGTAGGCCGCGCTTAACTAAAAACGATAACGACCAACGAAGGGTAGAACTCCGTCCGAGGTTAGCGCCATATAGGGCCGAAGGTCATGCGGTATGCAAGCGAGGAGCCTCCATTTTCGCCGCGCTGAGGAAACGATGCTCGCCGTCTTGTGCATCGCCGCCGTATGCTGTCTCTCCTGCGGGGGCGGCGGGAGCACGGGGGTCAGCACTGCCCCCGCTGCAGGTTTCTCCTTAAGTTCCACGAGCATTGATTTCGCCAATCAGCGCGTAGGCACGACCAGCGCACCCCAAACCGCCACGTTGACGAACGGTGGCGACGCAAGTCTGACTCTTTCGAGTGTCGAAGTTACTGGCTCTGACGCGGGGGACTTCACTCTTACCAACAATTGCGGCTCCTCACTGACATCTTCCGAGCAATGCACACTATCCGTCACCTTCAAGCCCAGTTCCATGGGATCACGCACTGCGTCGATCGTGTTCGCCGATAACGCCGCCGGCAGTCCGCAGACGGCGAGCCTCTCCGGGACGGGCGTTGTGCCGGCAGCCAGCCTTTCCACCACCGGCCTTTCCTTCGGGAGTCAGGCGGTTGGGCTAACCAGCGCCGCCGGGACCGTCACTCTGACCAACACCGGCAATGCACCCTTGAGCATCAACGGCCTCGTGATCGCGGGAGCCAACGTGGACGATTTTGTTGAGATCGCAGACACCTGCGGCGTTTCAGTGGCGGCAGGAAGCACCTGTACGATCGTAGTGGCCTTCACCCCGAGTGTTGGCGGGGCGCACACGGCCACTCTCAGCATCACAGACAATGCCCCGGGCAGCCCACAGACGGTGAGCCTTTCGGGCGCAGGAAGCCACGACGTGGTTCTCTCCTGGACCGGCAGCAGCGGGATAGATGGGATTGTGGCCTATAACGTCTACCGGGGAACCACCTCGGGAGGCGAGAGCGCGACGCCCCTGAATGCAACGCCGATTAACGGTAACATCTATGTGGACGGGAACGTTAACCCCGGAGCGACCTACTACTACGTGGTGACGGCTATAGCCGCAAACGGCGAGCAGAGCGCGGCCTCAGGCGAAACTGAAGCCACGGTGCCTGCAGATTAACCCCGCTTCCCTCCAGGGAAACACTTTCTGGTGCGTCTCCACTCATCGCCCAGCCCCCTAAAAAACTAAGACGCGTGGGCATGCCGCGGATTCCCGGACCAGTGGCTTACGCCGCTCGGTATTTCTGACTCCTTGCTTTAATCCTGCAGGCGTCTGTGCAAGACTTGCATGACCACGTGCAGAAGGATCATGTGAGCGTCTTCGGCCTTCTGCATGTCGCGCACGGGGGCGAGGACGGGGGTACGCACAAGACCGGCGAGTTTTCCTCCATCGAAACCGCACAGGCCGACCGTATGAGCGTCATGGCTATTTGAATAGCCTATCGCCTTCAGGACATTGGGAGAGTTACCGCTTCCGGAAATGCCCACCACCAGATCGCCCGGACGAAGGAAATTCTTTAGCGGCTCGATGAAAACATCTTCGTAGGAGACATCGTTGGCATAAACCGTCAGGGTAACGGCATTGTCGTTCAGGGAAATCACACGAAAGCGCTTCTCGCGGCCGTAGGATACACCTTTGTTGAGGTCACAGGCAATGTGAGAAGCGGTTGACCCACTGCCGCCATTGCCCATGAAAAACACCTGGCGGCCCTCATGATAGGCATTCTCGAGGAGTTGGACGAACTCTTCGAAGCGATCCTGAGGTACGTTCTCGAGAGCCTTGCTCAAGCCTGTGCAGTAATCTACAAGGCAATCACGAATCATGCGAGCTCCTATGCCGCTTCAAAAGAGTTCCAGACAACCTTACGGGGCTTCCGATCCGCTTCCGCGGACTCCGGATTGCAATGACAACGCTAACAAACTTCATTTCGACAGCCTGCCAGGGAATTATAACATCCGTCCTTGCTGACCAGCAATGGTGCTGCCATAGCGGCCGCGACCCAATTTGCCGTGGCACGGGCATCCTGCCCGTGCCGGGTCACGGCCAAGATGGCCGCGCCACATTAATGTGAGAGACTACTGCCGCAGCCTGATTCTGACTTCGTCGCCCGTTGCAACGTTGGTCAACGAGCTGGCTTTGGTGGAAGCAGAAATCGTCCGCTGGAAAAATAGAGCGATCGTCATCACCGGCCGCTCGTTGAGTGGTCAGAGTGCTTTAGTGCTCTCGTGCGTGGAGAGAGGGGCGGAATATCATTCGGACGAGTACGCCGTTTTCGATTCAGAATGATGAGTTCATCCGTATTGTCGGCTCCCGAGATTAAGAGTGGCAGCCAGCAAGATAACCTGGGTCCGCTGCGCGAGGCGTGAGGCAGCGTTTGACAGAGGCAGCGTTGAAATTGCCCCCACGTTGACAAAGTGGTACACTATTCACCGGAAGTAAATACCCGTGCGGCGCTTCGGCTCATGCCAAATAGGTCCGTTGAAGTTTAGACGGATGGCAAGTTCTCTTCTGCCCTCCTGCGCGGAGGATCATGATTCTGGCTGCCAGATGAATTCCTTGCGCACCTACTCTTAATCTGCGGATCTGAATCTGACGGAGGGGCTTTGAGCGCGGTCACGTGTTTTTCTCCGGTGGTACCTTTAACCGTGCCCCAATGCACTAACTTGGCATCGGACTTTCTGGCGAGTGCTGAGCGCCAGGGGAATAGACTGGCCCTATCGGTCCGAAATGTGGACTATTCCTACTCCGAACTGGCCCTCCTCGTAGGGCGGAGTGCGGCGTGGCTCAGACTTCACGGTGTAGGACTTGGCAGCCGGGTTGGCATCGTCGCGTCGCGCAGTCTGGAAACTCTCACGGGAATACTGGCCAGTTGCTGGGTCGGCGCAACATATGTCCCAATCAACGTTGGATATCCGGGAGAAGCCCTGGCTAAGGTCGTTAACAGCATAAAACTGGACGCCCTGATCGTAGACCGGCAAGGATTATCGGCTTTGTCCGGCCACGTATTGGATGTGAGTGCGGACGACATTCTGGCGCCGGGCAAACATACGCTTCCGGCCAGTTTAAGGGACGCCCCAGTCGATGTGCCGCCTGACGTCACTGCGTACATTGAATTCACTTCGGGCACGACCGGGGAGCCCAAAGGCGTGATGATTTCGACGGCCGCTTTGAGTCACTTCCTCTCGGTGATGCATGACCGCTACCAACTGACCCCCCATGATCGCGTGGCTGGAACATCGGACATTACGTTCGACGTTTCGTTCGCTAATATGTTTATGGCCGGCGCGTCATTACATGTCCTGCCCGCCAGCCAACTGCTGACGCCGTCTAAATTCATTCGGGATAGAGAACTGACGATTTGGTTTTCGGTGCCTTCGGTCGCGAGATCTATGCGACAAATGAATTTGCTCCCCGCCGGCGTATTTCCTCGTCTGCGGTACTCGCTATTCGCCGGCGAACCCCTGCCTTTGGATTCCGCTCTCGCGTGGCAGGAAGCGGCGCCCCAAAGCCTCGTCGAGAATCTCTATGGACCAACAGAAGCGACGGTTGTTTGCACGGGTGAGCGGGTAGGCAGAGACCCTAGAGTCACGAGAGGTCGCGGTGTGATTGCTATTGGACGGCCCTTACCAGGCACGGACGTCGCAATCGTTGATGCTGACTTGAATTTCCTGCCCCCGGAAGCAGTTGGGCAAATTGCACTCTCGGGAATTCAGCTTTCGCAGGGCTATTACGGGCAACCCGAACTAACGAAAGAACGCTTTCCGGTGATTGACCGAAGAAAATGGTACCTGACCGGTGACCTAGGGTACGAAGATTCTTCCGGCGCATTCCACCATCTGGGTCGGATTGATAATCAGGTCAAGATATCTGGGCGCCGAGTTGAACTGGAGGAGGTTGAATACCATCTGCGGGAGGTCTGTGGATGCGGCATGGTTGCTGCGGTAGCGTGGCCTGTCGAGTACGGCTCTGCTCAAGGTCTGGTTGCATTCATAAGCGGAACGGAATGCCCCCCCTCCGTGGTAAGGGAAGAGATGAAGAAACGAGTTCTCCGTTTTCTTGTCCCGCAGGAGGTCCGTGTGCTCGATGCTTTGCCACTCAACCCCAGCGGGAAAATAGATCGGAAGGCACTCCTCGGGTTGCTAAGAAGCGATTCTGCTTGACGGATATGACAGATACGGACGCGCGGACTTGTACGCTTCAAGGAAGTCAGAACGCTTGCTTTAAATGTGCGCCGCCAATGGCTAAGGCACGGTTGCAGAAACTTCAGTAGACTTGGCGCTTCGGGTCGTGCCATTGGAGCCCACGGCCGTGACTACATAGTAGTACTTCTGCCCCGCCGTGACATTCGAATCGGTATAGGTGACGGCGTCAACCGGCGTGGAGTTCAAGGGTGTTGTGCTCTCCTCTCCCGAGGCTGTGCCGCGGTAAACGTAATATCCCAAGACTCCCGCCGACCCACTACCGGTCCAGGTGAGAACTACGTCGTGGGCACCCGTGCCCGAAAGCGATACCGTCTGCGAGCCGCTTGGAGCGTTATCTGTTATGGTCAGCGAGGCCGAGAGGCTCCCGCTGGTCAAAGGTGTGAAAATCACCACGATCGTGCAGCTACCTCCCGCAGACAGCGACGTGCCGCATGTGGTCACCTCCGAGAAGTCGGAAGGATCCGTGCCGGTCAAGGCGATGCTGCTGATGCTCAACTTGGAGCTGCCTGTATCAGTCACTGTGACTGTCTGAGACAAGGCGGACAGCCCGACGGGTTCGCTGCCAAACGTCAGACTTGAGGTTGAGAGGCTGACTGCAACCCCCGCAGACTCTTGCGTAACTACGCCTGCCGAATTTGATTTAAGCGCTACCATTCGCATCGTCCAGCCGCTGCTCGCGGAGCCAGTCGCGGCATAGCTGCCCGCGCTGCTCGCCTGCTTGTCCTCGCTGAGATTCCCGTCGAGGGTGGAACGAGCATTGAAACCCGAACCCGCCGTGCAGGCC
>JBELAJ010000719.1:0-3530 GCA_049508935.1 Terriglobia bacterium | reverse complement strand
TCAGGGTCGTGGGTCTTCTCGACCGGGAGGGATTCACCGGTAAGGCTGCCCTGGCTTACGAAGAGGTCTTTTGATGTCAGCAGCCGCACGTCGCCCGGAATCATATCGCCGGCGGCCAGCTTGATCATGTCCCCGGGCACCAGGTCCCGGAGTGGCATCTCCCTCGCCGCACCGTCCCGGACCACCGTGGCGGTCACGTGGATCATGGCCTTGAGCTTCTCGGCGGCGGCATCCGCCCGGGCTTCCTGCCAGAAGCGGAGTCCCACACTCAGCGCCACCATACCTGCCATCACCGAGCCGGCGCGCGCGTCGCCGGTTAGGAAGGATATTGCCGACAAGGTTGAGAGCAGGATTACCAGCGGGTTGAGAATGATTTTTAGAAGGCGGACGGGCCAGCCTTGCTTCTTTTCTTGCGCCACTTCATTCGGACCCGCCGTACGCGCCCGCTCTTCAGCCTCAGCTTGCGTTAGCCCACCTGCAGACGTTCGCAAGTCGCGGAGTAGCGCTTCGCCGTCTTTCCGGGCAGCGTCGAGGACGGCAGGCGAAACACGAATATTCTGGTTCTTTGTTTTCGTTGAAATCGCAGCTTTGTCGGGGTGTGCCGGTGACGCGACCTTGGATACTGCCGTTCGAGGGGCGTCAGCCAGGGCCCCTGCCTTTGCCTTGCCATTTGCATCGCGTGTTGGCATCTTTTTTTGTCCGGAATATGAGGTAAGACCCGGAGCGCAAATCCGTGTACCACGGAGCAGCGCCGTGCGAGGGTCGACTTAAGAACTCTGCCCGCTGTAGCGGCGGCACCGTCACCAGAGTAGCGGCTTTCACAGCATCACACCGGAGGAAGCAACAAGCTGTTCTGTTTTGCTCACAAGGAGCTGACGCGGGCTGGTGGCGCAGGGGGGAAGATTGACGGCGGTTTTAAGGATAAAAGGTGCTAGCGACTTCTGAGGATAGAACTCTCCGAGGAGGTGAGCCCCAAGTCCAATGGCTCTGTTCAGCTCATCGGGGAGGTGGCCCTCTTTAATGCACAATTAGGCGACTTTACGCACGTCATCCAAAAGCCGGTGCGCATCCTCGACGCTTTCGATGGAATAGAGAGGGACTGTAATCACGCGGGCGCTTTTAATCCGCTGCGGGTAAGGATCGGTGTACTCCATAACGCGGCCCAATTCTCGTTTCGCGCTTTTGTCAAAATATAGTTCCCAAATATCCCAAGGGCGGCAAGCGGCTAGGATATCCTGGGCCGGCTCAATGTAATAAACAATCGCGGCGGCGAGGAAGAGCGGCTCATCAATCCTTCGGCTGTAATCCTCGAATGCGACTGTGACTCCGTGAACCTCTCCGGGCACGTTCGGACTGACGTAATACCGATAAACACCTTCTGCCATCCAGAATCCTTGTTGAAGGGCAGCGCTCAAAGAACTGGTTACGGTGTTGCCAAAAGCGGACTTCCACCCCGCCATAAGCCCGTCGAAGTCCGTCAACAGCCTCATGGTGTCCCAGTGTAGCTGTCTCACCATTTTCAGCGCGGTGCCGACCGATTTGCCGTACGCTGCGTCCGCTTTATCCATGGTGCCCCCCTGCACGCAAAATTCTCTGGTAGCTCCCGTCGAACCAGTAATCGGTTAAAAGGCGCCCGCCTCACCTCCAACTCAGCGGGCTCCTGTCGTTGTTTGACAAATAACTTGCTGAAGCACGCCTTCTTCACCCGGAGGTCCGGAAGAGTGGCAATTCGTCGAAAGCCAGTAAAATACTCCAGCCCTCTCGCTTTCAGGAATGACCGGACATCCTGCAATATCATGTCGGTATGTGAATCGCCTGTCGGCAAGGTTTCGTCGCACGCTCCAATGAAGTCTTGCCACTGAAGCCTGAATACCCGCCTGCCGTCGATATCCGGGTTTCGGGATGACTTCAGGCTTTCAACAATCTCTTCTGTTGACTCGCGCGGTGTCAAGTATACTAGTGCGCCGAGTGAGCCTTCAGGCAGCTTTGATTCACAAAAGTCCTTGAGTTCATCCAGAATCTGTAGATAACGAACAAGTTGATCTTCATCGCCACCGCTCTTGCCGGACCACAGCTTCACCTCGACAACTATCGTAATTGGCCGTAGACCAATTCCGGTGAAGCTGAGGATCAAATCGGGTTCGCCGCGCCGTCGATGCGCGGGCCAAAAAAGAACCTGGAGGGACAAGTATTCCGACAGCCGATGGCCAGAGGTACGGATAAATTCATCAAGTGATTTCAGATCCTGTCTGTCGGGGAGACCGCGCGCGCGGGACAGAAGCCGTTCCCAGAAATACTCGGGTGGGATATATCGCAGGTGGCCGAAAACGGCTGAAGTGAGATAGTCCTCGTTGTTTTGGGCTTCGGCCAGTGAGTGACCATGAATGTCGGCTATGAGCACGGGCGCCTCCGGTCCGGAATCCGCGGGAGGGTTCCATTACCTAACTTAGTGTGAGTTTAATCTTCCCTTCTGCCATTGAGCGGGTAGCCACGGTCAGCGCTCTTGTGACCGTGGGCCCTTGCTAGGATGACAAACCGACGGTCAATTCCAGCCGCTTGAGCTTGATGCGGTCGGCGTGAACCTGTGCAAGGTCGTAGTGCGCCTGCTGCGTAAGCCAGCTTTCGGCACTGCCTCCGAAAACCTTCACACCCAGCCAGACCGCCAAATGCTCCGCCGACCTTGCGGGGTCTCGAAGTTCCAAATTGAGCCGGTAGCATCGCCCGACCGTACGATACTTCATCAGCACCATGCCCGCATAAAGGGCTCCGCCTGCCACAGTCAACGATTTTAACAAGGCGCCAAACACGATGCTCAAATACGTGGCCATCTTCTCGTTAAGCCTCGCGCAAGCCTTCGAGTGCAGCTACGACATCAGATCCTCTGGGATTGTTCCAGACCTAAGGGTAAGACGAGGGTTGGCCAGCGATCTCATTTTCCCGATCGATTAGACTTGGTAACGGGGTCTCCACGGAAAGGCCTAAGGTTAAGAAATCCCCCATCTTGATGCCGATCAATTCGGACACGATATCGTGTCGAATTTACCTTGCATGCGTAAGTTTTGCGAAGCCATAATGCCATTGGAGTTCTCAATAAATCCATAAATAACAGAATCAAATAGTATTAGACTTTAACCGGATTGGCCCCAGGCGTGCCTATACTTCTAGCCGGGAAGCGAATGGCACGCAGCTTGTCACGCTCCCCAAAGCAAGTTCCGAAGAAGAAGGAGAAACTAACATGGCGATCGACGACCGGACGGGACAGCAAGTTGTGCCCGTGCCGCCTTCTAAAGAGTCGGGGCACGGTATCAAGTTTATTGTGATTTTCCTTGTCCTCGCAGTTCTAGCCGGCGGGGAATTCTACGCACTCAACCGAACCAACACCACGCGCGGTGACCTAGTGGCGCAGCAGAACCAACTGCGAAAAGATTTGACGGCGCAAATCCAGGATCAGCTTTCAACTCGTCTGGCCGCCATGGAGCAGCAGACCTCACAACAACTGGAAGCGGTGAAGACGGAGCTCGACAAGTCCG
>JBELAJ010000718.1:0-3530 GCA_049508935.1 Terriglobia bacterium | reverse complement strand
AAATTGACCGGCTTGATATCGGAATCCGTGACCGGATTCATCCCGGAATCGTGACCGGATTCATTTCGGAATGCTGACCGGATTGATCCCGGAATCATGCCCGCCTTGCCCCGGAATCCGCACTCGAGGCGAGACAAAGCACCTTCGCGGTCACCGAGAGCCGTACGAAAAATGCTATCGGCATATTCCGCCTCCACGTAGAAATCGGATGCTGTGGGGTTGGCATTGCCATCGCGCGCCCTTCGTTTTTTCATAGTTAATCCTCACGGAACGGTTCGCCGAGTCGAGCTTTTCAACAAGGTGGCGAGCCAGCCATCACCACCTCCTCGATTAGAGCCGCTCCTTAGCCGCCGGGTCAAGACCCTTTGATGCTACGAGCGATTCAGCCATAAACCCACCAGCCTGCCCCTCTATCGTTGCGGGCTTGCTCGTTGCAGCTTGGGCTTCAGATTAGGAGCTGCCAGGAGTCAGTGCATGTGTATGTCGGATCTCAAGTCGATTGGCGATTATCTGCGCGCGTTCGCTGCTGAGTCGGGCGAGCGCATTATTGAAACGTATCCTGCCTTGCAGAAGCCCGAGGACCCGGTTTCGCCCCGGATGAACACCTTGCTCCGCAGACCTTACCGCGCCCAGGAGTTGGCGGCCATGGGGGTGATCCGGCGTTGGCAGGAGGCCCGAGCCGCCGCGGTGATCGGCGAGTGCGGCACGGGCAAAACGCTGATCGCGCTCGCGGCCATGCATTGCCATTCCGAGGGCCGTCCGTATACCGCCCTAGCGCTTGTTCCCGGTCACCTCACCGCGAAGATGGCTCGTGAAACCTTTCAGACGACCCCGGGAATCCGAGTTTTTTTCATCGACGCCTTGCGAGACCGAGTGCGCGACGGAGTGCCCACTGGAGTGAACGAGGTCAAGCTGCGCCGGGGTAAGATCATTCGTGAAGGACTTCACACCACGCTGACCGACCTTCGCCTGCGCAAGGATTACCGGAGTGCCCGGGAGCGTTGGGGGCGCTCGATCTGCTCGGGCCCAGCTCTATTTATAGTCGGGCGAGACCGCGCGAAGCTCGGATGGTTCTGGCGCCATGCCTACGAGGTCGCCCGTTGTGGCCGGTATCAAGGCAGTGTAATCAATGCCGACACCGGCTGCCCGGTTTATGCCGGTGAGGGCCGGTTGCTGGCCTCCGATTTTGGCAAGGCGCGTCTCAGCGAGGTCGTTGGAGGCGCCGGCGAGGAGGAAAACCATCCGGACGTGAAATCACGCCGTCAACTCTACAGCCCGCTCTGGCAGGCCGACGCCGGCAGGATCCGGCGGGTTGCGCCAGTGGAATTTATCGGCCGCTATATGAGGGGGTGGTTTGACTACGGAATCGGTGACGAAGTGCATCAGCTGGCAGGAGACACAGCCCAAGGAAATGCTCTGGGGACGCTGGCGGCTTCGACGGAGCATATCGTGGTCCTGACGGGAACCTTGTTGGGCGGCTATGCTGATGACCTTATAACGTGCTTTTCCGCTTAGAGCCGCACAAGATGGTCGAAGATGGTTACGAGTGGGGAGAAGCGGGCGCCCGGTCGTTCATGGAAACCTACGGTCTTCTGGAAAAGATCACCACGATCGAGCCTGCCGATAACGCCTGTTCCAAGGCGCGGGTCACAAGTCAGGTGCGCCGCCGCCCCGGGGCCTCGCCCCTGTTGTTCGGCGACTTTCTGATGTCGCTGGACGCCTTTGTGTCGCTGGAAGACATTTCTAGCGAGTTGCCTCCTTACATCGAAGAAGTGATTGGCGTGGAGATGGACGCTCCGTTGCGCGCGGCTTACAAGGAACTGGAAGAGAACATGAAGCGTGCTTTAAAGGAGCACCGCGGCAATCAGTCGGTACTTAGCGTGGCGCTCAACGCGCTCTTAATGTATCCGGACCGACCCCACGAAGTCGGTGAGTTATTCGGGTGGGAGTACGACCCGGAGACGAAGCGGCGGGAACGGTTCCTGATCGCGCGACCTGCGGATCTGGATCCAGGCCGCCTTCAAGCGAAAGAGCGCCGCCTGATTGACATCGTCAAGGGCGAGCTGGAGACAGGTCGCCGTTGTCACGTCCATGCAGTTTATACCCAGAAGCGGGACGTGCGGGAATTCGATCCTGAAACCCAGCGCCGTGAGCCGTTCCTGATTGCAGCGACTCGGGACTTGGATCAGAGCCTCGTCTACGCCAAGGAGCGGCGGCTGGTGGAGGAAGTAAAAGCTTCGCTTGAGCGCGGGAGAAAGGTGCAGGTCTACGCGGTCTATACCCAGCAACGAGATGTGACGCGTCGGCTGCAGAGCATCCTGGCGAAAGAAGGGATGAGGGTGGCTGTACTGACCACGGAGGTTGCCCCGGAGCTGCGGGAGTCCTGGTACGACCGGCAACTGCGGGCTGGCGTTCAGGTCGTGATCGCGCACCCGCGTTTGGTTCAGACTGGGCTAGACATCTGGTCCTTCCCGGATATCTTTTTCTACGAGACCGGCTATTCCATTTACACGCTACGCCAGGCCAGCCGACGCTCGTGGAGGATCGGACAGCGCTCGAACGTCGACATCAAATTCTTCGACTACGCCGGCACGATGCAGGAAGCGTGTTTGCGGTTGATGGGGAAGAAGCTGTTGGTTTCGCTGGCGATGGAAGGGAAGTTTGCCAGCGACGGCCTGCAAGCGATCGACGAAGGCGATGACATCTTGATGGCGATGGCACGTGAGCTGGTAACCGAGAAAGGGATTGGCGAATCGGCCGACGCGGTCTGGAAGAGGCTCGTGGAGAAGCAGGCGGAAGTGTTCGGAGTTCGACCGGTGGAGACCCTCGAGCCGGAAATCGAAGCTAAACGTCCGGTTCCAGACCTGCCGGAAGTCATCATTCCACCAGTAGCACCGATCCCGGCAGTGGTGACACAACTCCTGATGTTCGGTATGTCGCACGAGGCGGTACAGCGGCGCAAGGCTTCACACGGGCCGTCGAGTCCCGTCACAGCATCGGATCAGCTCGGATTGTTCCCGACCTGAGAGTGGGGCAAGCTGTGGCCGGCGGGGGCCTCTTTATTAAGATGCTATCGTGCAGCTTCGCTAGCGGTTCTGACTGGCGCAAATGAGAGGGACGTCGCTCAGCCTTGGTCGCTACACTGTGGATTCCGGGGCACCGTAATGGCGATTCCGAAATGATCGTGATGGGCATTCCGAAATGATCGTAATAACGATTCCGGGGTCATCGTGATGGCGATTCCGGGGAGCGTAATAAACATTCCGGGGTGAAGGGATGGCCCTTCCGGTTTTGAGCCGCTCGATTTGGGAGGAGGCGCGGGAGGGTGTCAGAATCCGCCCCTGAGAGGCAGGGTTAGGGCGAGCGACGCTGGACAACAATCGGGCAATTGAGATTCCTCTGGAAGCGGGAGGAATCCACATTGCCAACACCAAGGTTGTCCATGCGAAAATTCACCGAGTTGCTGCGGCTTCGGTTCGAGTTGGGCCTGAGCCAAGATCAGATCGCTCGCAGTTGTTCGATCTCGCAAG
>JBELAJ010000717.1:0-3563 GCA_049508935.1 Terriglobia bacterium | reverse complement strand
GCTCTCGAAGGCGCGCTCAAACTCAAGGAAATTTCCTACATTCACGCTGAAGGCTATCCGGCGGGCGAGATGAAGCACGGCCCGAATGCGCTGATTGACGAAAATCTGCCAGTGGTCATCATCGCCACGCGCGACGTGAACAGCCCGCAGTCAATGGTGCGTTACGAGAAGACGATGTCGAACCTGAAAGAAGTAAAAGCGCGCTCCGGCATCGTCATCGCGCTAGCGACCACAGGCGACAAAGAGATCACGGAGGAAGCCGATCACGTGCTCTTCGTTCCGCCTGCGCCAGATGAACTGTCGGCGATTCTGGAGATCGTTCCGCTGCAACTGCTGGCCTATCACATCGCCGTGCGCCGAGGATGCGACGTCGATCAGCCGCGAAATCTGGCGAAATCGGTGACGGTGGAGTAGGAAGTTAACAGCTGTTAGCCACCTGTCCGTGGCTCATGTCCCCAGCAGGGACCGAGACAAGACGTCTTCGAGATCGCCGAAACCGGCACGAAGCATGAGGGTAATCAAATGGGCGATCTTCCGGCTTGCACTCACTGAGTGGAGTTGCTAACGTCCGACCATGCTGCCCATCAAGCCGGGGGCGACCGAAGACGAGATCGCGCGAGATTCGTCTGGAGAAAGAAACGCCAACCCGCCGTGGCGACACCTCTTTCACTGGCATTTTGTCGTCCTGCTTGCCGTAATCGTTTTCGTTGGAGCGATCCGCTGGCGTCTATTGGACGTGCCTTTGGAGCGCGACGAGGGCGAGTACGCCTACGCCGGCCAACTCATCCTGCAGGGCATTCCTCCCTACCAACTGGCCTACAACATGAAGTTGCCGGGGACCTATGCGGCCTATGCCGGCATCCTCGCGGTGTTTGGCGAGACGGGCCGCGGGATCCATCTTGGGCTTCTGCTCGTCAACACAGTCTCTATTATCCTGCTCTATCTACTCACGGCAAGTCTCTTCGGGACGCTGGCTGGAACCATCGCGGGCGCCAGTTACGCTTTACTCTCCACGCACCAGGCTGTGCTTGGATTTGCCGCGCACGCCACTCACTTCGTCGTGCTGGCGGCGCTTTTCGGGCTCATCCTGCTCTTGCGAGCCGTAGAGACCCGACGCTCCGCTTCTGTTTTCTGGAGCGGCCTAGCATTTGGCATCGCCTTCCTGATGAAGCAGCCCGGAATCTTGCTGGGCGCATTTGCGTTTTTCTACCTGGCCGTTCAATGCTGGCCAAAGAATAGGCGCGATAAGCGCGAGTGGGCGGTGTGGACAAAAAACATCGGCGCCTTTCCGCTGGCTGCGGTGCTGCCGTACGCAATTACGTGTGCACTTCTTTACCGGGCTGGCGTCTTCCAGAATTTCTGGCTCTGGACTTTTGCCTACGCACGTCAATACGCCACGATTGAGCCCTTACACGAAGGGTTGGGACACCTTCACGACAACTTTTCCTACATGCTGCATTTCACGCTATGGCTCTGGATGCTTGCTCTGGTGGGCATCTCCACGCCATTTTGGAACTCGAGCGTCCGCCGGCATGCCGGGTTTGTCTTCGGGCTGTTAGTGTTTTCTTGCGCCGCGGTCTGTCCCGGTTTTTACTTCAGACAACATTATTTCGTTCTGATGCTGCCGGCGGTTGCCATCTTGATCGCGATTGCGGTTACCTCCGCAGTTCAGTTGCTCAGTGCGAAGTTTAATGCTCGTTGGCTTCGCGTCCTTCCAGTTATCGTGTTTGCCACCGCATGGGTGCTTGCGATTCATCGTAACGCAGACTTCTACTTCAAACTGACCCCGCTGCAAGCATGCCGCTTGTTGTATGCCGACCATCCGTTTCTGGAAGCGGCTCCGATCGCTGAGTATTTGCGCCAGCATACCTCGCCGACCGACACCATTATGGTGTTTGGCTCGGAGCCAGAGATCTATTTCTACGCCCATCGCCATTCCGCCAGCGGCTATATCTACACCTACAGCCTGATGGAAGACCAGCCTTACTGGCCTGTCATGCAGAAGCAAATGATGCTGGAAGTCGAAGCCAGCCGGCCGGCGTACGTGGTCTTCGTCAGTAATCCCTTTTCATGGAACCTGCGCGTGGGATCGCCACAGGTTACGGCCTTGGTCCCCTGGATGAAGCAGTACCTTTCAAACGGCTTCGAAGAAACTGGAGTGGTAGAACCAGGTGATCCGGAATCGCATTACTTCTGGGGTGATGAAGCCCGCGAACATCGTCAGCCGGACCGCGAAATCCTCATTTTCAAGCGCAAGGGTTGAGACATTTTCTTGTCGGGTGGCGCTCATCTCTGCCAAGCAAGTACGGCGCCGGAACCCGCGTTAGCCCGAAGCGTCGTGCAACCATTCGCAATCATCTAATTGATGAATGGCTCAGTTCAAGACTTTCAACGCCCGAGTGCTTCGCTCGGTCCCCCTCTCCGAGTTCACCAAGCACCTCGAACTCGAAGTGGACGGCGTTCCCCGCTTCGGCTTTGTTCCGGGGCAATGGCTCTCGGTAAAGGTCAACACGCCCGATGGCGAGGAGATGACGCGCGCCTATTCCATCGCGTCGCCGCCTTCCGAGAACGGACACTTCGCCTTCTGCCTGAATCGCGTGCAGGATGGATTCATGTCGAACTATCTCTGCAGTCTCGACGAAGGCGAGAAGATCGCGTTTCAAGGTCCGTTCGGTGATTTCATTCTGCGTCCACCGCTGCGCGACACCGTGTTCATTGCCACGGGAACTGGGGTCGCGCCCTTCCGTTCCATGCTGCACTGGCTCCTGGCGGAGCACGACCGCCATCGGGGACACCGGTTCTGGCTGCTATTCGGTGCGCGCCGCGAGCACGACATTTACTATCGCGAGGAGTTTGAGCGTCTCGCCGCCGACCACGCCAACTTTCATTTTCTGCCTACGTTGAGCCGCGCTGCCGAGGAGTGGGTAGGCCTGCGCGGATACGTGCAGGAACATCTCTCCGAAATCGTTCGGGACCGCACCGACATGCACGCCTATATCTGTGGTCTCGACAAGATGGTCAAGGCGAACCGCGAGTTGCTGAAGAGTTTGGGTTGGGATCGAACGTCGATTCGATACGAAAAATACGACTGACCTCATAGAATGAGTTCCGTCAAGGAGAACGATCATGTACGTTGCGCATGAAAAGCGCTATGACTCCATGCAATATCGCCGCTCGGGGCGCAGCGGCATCCAACTCCCCGCCGTTTCGCTCGGACTGTGGCACAACTTCGGCGGCGTGGATAACTTCGAAAATTCACGCGCCATGCTGCGCCGAGCCTTCGATCTTGGCATCACCCACTTCGATCTCGCCAACAATTACGGACCTCCGTATGGATCGGCAGAAGAGACCTTCGGGCAGATCCTGAGAAAAGACTTTCTTCCCCACCGCGACGAGCTGATTATTTCGACGAAGGCGGGTTGGGATATGTGGCCCGGCCCCTACGGAGATCGCGGCTCGCGCAAATATATGCTGGCTAGCCTGGATCAGAGCCTGAAGCGCATGGGGCTTGAGTATGTGGACATTTTCTATCATCATCGGCCCGATCCCGATACACCATTGGA
>JBELAJ010000716.1:0-3566 GCA_049508935.1 Terriglobia bacterium | reverse complement strand
GCCCGCTCGCCCAACGCTCACGCCTTCTATCCGGTTTTTGTTCATCGGCTCGCACTTTTGCTCCGCGCTTCCTTCAGACCCCGCCTCGCGACGACGCCCTTGCGCTTCGCTAACCCTTCACCTCCATCAGGTTGGGTAGAGGACTTTCACCTCCAAGCTGTCGAACATGCTCGGCACACCGGGCTGGCGCCGACCCCGTTGTGTGGGGTCTGCGATGTCCCGAAGGGACAGGTCTGTGCTGCCCGCTCGGTCCACTGGATCCATGCGGAGCACGGACAGGTCATGCAAGCAGTAATACCGCCAGCTTGACCACAGCTAATCCCCACGCGAACTCACCCGCCCGCGCCTGACCGCGTTATTGTGCATCTATACAGAACAACTTGAATGATTGCGCATCCCATCGTGGCACGGCCGTCCCGGCCGTGATCACGGGCGGGACGCCCGTGCCACGATTTTCGAAGCCGGAAGTGGGACTCGTCAGGGACGCTGGACGGCAATCGGAGGCGAGCCACAATTTTGCAGCAGCAGGGATACGGCAAGTTGCCGCGCAGCGTTCTGAAGATGCGCGGGTGGCGCATACGTCCCGACGCTTGTTGTCGGGATGTATGCGCCTCTTTAGCACCAGAAGGGCGCAGACATGCCGAAGAGCGGCGCGTCTGCGCCACCCGGCGGTTTCTTTTGTATCCTTCCAGAGCCATAAGCAAGTCAGCGGGTCGCCGCCGAGTCTGGTTTACGCGCTTCCGACAGGTTCCGAAGTTAGAGAGAGCAAATCGTCGGCCTGGGAGGTAATCCGGGCTTCTGAATCGGCCCCGACTGGCCCGAGGGGGACCACAGCCTTGACAGTGAACCCCGGCTTCGCGGAGCTGACTTCAAAGCTGCCTCCGAGTTGCTGAATTCGCTCCCGCATCCCGCTTATACCCATGCCGAGCGCTGACGGGGCATCCTGGTGTCGATCCCGAGGGTTCGCCGGAAGACCTTTTCCCTCATCCGACACTTCAAGAAGGATCCCACAATCTTCCAGAGCGAGTCGAACCTTCGCGGTGGGACTGCCGGAGTGGCGGTACACGTTACTCAAGCTTTCCTGGACGACACGGAAAAGAGCTAGCTCAATGTCTTTAAGAAGCCGATCAAGCCCCGGCGCAAAATCCAGGCTGACCTGAATCTTCGTCCTTTCCACGAATCCCTCCACTAACTGAGCGAGCGCCGAACCAAGGTCAGTTTTTTCCAGTATTGGCGGGTGCAGGAGATACGCCACGTTGCGGATTTCTCGCGAAGCTTGGTGCGTCAACTCAGACAGCCCAGCAAGCACTTGAGAAATCTCCGGGCTGGTGGAGGAACGCAGGTACTGATCAAGCTGGAGAGCAGGGTGTCAACAGAATCCACTATCTCCCTGGTCCGGGCGGCATCCGCGTTGGCGCGACTGTACTGCTTCCATTCGCGATAGGACATACCGACCATAACCATCAAGACCAGTGCGGCTATGGCGAACATGGCAGCATTCAGCCCTGTGGTCCGGTAGCGCGCAGTGATCTTCTGCACGTCTCGCGCTCTGGCACGACCGAGAGTACATTTGTGATGTTGAGTCTAGTCCTATATACTCGGACTCGCTTTGGTGAAAGTTTCCTTATGAATCGGCGGACCCCATCGGCCCAATACTCGAGGTGCTCAATGCCAAAAGCTGACCGTGATTTTCCGGCTCTTCTCGTACCGGTTCTCGCCCTTTCCATGCTTGCTTCGTTTAGTGACGGCTATTCGAAAGGCGCCGCCACAACCCCGCAGTCCAGGCCAGATGTTTCACGAATGGAGCAGGTGATCCAGTCCTTCGTTTCCGACCAGCACTTCATGGGGTCCGTCCTCGTGGCACGAGGGAACGATGTCATCCTCGACAAGGGCTACGGCTTCGCAAACTTGGAGTGGCAGATTCCCAACTTACCCTCGACCAAATTCCGCCTGGGCTCCATCACCAAGCAATTCACTGCCGCTTCGATTCTCCTCCTGGCTGAGCGAGGAAAACTGAGCGTCAACGATCCGGTCAAGAAATACTTGCCGATGCCCCGGCAACCTGGGACAAGATCACCATTTTCAATCTGCTGACGCACACTTCGGGAATCCCCAGCTTTACGAGCTTTCCTGATTACGCCTCGCTCGAGCCTCTCACGACGACTCCCGAGCAACTGGTGAAACGCTTTCGCGACAAGCCCCTCGATTTCCAACCGGGAGAGAAATGGAGCTACAGCAATTCCGGATACGTACTGCTAGGTTATTTGCTGGAGAAGATCAGTGGCGAGAGCTATGAAAAGTTCGTCCAGGAAAACATCTTCACACCGCTTGGCATGAAGGACTCGGGCTACGATTCTAATTCTGCCGTTATCGCGCACCGCGCGGCAGGATATTCTCCCGGTGCTAACGGGCCCGAAAATGCCGGGTATATCAATATGACGGTGCCGTTTTCCGCTGGTGCGCTTTATTCCACCACCGACGACCTGCTGCGCTGGGAGCAAGGCCTGTTCGGCGGAAAGCTCTTGTCCCCCGCCTCGCTCGAGAAAATGACGACGCCGTTCAAGGAGGATTATGCGTGCGGCCTGGGGGTGCACATGGTGAACGGGCGCAAGGTGATCGAGCACGGCGGCGGCATTGAAGGGTTCAGTACCATGCTCGCGTATTATCCCCAGGATAAGCTGACGGTCGCAGTACTCAGCAATATCAGCGGCCGTGCTCCCGTGGACATCGCAACAAAGTTGGCGGCCATCGCCCACGGCGAGAAAGTCGTTCTGGCGTCAGAGCGGAAGGAGGTGACCGTCGACCCGAAATTGTTCGGTGGCTACGTTGGGAACTACGAGCTGGCACCAAAATTCATTCTGACTGTCACACGCGAGGGCGATAAACTCGTTACCCAAGCCACCGGTCAGCCCAAGGTGCCTATTTTCGCGGAGAGCGAGCGGGAGTTCTTCGCCAAGGTCGTCGACGCTCAGATCACGTTCGTAACGGACGCTCAGGGTCGAGCCACCGAACTAATTCTGCACCAAGGTGGCCGGGACATGCATGCTAAGCGGTTCGAAGGCGCTCTGCCGGTACCCAAAGAGCACAAGGAAGTCACTGTTGACCCCAAGCTGTTCGAGGAATATGTGGGCCGGTACCAGTTGGCACCGAATTTCATCCTGACCATCACCCACGAAGGCGATAAGCTCTTCGCGCAAGCGACCGGCCAGCCGAAATTCCAGATGTTCCCCGAGAGCGAACGCGAGTTCTTCCTCAAGGTGGTGGATGCACAAATCACTTTTGAAACCGACAGTTCTGGCCGAGCAACTAGCTTGACATTGCACCAGAACGGAGCGGATATGCCCGCAAAACGGATTCAGTGAGACTCAGCAACGCGCAAGAGAATCCTGGCAGTATAAGGCGCGAGCTCCGCGGTCGAGGTCGTTAGTTGCGCTCCATTCGAAGGAGATGTCGGCGGCGGCGAAAAAGGGGTCCATTATGGCGGTTGAGGGGGGGGCAGGTGTCGGGGTTACGCTGCGAACTCTTGTGACGCGCAGAAGTGCGATAGAAGCACACGGGGGTGTGTT
>JBELAJ010000715.1:0-3572 GCA_049508935.1 Terriglobia bacterium | reverse complement strand
CTTCAAACTGCGCTACTCCGTCCGCTCAGTAAGTTAACGACGAGAAGCACCAATCCGATAACCAGCAGCAAGTGAATCAGACTCCCGCCGATATGCAAGCTGAAACCCAGAAGCCACAAAATAATAAGAACAACGAAAATGGTCCAAAGCATGACAGCCTCCAGTGCCCATTCTTACGAGCACACAAACGTGAATCTTCATCCCAACTTCCGCGAGCGAACTGCTCCCCGCGAACGGACGAGAAAAATGATGAACTCTGCTGCCGCTCGAACACGCAGGCATCCGCCGATGACCAGCAACCGTAGAGGTCGAGTGCGGACGCCCTAATATTTATCGGTTGGCTCTGGCCTCAGCTTTTGCTCCGCGAACTTCTGCGAGGAACGGCCGGGCTGCGTCTGGAACCGGCACTTCGCCCAACAGCAAAGCCCGAGTGGTGACGTCGCCGTACATCGCGTGCCGGGAATCGCTGTCTTGCCGGAGCGATGCACCTTCTAACGTGAGCCCAGCGAACGCACCCTTGGCGCGGGAGTAGGTCAGAATCTCCGTATCCAACTTCCAATCCGTGCCGGCCTCGGCATGCCGTCCAACTGGACCTGCTGCCGCGGAAGCGTCCCCTCCAATTTGGAAATTACTCGAGAGCAGCCTTTGCATCGCTTTGTCATTCTGGAAGATCATTACCACGTCAACCGCTTCTACCCCAATCTGCAGGCCCCAGCTTCCGCCCGAAATCGTGATGAATGCCGGCGCACTCCAGCCCGTCGCCGTTCGGCAGGTGGCGACGCCTTTGCCTTCTTTAGCTCCGAAGATAAAGCCGCCTTTGACCATGTGCGGGATAACGCCCACGCACTTTGCGTGCTCCAACACTTCTTCCGGGATCCCCTTGTCAGGCATTCCCATAATTTCGTGCATCACACTGGTGGCGCCATCGAGCCGATCGGTGGCCTCTTGCAGCGCCGACCCCGCCCAGCACAACGTGCCGAGACTCAACATCGCAAGCACAAACATTACTCTTTTCATGGAAGAACCTCATTTCTGTTGCCTCGGCGCCGCATCTCCGGCTTCAGGCACAATTCTGATTAGAAATACCGGCGGTCCAGGTCGATTCCGACGTTAGCAAATCGGGATTCAGAAGGTCTGAGCAATACTGCTCACTTGTCACAGTCCGGTCAAAACTTGTGGAAAATAGTCCACCCTGTCCTGTTCCGCTCTAGTCCTGTGTGAACCGATATAGGGACATCACATTTCCACATGACGCCTCGGCTTGTACCTTTGCCGCTTTTCGGGATGAGGCCGAGGCCCCTTCCCGAGGTGGTCAATTTTGCTCAGACCTCGGAAAGCCGGAAGACCTAGAAAAGTGGCAGCCCTCTAAAAGAAGTACAGAAGAGCCCGTAATCCATGGTTTACGAGATAGTCTACGAGGGCGAAGGAGAACTTATGAAAACCAGCACAAAAGACCAGCTCAAGGGCAGCTTCCACGAGATAAAGGGAACAATCAAGGAGGAGGTCGGAAAGGCTACGAGTGACCGTAATCTGAAAGCCGAAGGGAAAGCCGAAAAGAAGGCGGGCAAGGTTCAACAGCGGATCGGCCACGCCAAAGAAGCCGTCGCAAACTTGAAAGAACAGCTGTCAGACTTAAAGAAAACTGGATAAGGCCACCGGCCGCACGCCACTGAGCTCGACCGCCTGCTCCACCACGACGTTGACCGTGTGCGCGGCAGCCAAGCTTCTTGTGCCGGTGCACCACCGTGGGGCAAGCGCTAGGTCTAACCCTGTACCGTTGCCAAGTCCCGCTGGGACAGCCCGTTCTATTTTCATCGGTGATTTCTGCCATGGTCCTGCCTGATGTGAGCGATGTTGAACAGACGCGTCAGATCGCGGTTTGATAATTTTGCGCTGCGTGGTTCTCAACGTTATGACTAGAAGAAGTCGCGTTGTCGCCCCAGGAGTCACTATGACATTCACACTCAAGACGCGGTTGTGTTTCGTTGCGGCGATTGTTCTTGGCACATCCACCTTGATCGCGGCCAAACGCCCCGCTCCGTCAGCTCGGTCAGTCGTGCCCACCGAGCTCGAAATGCAGGTCCTTCTCGATCGAGCCGACTTCTCGCCGGGTGAGATCGACGGGAAGGGCGGAAAGAACAGCCGCGAGGCCCTGGCAGCGTTCCAGGCTGCGCACGGGCTTGCTCCAGGTGCGCGGAGCCACAAGGCGCTGCTCAAGGCGCTCGGCGCCGGTGTAGTGAAACCGATCGTGTCTTATACGATCACCGCGGAAGACGCGGCGGGGCCGTTTCTCAAGACGATTCCAGAAGATGCGACGGAGCAGTCGAAACTGCCGGGCCTTTACTACACATCCGTGCTGGAAGAACTGGCCGGGAAATTCCACTCGGCCCAGGCTCTGCTCAAGCGCCTGAACCCCCGCGCCCGGTTCATTGCGGGAGAGCACATCCGTGTCCCTAACGTGTTGGGCGCCGAACAAGCGACGCGGGCCCAGACGGGGTCGGTCAAGCTCGTTGTCTCGAAAAAGGCATCGGTCCTGAGGGTGTATGACCGCGAAGGCCAGGTCATCTTTTACGCCCCGGTGACGAGCGGCAGCGACCACGACCCGCTCCCGTTCGGAAATTGGATGATCACGGACGTGGTGCGAAATCCAACCTACAACTACAACCCCGACTTGTTCTGGGACGCCGATCAAGCAGATGCCAAGGTGAAGATCGCGGCGGGTCCGAACAATCCGGTGGGTGTGGTCTGGATGGGGATCAACGTACCGCACTACGGCATACACGGCACGCCGGAAGCGGGGGAGATCGGCCATTCCGCGTCTCACGGGTGCGTACGGATGACAAACTGGGACGCCACCAGGGTTGCCGACCTGGTCAAAGATGGGACGCCGGTCGTGTTCGAGGAATAGGAATACGAAGCTCCGGCGGCTAAGCGATCTTCGATCGTCGATCGTGCGGCCGCATCGGGCAGGTTTCTCGCAGGCGCGATTGCTATTTCGTCCGCTTCACCGCGTCTACCAGGCCGGGATACGGGTTCACGGCCTTCCCTTTCCACCACAGCCTGTCCGGCCCCAACTCGTGGATTTCAAAATGCAAGTGCGGCGCGCGCGCATCCGCATCTCCCGTGGAGCCCACAAAACCGATGACGTCGCCACGCTCGACCCGCATTCCCTCGCGCAATCCTTTCGCGTACCCGTCCAGGTGCGCGTAGTAATAGCAATACTCTTCCGCTTCATCGAACTCGTATATCGTGTTGCCGCCCGGTTTGCTGAGGAACAGTTTGCGGATGGTTCCGGATACCACCGCATGCACGGGTGTCCCGCTCGGCTCCATAATGTCGATCGCCTCATGACGATGTCCGCTGTGAACTTCTTCGAACGTATCCCGCAGATCGGCGAGGGCGAGTCCGCTGATGGGCGGAGTCATCTCGAGAATGGAAGAGGTCACGCCCACGGCAAGAAAAATTGGGAAAAGCACGGCAATACAAACGCAGAGCCTCAAGCCTATTCCTCCGGGATGACGGCTGTGCCACGTCGGACCTTGTGCGACAGATCGATCAACATCGGAATGGGC
>JBELAJ010000714.1:0-3574 GCA_049508935.1 Terriglobia bacterium | reverse complement strand
CCGGTCCCGCTCTTTTCCACTCAACATCAGCATCTCCTGTTTTTCCATCCATCAAGTTTGACGGAGTTCAACAGGACATTTCTACTTTGCTGAAACCGGACATTATCATTTTGCCGCGACAATAGTGACGAACTGCCTTGTCCGGCCCGGAGTCACCGTGATACACTCCGCGCTTACCCATGCAAGGCCCAAAATCAGGTAGCTGGAGGTCGTAGTGACCAAACCTGTGGGAGGAGCGAATGTTGAACAAACTTGAAACAGTCAAGGCCACCCGACGAGTGTTCTTAGGTGCGGCCGCGTTGACGGCAGCGCAGTACAAGCGGGTTCTCGGCGCAAATGACCGCGTCGGAATCGGCTTCATCGGGTTCGGCTTGATTGGCAAACAACACGTCGCCGATTTCAAGCAGTTCGACGATGTGGAATTGGTGGGCATTTGCGACGTCTACAAGCCGCGTCTGGAAGAAGGCCTCAACTACCTTGGCAACCCCCGCGCCAAGGCGTACGGCGATTTCCGCGACATGTACGAGAATAAAGACATTGACGGGGTGGTCGTGGCTACTCCGGACCACTGGCACGCTTTGCTCACCATCATGGGTTGTGCGGCGGGCAAGGACGTGTATGTCGAAAAGCCGATGACGCTGTTCATCGACGAAGGCCGATGGATGGTGCAGGCGGCTCGCAAATACGACCGAATCGTGGTTGTGGGAACGCAGCGGCGCCATGGCCGTGGTGTGGCGGAGGCTAGGAAGGTGATCGAAAGCGGCCAGCTCGGCAAAATTCACTCCGTCCGGGCTTCCGCATGCCGGAACATTTACCCAGGCTTCGGCAGGACTCCCCTCGAAGATCCTCCGCACGAACTCGACTACGACATGTGGCTCGGTCCCGCCCCCAAGAAGCCGTACCAGAAGCACCGGAGCCTCTACCATTTCCGCTGGTTCTGGGACTATTCCGGGGGACAGATGACCAACCTCGGGGCTCACCTGCTGGACCAGGTGCTCTGGTGCATGGACGCCAAGGGCCCCAGCTTGGTGATGTCGACGGGCGGCCGCCTGGCGCTTGAAGACGATGGCGAAACACCGGATACGCAGGATACCACATGGAAGTTCCCGGGAGGGTTCACGGTGAGTTTTGTCATCCGCGAAGCCAATGCCCTGCGCGACGCTTCTGCCGTCCGCGGACTGGCCTTTCTAGGCACCAAAGCTAGCCTGGTGCTTGCCGGCGGCTACGAAGTCTTCCCTGAGAATAAGATCGATCCCGTGAACGATATCCCTCCATTTATGGGGCAGCCCGTCGGCGGCCCGGTATCTAGCGATGTGAAGCCGACGCCGTGGATCAAAGGCTTCAAGGGCGGGGTGGAGTCCGACGCCCGCTACGGCACGGGCGGCGAGGACACCATGGCCATGAACGAACGCGACTGGCTGAGCAGCATGCGCACGCGCCGGCGGCCCCTGTGTGAGGTTGAAGACGGGCACAAGGTGCAAGTAATGTGCAACCTTGCCAACATCTCCCTCCGAATTGGCCGCGCCGTCGAGTGGGACCCGGACAAGGAAGAGGTGATCGGCAACAAGGAAGCCGCCGCGCTGTGCTACAAACCTTATCGCGCACCCTGGGACGGTGTGCTTAGGAGTTTGGTGAAGGTGTAGGCCGCATTCTTCGGCACATCGAGGTTTCGAGTCCAGTGACGGCGTAAAGGAATTCGGAACGTGTCATCCTGAGCGCAGCGAAGGATCTCTGCAGTTGTTCGTAAATCGCTGAACCATAAGAAACTGCCGGGATCCTTCGCTTCGCTCAGGATGACAGACCGTAGATTTTTCACAGGTTCGGAGGGATCGGTATTTACCGCGCTAATGCCCTGCGCTTGCTTTCACCAACAAGGGGGGAACCTTGACCCGAAGAGAAATCTTGGCGCTCGCTGGTGGGGCTCCAGGCTTACTGGTGTCTGTTTTGGACGCGGCGCCCGCACCGGAGAATCCGCCACGCTTGGGTGCAGCGCCCTCGGCATTCTGGCAGCGCATCCAGGCGAGTCGCAGCGGTGGACAGCCGTTCGACATCATCGAGCACTGCCACACGCTTGGACTGGCGGGTGTGCAGACGAACCCCCCCTCAACCGATCCGGAGGCGATCAAGCTGTTCCGGGCGCGAATCGAAGCGTACCGCATGCACTTGATCTGCGATCCCCAACTGCCACGTCAGAAGAGCGATGTGGATTCTTTCGAGGCGCAGGTGAGAGCTTACACCGAGGCTGGAGCCATCGCCTTCCACGCTGCGCTGACGGGGCGCCGTTACGAAGACTTTGACAGCTTCGGCGCGTGGAAGAGGATGTTCGAAGCCGTGCAGGCTTCGGTTGAACTAGCAGAGCCCGTGCTGCGCAGGTATCGTGTGCGGCTGGGCATCGAAAACCACAAGGGTTACCGGGCCGCCGAGCAGGCGGCCTGGCTGGAGCGCCTCAGCAGCGAGTACGTGGGTGTGTGCTTCGATTTCGGCAATAACCTTTCGCTGTGCGAACAGCCTATGGAAACCCTGAGCACGCTTCTGCCTTATGTCTTCTTCACCCATATCAAGGACGTGGCGATGGAAGACTATGAGGACGGTTTTCTACTCTCCGAGGTCCCCTTCGGCGAAGGGATACTCGACCTGAAGGAAATGGTGCGGCTCCTGCGCCAGAAAGACCCTAACATCAACTTCGAGCTGGAGATGATTACACGCGACCCGCTGAAGATTCCAGTTTTCACGCCCAAATACTGGGCGACCTTCGATGATTCGTACAGTCCACTACCGGGACGAGACTTGGCCAAGACCTTGGCGCTGGTGCGCAAAAATAAGCAGAGGGCACCGCTGACGCGGGTTGCCGGCCTAAGCGCCGGAGCGCGAATTAGACTGGAAGATGAGAGCAACTTGAAGTGCATTGCGTGGGCGCGTCAGAATCTCGCTCTCTGACGTCGCGTCTTCATTGCGCATCAGAAACATTGATGGTGCTGTCAGTCCGCCCTTCGTGAATCGGAGCGGGAATGAGGCGCCCCGCAAGAAGATGGAGCAGAAATATAACCATGAGACCGCCGGCAAGTCCGATCACGAACCATCTCATGTCTGTGTGTGGATAGAACAAGGCGTAGAGCACGAGGATCAAAAAGCAAGTCGTGAGGATCGGGATTCCCACCGCGATGAACATTGTTCCAGAAAAACCTGGGAAATACCAAGGGAATTGCTTCGCATAGAAAGGAAACTCGTTGAATATCATTCTTGCTCACGGGATCCTGGGCTTTAGGGAAAGGTTTGGTATCGAGTATTTCAACGGCGTCGCTGAACATCTCCGGGAAATCCCTGCCAAGGTTTTCGTGCCCGTGGTGAGCCCCACTGGCGGCATCGCGCAGCGAGGCGAGGAGTTGCGCAGACAGATCATTACTGCGTTCAACGATGGCACGCTGGATCCCAACGAGAAGGCTCACATCATCGGCCACAGCATGGGAGGTCTCGACAGCCGCTATGTTCTCTCGCCGGCTAGCAGCAAGACGTCAGAGGAGGATGTCGCCGCTCGAATTGCCTCGCTCACCAGCGTTTCTTCGCCGCATCGCGG
>JBELAJ010000713.1:0-3577 GCA_049508935.1 Terriglobia bacterium | reverse complement strand
GGGTGTACCGCCGCCACATGAAAACGATTGGCTATCTCGGCCAGATCGACAGGCTCTTTGGGGCGCCGGCGACAACGCGCAGTTGGAACACAATACTCTCAGTGCTACGGATTCTGAAATCCCACGAGCCCGGCAAGTAGACCGCCTGAGCTGGGAACGTGGATAGGCAATGATAACGCCGTAGGGGCGAGTAATAGGTTGACGCCGGATAAGTCTACCCTTGGCGACGAGGCAGGACCGATCTGTCCAAATCGAGGCCAATCCTGCCGGTTTTGAATATTTTCTTCGCCGACGATCGTTCAGGAGTTAACGATCAGGATGGGGCGTTAGCTCGGATTTCCGCGTCAATCGCCTCAAGCCGATGGTTGTTGGATGACTCCTTGCGGAAAAGCCGTTCACGACATATTGCACACAGCAGAATAGAGGGGCCTGATTCTCTTACCCTGCAAAGAGTCATTGAAGAAATATTGGAGCCACATTCGTCGCAATGCTCACGATCCTGGGCGCCGCTCTCGCTGGAGAAGAATTCGTCATCGTAGGGGCTCCTCGTGTAGGTTTGATGGCCCAGCATGTCGGGATCAGCCACGTTCCCTCCGTCAGCATCTCGCTTCGCGCATCTGGTACGCCGGGTCGCCGTCCCCCTGCGATTAAAGCGAGGTTAGAGACGAAGGTTGGGTCGCGGCAGAATATGGCCCTTAAGGAACGATCGAGAAATCCTGAACCAATTCTTGCACCGGCCGGTTGGATTCGGTGGAATAGCGGCTGAACAAATACACGTGCAGCTTGTATGCGCCGGGCGCAAGCGGCTCGAAGGGGATGATTTTGTCGTCCATGGGCACCTTTTCGCCCGGCGCCAGGCTGCCCTTGCGCACCATGAACTGTGCGCCGCCTCTGAGCACCGCATTGCCGAAATGCATGCTGCCCGGCAGAACCTTGGTGGTTTTCGCCATGTCGGAAACCGCCTCCCACCCATAGTTTATCATGATGACGTTGTCGAAATTCCCACCGGGGATGACGACAGTTACTTTCCCGGTGTTGGTGATGACGTAGGAGAACTCCACCGGCGCGCCCGTGCTGCTCGCCGTTGATTTCATTCGCAGTTCGTCCAACCGGATGCTTTTCTCAGTAATGTCCTGCACGTTGTCCGCCGCGACGGCGGGCTCCCGCAGCACGGGCGCGGGATTCGCGGCCAGCGCGGCAGGAACACCCCCCAGCCCGATGGCGATGACCCGGCAGGCCATGAAGTAATCCTTGCTGGTGCAGATATCGATGTTCGCTTTTTCCGTTGAGAAGTCGACCTTCTTGCCTGCGGTATCGAACACCACGGTGAAGCTGTAGGGGCTTCCGGGCTCGAAAACATAGTTTTCGTCATGGTATTCGGGATGCACCTTGGTGAAGTAGTGGCCGTCCACCTGGTTGCCCCACGGCCCTATCGAGGCCGGGAAGGTCAGGTAATGCCCGGTTTTGGGAAATTTCAGAGTGTAGGTGAGCGCGAACCGGCTGCCGCCCCGGTCGGAGGCCAGCCCTTCGAAAGAAGTGCCCGCCAGTTCGATCCGCTTCAGCGCGAGCTTCCGCCCCGCGTATTGGACCTCGATTGTGAAAAAGCTCCCCGGCAGCGCCACTTCCGCCGATCCCAGGACTACGATCACCCACGCCGCCAGCGCCAGCACGCGCCTGCGACGCAGAAACCTGCGGGCGCAGACATATCCCGCCCATATCGCCGCGATCTCGGTCAGAAATATCCCGGTAAACGACAGCGGGGAGGAATAAATTGCCATTTCCTTCATGCCAAAACCAAACATGACGATGTTTTGAACGAAGGCAAGAAAGGTAGCGATGAGCGCGATAATGAACATTAACAGCTTCCCTCACCTGTTATCCGGAGTTTCCATAATGGACTCCGGCCCGACCGACAACATACACTTGACCACCACCGAAGACAATGGCCAGCCGGGTTTCCGTCGTTCGGAGCCTCCAGCGCTGACAGAAGGGGCCACTATCCGCCCCATCAGGCTGGCAAACAGCCTTCTGGTCAGATGACGCTTCGCCAAGAACAGCCAGTAATGCTGCGCGTGTTTCACCAAACGGCCACCCGTCTTCACCAACCGCTGCTGCAGGCTCGGTCGCGGTCTCCGATCCGATTCCCATCCCGAAGCCCTGTTCGAGGAGGTTAGAAGGGGGATAGCACTCGCTGGGATTAGTCGCGAGTTACGGCGCAGCGTTTACCGATTCCAGTCACTCGGACGTCTAGCCGGTTTTCCGTCTTGGTGACACTGCGCTCGTCGGCGCAACGGGCAGTTCTCTTGAAGCGGCCTACAGTCTACGAGGAGACACCGGTTTTGTAGATCGACCTGTGGATGACATTCAGGCGAATGTCGGTCCGCACGCGGTGCGGCACACCGATGATGTGACGAGGCTGCTGAGGGTCGACACAGATATGGGTTTTGTTACGGTGGTGCCCAGCGACCCCGTTTTGTTACGTTCCAAATTTCGTCGAACATTGAGATCTCGACGATCTCCGCACAAGTTCCATTGAACCAGAAGTTTACGGTAACTCGTCCAGAGGATAAATGGCCAAGCAAGTGATTCTCAGTCAGTTGCTCTACCCTATTGATAAGTCGTTTAATTTCAGCAACTTCAATTTCTGGATATAGGAGCCGAGACCCGGAGACGAATGCAGCCTTGAGGTCTTTTGGCTAAGCTAAGTTATTTGTAAGCAATGACTTGGTGAGCCGTGAGGGAATCGAACCCCCAACCTACTGATTAAGAGTCAGTCTGGTCTTCTTCCATAATTTACATCCACTCCCCTCCTTTCCATACACTTACATCAATTCTGGGAATCTGCTTTCGCTCAAAAGTAGAACTTGTTTTCTTACACATAGATGGGGGAGTAGAGGGTTTTGTTACGGTTTCATTACGTTTCAGGCCAACGAACGCAAAGGCAGGCCACTCCGCCTGCTGCGGGGACCTCGTCTTTCCACTCGCTTCAGTCCGTACTGCCCTCTATCGGTCTCACCAAGCGCAAAGTCAAAAAGCTCGATGCCATTTGCCTGGTGCGCGAGGAACGGCGAAATGGGAACCAGCAACTCGCCTACCATGCTCGTCCTTTCATCCTCTGTGGCCTTCCTCTGCGGCGACCGCCTGCGGACCAACTCACCCATACCCGGCGCAACGGCAGCTTCAGCCTGGATATCATCGGGCACCCTCGTTACGGGCTGCCCTTTGGCCAGGATCGCCTCATTCCCGTTTGGGTGGCGACCCTCGCAGTCCTCCAAAAGAGTCGTATCGTCCGTTTTGCCAGTCCCTCTCAGCTGCTCGACTACTTCGAACTACCCAAGAACGGATACCACTATAAGAGAATCGTTCAAGGCTTTCAACGCATCTTTGGCGCCACCATCTTCTTCGGCACGGAAGAGCAGCGCCAGAGAGCGGTCGTGTCCAATTCCGCCCGCTTTCACTTCTTTGATCGCATGCACCTCTGGTACAACCGCGAGGAACCCTCAGAACTGGGCGGCAATGAATCCGACAACACCATCACTCTGAGCGAGGCCTTCCACAACGAAATCGACCGCCACAG
>JBELAJ010000712.1:0-3602 GCA_049508935.1 Terriglobia bacterium | reverse complement strand
AAGAACTTCGCGCGCTTCCCCGTTACCTTTTCGATTACCTCCTGCGTGCGGTCGACCTCGCGCGCAAAAAAACTGCCGCTGTGGAAAAAAGGAAACGGGTGCGAGTAACCGTGATTCCCGATTGTGTGCCCTTCAGCTTGAATACGCCGCAGAAGCTCCGGGCTCCGCTCGACGTTCCGCCCGCAAACAAAGAAGGTGGCCTTCACTCCCCGCTCGCGCAATATGTCGAGAATCGGTTCCGTGTAACCTGCGCAAGGACCGTCATCGAAAGTTAGGGCGATGCGGTTGCCATCGGCAGGCCCACGCAAAATGGCCGGCGTGAACCATTGCAGGGTGGGAATGCTCCACAGATAGACATACAGGCCGAACAAGCCGACCAATAGAACCGCCAGGATTGCGATTATCCAGATTCCCGCCATTTCTTATCCGATACTTCCGTCAACCAGGATGGGGTTCAACCTTTCCGCAGTCCCCAAACTGGTCGAATCAAGTTACGACAGGCGCGCGATGCCCGGGAAGCCGTCAAAACCAGAGTCAAAATAGATGGGGATATTTGAATCGTCCAGAATCACGAACGCGCACCCGATCCGTATCCCTTCTCGATCTCCGCCAGCACTCGGCCGATGTCACCCATCGGATAGCCCATCCGTGCTGCGGCGCGGATGACTGCGAGCTTCTTACCCACATCGCCCACAGGCTCGCGGCGGTGTGCCTGATTCAGCGCCTGTCGGACCCACCCGGCAATCGACATTTGTCGGGAGCGCGCCGCGCGCTTGATGTTGCGGTATTCTGCGTCCTCGAGGGTCACTTGCAGCCGCTTAGCCATGTATTGAATATATTTGACTCATCCTGATGAATCATCTCTGGCTGGTGTCCTGATTTACCTTTGTATTGACGAACTTCCGACTCAGGGCACCAGAGGCATATTGAATTGTCCAGAGCATCGCAAGTGACCCCTCACCCGTCACGCTCCGGCTGATGAAAGCGCCGGACCGTGACACCCTCTTCCCCAGGAAGAGGGCTGCCACGACGGAGGGTTTTCTGCCTTCTGCCTTCTGCTTTCTGCCTTCCACCGTCAGACCAGCACGAGATGCGGATGATAGACGCTCCCCTGAACATGGCGCGCCACGGCGATGAGCCGTCGCTCCGGATTCAGGATTTTCAATAAAGCGGCTACCGGCGAAAGGCCTGCGCCGGCGCCTCGGGCAGCGCGCATGGATTGTGCCAATTCGAAGGTGTGCCCATGGCGCACTCCCACCTCCTGGCGTCCGCGAACGATCAGTTCCGGAAATTCGGGCAGGAGCGCTTCAAGCGGCACGAGGCAGCTTTCGACCTTCTTTTGCTCGGTCGCCTCGGCCAATCGCTCGAGCGTGACGGCTTGATTCTCCTTGAACTCCGCCACGGCCGTGCGCCGCAAATCGGCCAGAAAAGCTCCCACGCGAAGTTTCTGCCCGAAGTCGTGCGCCAACGACCGGACGTACGTTCCGCCGGAACACTCGACCGCGAACTGCACGTCCGGCCCCGCGATGCCCAGCAACTCGAGCGCATAGATTTCCACTTCCACCGGCTCGAGCGAAACAGGTTTTTGCTGCCGGGCTAATTCATAGGCGCGCACGCCGCCCACGTGTTTCGCCGAAAAAGGCGGAGGGGTCTGCATCAATCGGCCGGTAAACTCGCGGAAGAGCTTCTCGAGAATTGCCGCATCGAGCGCCACGGGCTGATCTTCTGAGGTCACGCGGCCGGTCGAGTCGTAGGTATTGGTCGAGTGCCCGAAGCGGATCGTTCCCGAGTAGGACTTCCGCGACTTCAGATAGAACTGCGCAAAGCGCGTCGCCTTGCCTACCGAAACAGGCAGCACACCGGTTGCGAAAGGGTCCAGCGTGCCGAAGTGCCCGACCTGGCGAATGTTTAGAATCCGGCGCACCCGCGCCACGACATCATGCGAGGTGAGCCCGGCGGGCTTGTCGATGATCAGGACTCCCGAGATTTCTGGAGCGTCGTCAGGCATGGGGAAATAGTTGTCAGTTCAAGAAGTCGAGAGTCGAGAGTCGAAAGTCAAAAGTAAAGACCAGAGAAGCCTTAGGCTTTCGACTTTCAACTCTCGACTGTCGACTCTCAGTAATACTCCACAAAATAATTCGCCACGTCGTCGCCCAGGATTTTTTCTGTCTCAGCCAAGACCTGGCGGAAGACGGATTCCAGCAACGGCTGGCTATCGGAAATCGAAGCCACCCCCAGCGTGGCGTGCTGCCAGACGTCCTCGTGATTCAACTCGGCCACCGCGACGTTGAAACGCGCCCGCAGCCGATCGCGCATCTTGCGCAGGACAGCCCGCTTTTCCTTGAGGGAGTGAGCGTAGGGAAGCTGAATCTCCAGGGTAAGTAAACCAACGGGCATCTCGTTCGCACCCGGACCAGAAGAAGGTAGCACAGGCACTCTTGCCTGTGCCTGCGGGCATATAGACAGGCAAGAGTGCCTGTCCTACTTCAGCCCGCTGGGCAAAGCGACAGGCAGGAGTGCCTGTCCCACTTCACGCCATGGCAGGTTCTGGAACTCTTTCCTTAACGAAGGCCTCGATCACGTCTCCGATTTTGACGTCGCTGAAATTCTCCAGCGCGATGCCGCATTCCATCCCGGTCCTTACTTCGGTGACGTCGTCTTTAAATCGACGCAAGGATTTCAGGCGGCCCTGGTGGACCACCACGCTGTCACGGAGAAGGCGAACCAGCGCCTCGCGAGTGATCTTGCCGTCCTGAAGGTAGCAGCCCGCCACCATGCCGACGTTCGAGATCCGGAAAGTCTCCCGCACCTCCGCGCGGCCCAGGATCGTCTCCTTGAAAACCACCGCCAGCAGGCCGGTCATGGCTTTCTTGATTTCGTCGGTGACGTTGTAAATGATGGTGTGCATGCGGATGTCGACCCGCTCGAGCTGGGCCAGCTCAGTAGCCTTCCGCTCCGGCCGCACGTTAAATCCGATGACCACGGCATTGGAAGCCGAAGCCAGCAGCACATCGGTCTCGGTAATGGCGCCCACGCCGGCGTGAATGACCTTCACCTTAACCCGATCCGTGCTCAACTTGTTCAGCGTGTCGGCGAGGACCTCGACCGACCCTTGCACATCCGCCTTGATGATGAGCGGCAATTCCTTCACGTCGCCGGCGGCCAGTTGCTCGTGCAACTGTTCCAGCGTCAGCCGGGCGCTCTTAGCCAACGCGGCTTCACGCTGCTTGGTCTGGCGATGCAGCGCGATCTGGCGGGCCTTCATGGTATCGTCGATCACCTGCAGCCGGTCGCCGGCTTGCGGAACATCTTCGAGGCCGAGCACTTCCACCGGTGTCGAAGGCAGCGCTTCGATCTCCGGCCGGCCGAGGTAGTCGAACATGGCGCGCACTTTGCCGTAAATCGGGCCGATGATGAAAGAATCGCCGACCCGCAAAGTTCCATTCTGCACCAGAAGCGACGCCACCGGCCCGCGTCCCCGGTCCAGTTTCGCCTCGATCACGGTTCCGGAAGCAAGCCGCTTGGGATTAGCCTTCAGTTGCTGAAGATCCGCGACCAGGAGAATCATCTCGAGAAGCAAATCGAGATTCTTCTTCTGCTTG
>JBELAJ010000711.1:0-3610 GCA_049508935.1 Terriglobia bacterium | reverse complement strand
TGCGGTGGCGAGTTGAAGGCTCTGGGCGAAGACGTCTCAGAGATGCTGGAATACGTTCCCGCCCACTTCCACGTGATCCGGCAGGTCCGGCCCAAGCTGGCGTGCTCAAGTTGCGACAAGATCGTGCAGGCGGAAGCGCCGAGCCGTCCCATCGCCCGCGGCTTGGCAGGCCCAGGGTTGCTGGCGCATGTTGTGGTCTCGAAATACTGCGACCACCTGCCTTTGTACCGGCAGGAGGAGATTTACGCCCGGGAAGGTGTGGAACTGGAGCGGGCCACGCTGGCGGACTGGGTGGGTGGTGCGAGCCAATTGCTGGCGCCGTTGGTGGAGGCGCTGCGGCGTCACGTGATGAGTGCCACGAAACTGCACGCCGATGACACACCCGTGCCGGTGCTGGCGCCAGGTCTGGGACGAACCAAAACGGGGCGGCTGTGGACCTATGTTCGAGACGACCGGCCGGCAGGAGATGCGACACCTCCGGCGGTGTGGTTCGCCTACTCGCCGGATCGAAAGGGCGAGCATCCCCAGGCTCACTTGCTCCATTTCTCGGGCACGCTGCAGGCGGATGCCTATGCCGGATACGACCACATCTATGAAGGTGGGCGCATCCGAGAGGCGGGCTGTTGGGCCCACGTCAGAAGGAAATTCTACGATCTTCAGGTGGCGCACAAGTCACCGGTGGCGCAAGAAGCTCTGGAACGCATCGGCGCTCTCTATGCGATCGAGGATGAGATTCGGGGCCGCCCACCCAACGAACGACGTGAGATCCGGCAGGCCCGTGCACGGCCTCTGTTGGAATCACTGCGGGCGTGGTTGGAAAGCTGCTTGACCAAGCTGTCGAAGAAGTCGGATACGACCGTGGCGGTGAAGTATGCGCTGGGTCGCTGGGAGGCGCTGACGCGCTACGCGGAGGATGGCAGCTTGGAGATCGACAATAACGCGGCCGAGCGGGCGCTGCGTGCGGTTGCCTTGGGACGCAAGAATTATCTCTTCGCTGGCTCCGACGCAGGCGGTGAGCGTGCCGCCGCCCTCTACAGCCTGGTCGGCACGGCCAAGTTGAACAGCCTCGACCCAGACGCTTATCTGCGCGATGTCCTCTCCCGCATCGCCGACCACCCCATTAATCGCATCGAAGAGTTGCTACCCTGGAACGTCGCCACCCCAGACCACCGCGTGGACTCCAACTGAAAACCTGAGTTCGTAAGTGCCCACATAAATCAACAAGTGGACACCTACGGCCACCTGCCACTTGTCAATACGGCCAGCTTCGGACGCTTACGTCGATGCCCTTTGCGGAGTATTTTATCTGGGTCGGGAATTCTCGGTCGGGGCTCAAACCAAGTTTATGGGACATGTCCACGTCCCAAGTAGTACGGCCAAACAAGTGCATCGTCACACGGTGGTCGTCTTCGCACCTCTATCCAAGACGTCGGAGAGCCAATCCGCCACGATATTTCGGTGCAAGTGTTCCCACTGGAATTGGTTGGCGAAACTCCGGAGGCACGCATAGCAGCTCCCCTGCGGATCACACTCTGGATTTCGACATTCCTTAACTCGTCGCAACGTTTCCTCGAGGATGCAGGGCAGTTCATCGCGGATTCTATCCACATAACCTGCCCCTCCTGGTACACGGTCATATACGACAAGTTCCCCACGAAGGCCGTGCTCCGATTGGCTTCGAAATGTGCCAGCAATGTCCCGGGGCGGAATAATCAAGACATCCGTAGCTGCCGCGGTGAAGGCCGTTTGGAATGAGATCCAGAAATCAGTGTCGTCCACGTTTGGAGGGGCGGGGTGGATGCCGTCAAAGCGAATCTGCAAAGTGTCCGTGTGAAACCTGCACACAAGATCCACCGTGGTCAACGTCTTGTTCGAGCACTCTGAACCCCAAGGTTTTGTGTGCCTCTTGGGAGCGTGGTCGAAGCCGCGACCACAATACCGGCAGAGCCTAAACTGTTGGAACTTCTTACCTGAGTTGGCACGGAACAACTCCCCGTCTGCTCGATAGCCCAGGCTGATGCCCGGCAATTGAGGGTGTGGCGCGAAACTTTCAGGGCGTGCACCCTGGATGAGGAATACCTCCGAGTTCGGGGGTGGCTTTAAGCGATTGAGTCGAACTTCCTGGGCGGGCTCATCAATTGCAGTGGTAAAACCGTGCGGCACGACAAAGGCCCTGGGCATGGATCTAGGACCTAATGCGCGGGACCCGCAATATTGGCACATTGGTAAGATGTCTCTTAAGGCGCTCGCGATATGCACTCGATTACAGCGAGAACATGCCCGGTAAGCAAGTATTTCCAGTTCCTTATTCTGAAGGTTAAGCCCTCGGCTCACCAGCAAGAGACCATCCGCGATAACTTCGGCACCTGGGGCGTACTCGGCGATCCCATATTCCGCGTCGCGCTCCAATCGCATACGATCCGTCAGATTTGGCTGCCGGACTAGAAGCTTAACCACATCCTGCGGAAATGCATAGCTTGGGAGCCAGTGGGCAGAAGCAAGGTGGTCAATGAGTCGCTCGTCTTGCAGTTGCCCCTCAAGCCGATTCACCGATTCTAGGTTCTTTAGAGCCACCCACCGTTCCTTGCCCTTGGCCGCTCTAACACTTTCCTCGAGTTCCCGTGCCTGCGTCTGATAAGCGGCAAGTTGATCTGAAAGCGCCTGACGCACTTTTCCTAGCAGATCTACGCTCTGTTGAAACGCCGCTTCTGCTTGAAGTGGACATTGGCGGTCTATAATATGCCTAGCAGGTACCAAGAGATCCGCCCTTCGATTGGCCACCCATGCAGGGTATTGCGCAGCGGCGCATCTTTCCGCTGAAGGGAACAGGAAGAACTCTTTAACCGTCATTTGTTGCCCAGTAGTAGCAACTCCTGCATCCCTTAAGTAGTGGCCCAGCAGGAAGGAATTGATGTGGCGCTGTGTCAATCGAGGGTTCGCGATATTAATCCGGGGGACAGGTATGGTCCCCCTGACGATCTTCATTGGCTCGTGGTAGTGTACCTGGTCATGCGGAATTGACCTTGCGTACGTTACTGCGTAAGCCGCACCTTCTCTCCGTCGGCCTGCGCGCCCGGCCCGCTGGATGTAGTTGGCAGCCGTCGGGGGAACATTGCGAAGGAAAACAGACTTCAGTTGGCCCACGTCGACCCAGAGCTCAAATGTCGTGGAACTCGAAAGCACATTTATTGTGGCATCTGTGAACTTGCGCTGGTAATCGCGTCCAGCATTGTTGGAAAGTTGAGCGGTGTGCTCCTTTACCTCTAATGGCAGCGCGGTCGTCTCAGTGTATCGATGATACCAGTGATGGTTGCCCCAACAACGTTCTCGGTCTTCCTGATTAAGAGGTCGCAATTTGCCACCACACCCAGGAAGAGCGCACGTGCTACGAATCGGGAAGACGGTTAAGGCTCCACATCGTGAGCAGCCGAACCAAGCGGCGCTTGTATGCACTAGCAGATGATCGTAGCGTAGAGCAAACTCATTTGTGGGCTAACGACCAGATTATGAGCAGAAATTCTTGAGGAAATAGGGTGACACTCCAGAGCTGTGGTTCCCGGGAGGAACCGAGAGGAGTGTTACCTATGAAAGGTCTAAGTGAGGTTCGAGG
>JBELAJ010000710.1:0-3610 GCA_049508935.1 Terriglobia bacterium | reverse complement strand
AGGTCCACGCTCGCGCGATTGCAGCGCACCTTTGCAAACTCACCGGTCTCGTCGAGGACGTAAGCGATTCCGCCGGTCATGCCGGCAGCAAAGTTGCGGCCCGTCTTGCCCAGCACGACCACCGTTCCGCGGGTCATATATTCGCAGCCGTGGTCGCCGACTGCCTCGACGACCGCCGTTGCTCCGGAATTGCGTACTGCAAAGCGCTCTCCTGCCATGCCGTTGAAGTACGCCTCGCCGCTCGTGGCCCCGTACAGGACCACGTTCCCAACCAGAATGTTCTCCTCCGGCTGGAAAGAAGAAGTCCGCGGCGGAAAAGCAACCAGCTTGCCGCCTGACAGCCCTTTGCCGACGTAGTCGTTGGCCTCCCCCTCCAGAACCATGGTCACGCCTTTGGCCAGAAAGGCGCCAAAGCTCTGGCCGGCGGAGCCGGTAAAGTCGAACCGGATCGTGTCATCAGGCAAGCCTTTCGAGCCGAAGCGGCGTGCGATTTCGCCGCTCAGCATGGCGCCCACGGTGCGGTGGGTGTTCGAGATCGGCAGGCTCAAAGAGACTGGCGTACCGCGCTCGAGCGCCTCGCGCGCATGATCAATCAGCCTATGATCGAGCGCGCTTTCGAGCCCATGGTCCTGTTTGGTCAGGCAGCGCCGCCCCACGCGCGCCGGCACCGGAGGGTTATAAAGGACCGAGGACAAGTCCAGCCCACGAGCCTTCCAGTGATCCACGTCGCGGCGCTCGACAAGGCAATCCACTCGCCCCACCATCTCATCCACGGTGCGGAAGCCGAGCCCGGCCATAACCTGCCGCAGGTCTTCGGCAAGGTAGAACAGGAAATTAATCACGTGCTCCGGCTGACCTCTGAATCGCTTGCGCAGTTCGGGATCCTGCGTCGCCACGCCCACGGGGCAGGTGTTGAGATGGCACTTGCGCATCATGATGCAACCCATAGTGATGAGCGGCGTCGTGGCGAATCCAAACTCCTCGGCGCCGAGCAGCGCGGCAATCGCGACGTCCCGCCCAGACTGCAACTTCCCATCGACATGCAGTCGCACGCGGCTGCGCAGGTCGTTCATCACCAGGACTTGCTGAGTCTCAGAGAGGCCGAGTTCCCAGGGTATGCCGGCATGCCGGATGGAAGAGATGGGCGATGCGCCGGTGCCGCCGTCGTAGCCGCAGATAAGGATGACATCCGCATGCGCTTTGGCAACGCCCGCAGCCACGGTCCCGACGCCGGATTCCGCCACGAGCTTCACCGAAATCCTCGCCTGCGGGTTGACGTTCTTGAGGTCGTAAATAAGCTGAGCAAGGTCCTCAATCGAGTAGATGTCGTGGTGAGGCGGCGGAGATATCAAGCCGACGCCGGGAATGGAGTGGCGCACACGGGCTATCTCGTCACTCACTTTGTGGCCGGGAAGCTGGCCGCCTTCGCCGGGCTTGGCTCCTTGCGCGATCTTGATTTGCAGATCGCCGGCATTCACCAGGTAGTTCGTAGTCACGCCGAAGCGGGCCGAGGCCACCTGTTTCACGGCGCTGCGGCGGAGGTCGCCGTTCGGGTCGGGGCGAAAGCGCGCTTCGTCTTCTCCGCCCTCCCCGGTGTTGGAGCGGCCGCCGATGCGGTTCATGGCGATGGCCAGGGTCTCATGCGCTTCTTTGCTGATGGAGCCGAACGACATGGCGCCGGTAGCAAATCGCTTGACGATTTCTCGCGCCGGCTCGACTTCCTCGATGGGCACCGGCGGCCCCGCGGGCTTGAAATCGAGCAGGCCGCGCAGCGCGTAGAGATTCCGGTTCTGCTCGTTCACCAGCTTCGCGTACTCTTGAAACGTCGAGTAACTCGATTGTCGCACCGCGTGCTGAAGTTTGCTGATGACTCCTGGATTCAGCAGGTGCCGCTCGCCTCGTTCGCGGTATTGGTAGCTGCCGCCGATTTCGAGTTCGGTATCGGAATCGACCGGCCGCTCAAGGGCGAACTTGTGCCGAAAAAGAGCTTCGCGCGCCAGAACGTCCAGGCCGACACCCTCAATGCGGGAAGCTGTGCCCGTGAAGTACCGATCCACGACTGCCCGGTTGAGTCCGATGGCTTCGAAGATCTGCGCGCCGCAGTAACTCTGAAGGGTTGAAATCCCCATCTTCGAGAGAACCTTGAGCAGCCCCTTGTCGACGGCCTTGATGTAGTTCTTCAGCAGCTTTTCGAACGTGTAGGCTGGAGGGAAATACCCTCGCGCATGCAGATCTTCGAGTGTTTCGATTGCCAGATAGGGGTTGATGGCGCTGGCTCCATAGCCCATCAGAAGCGCGATGTGCATGACCTCGCGTGGCTCGCCTGTCTCCACGATGAGGGCGGCCTGGTTCCGCGTCTTCTCGCGCACCAGGTGATGGTGAACTGCGGACAATGCCAAAAGACTCGGGATCGGCGCGTACTCCTCATCCACGCCCCGGTCGGAAAGGATCAGCATCGTGTAGCCTGACTTGATGGCCAGCGAAGCCGAGCGGCAAAGGCTGTCCACCGCCTCCTCGAGGCGCTTTTCGCCGCCCTCCACGCGGAAAAGCATCGGCAGCGTGGTGGCCAGAAAATCGCCTTGGCTGACGCGGCGCAGTTTCTCGAGGTTCCAATTGGTGACAATGGGATGCCGCTTCTTAAGAGTGTGGCAAAGCTGGGGTGTCTCCTCGAAGAGGTTGCCCTCGCGCCCGATGAAGTCACAGAGCGACATCACCAGGTCTTCGCGAATGGGGTCAATTGCAGGGTTGGTGACCTGGGCGAACATCTGCTTGAAGTAGTTGAAGAGCAATTGCGGCTTGTCCGAAAGGCATGCGAGCGGTGTATCGGTTCCCATCGAGCCCACGGGCTCTTCGCCGTTCTGCGCCATGGGAATCATGATGAGGCGCAGGTCCTCGTCCGTGTATCCGAAGGCGCGTTGGCGCATCAGGATCGTGGCGTGGTCCGTGCGCTGGACGCGCGGCGGGTCCGGCAATTGCTTCAGCGAAATCTGGTTTTCCTTTAGCCACTTGGCGTAGGGCTGGCGCGCCGCCAGCTTCTGTTTGATCTCCTCGTCGGGAATGACCCTTCCCTTTTCCGTGTCGACAAGCAACATGCGGCCCGGCTCGAGCCTGCCCTTGAAGCGAATCTCGGCGGGATTCACCGGCAGCACTCCCGCCTCCGACGCCATGATGACCAGGCCGCCTTGGGTAACCAGAAAACGGCCGGGTCGCAAGCCATTGCGATCGAGCTTCGCCCCGATCACGCGTCCATCGGTGAAGCACACGGCCGCGGGCCCATCCCAGGGCTCCATCAGCGAGGCGTGGTATTCGTAGAACGCCTTGACATCCTCCGGCATGGTCGGGTCGCTCGCCCAGGCCGCCGGAATCAGCATTTCCATGACGTGCGGAAGCCGGCGCCCGGCGAGCGTGAGAAGTTCGACGGCGTTGTCGAGGTTGGCGGAGTCGCTGCCGCCCGGAGCAATGATAGGCTCGAGCTTCTTGATATCGTCTCCGAAGAGGCGCGAAGCGAGCAGCGAGGTCCGCGCCTGCATCCAATTCACGTTGCCGCGAAGCGTGTTGATTTCTCCGTTGTGGCAGAGGTAACGATAAGGATGGGCCAGATGCCAGGTGG
>JBELAJ010000071.1:0-31439 GCA_049508935.1 Terriglobia bacterium | reverse complement strand
GGAGCAAATCGATCCGCATTTTTGATGAGATCTTCACAAACCTTGGCGACGTCCTGGTGTCGATCCAGCAAAAAGTAGGTGACCGCGATCCGGTAAGGGACGATCACCGAAGTTGGATCCGCGTGCTGTGAACGTCATTTGGGGCCGACAGTCATCACGCCCGCCTTCTCAAAAGCCCGAAAATACAGCACCAGAAGATCAATCGGAAGCGGGGCGTATTCCGCGGCGACGGCATTAGCAATGTCCAGGACTGACCTCTTGCCGTCTGCATGATAGGCGGGAACGTCCCCAGAACCCATCAAGCGAAGATGGCTCTCGCCGCCGAAATCCACGCTGGTGGTGAGACAGATTTCTGGTGCGTAAGGCGACATTTATATACCCCATCGAAGTCAAAAGGGAATTGCGAGTGTGTGCTACGCGATTATGGCCTCTTGCGATCTTGTCGAGGTCCCGAACGATATACTCGTCCTAGTCCGCCACGAGGTGCACAAACGTCTGCCCAATGGCAAGTTAATCTGAGAGAAGGGCGCCGGCGCAGGCCTCCGAAATCGGAGGTATCGAGCGCCAGATTGACGCACATCAGGCCGCTCAAGGAACGAAATGAAAAAGAAGTCTTGACACGCCCGCCCCGGTAATGTAACCATCCCCTCATATTCTTTGGGCGGTTTCGTATCTGGATTGCATTTTCGTCAGGAAGATCATTCGGTTCTGTCTGGAAGGAGAACCACCATGAGAGTGGGCAAGCTACTCGCTGGGATGGTGCCGCTGGTCATTTGCCTCCTACCCGGACCCGGGGGCGAAACCGATCTCGTGCACCAAGCTAGCTGCGCGTTTAGCCGCATTACGGATGTCCAGACCGATCTGCGCTCCATGCAGTTTTCAAGCAAGTTTGCTTTCTGAGGGGAGTTAGCATGGGCCTGCGGCCTTGCTTTTTGTTCTGGTTCCTTCTCACCTCGCCGCTTTGGGCCGAGGGTCTGCGCGTCGGGCGGGCGGCCGTTGATATTACGCCGCCCGCCGGAATGCCCATGGGCGGCTACTTCGAGATCCGCCTCAACACGGGGACGCACGATCCACTTCACGCCAAAGCGTTGGTTATCGAGCAGGACCTGGTAAAGGTTGCCCTGGTAGCGTGCGATCTCGAGAGCCTGCCTCATTCCTTTGCGGACCAAGCCCGCCAGTTGATCGAGAAAAGCATCGGCTTGCCGGCCGATCACGTCATGATCAGCGCCACCCATACTCACACCGGGCCGGAGATGAGCCACATCTTTATCGATCGACTGCAAGGGCGCCCGGCTCAAATCGCGAAGGATTACCGGGCTGCACTCCCCGGCAAGATCGCGGAGGCCGTCCGACTTGCGGAAGCTGATTTGCACCCTGCACATGCGTGGGCGGGAATCGGTGAAGAAGACTCGATCGCATTTAACCGGCGCTTTTTGATGAAAGATGGTTCGGTCCAGTCTTTCCCCGAAAAATTGGATCCCAACATTGTGCGCACGGTGGGGCCCACTGATCCCGCGGTTGCGGTGGTCTACTTTGATTCTCCTGATTCCAAGCCCTTGGCCACTCAGGTAAACTTTGCCATGCATCTCGATGACGTAGGCGGAACAGAATATTCGGCAGACTATGCTTACACCCTCGCCAAATTGCTGGGCGCAGTGAAAGGCCCTGAAATGTTGACCCTGTTTACTATCGGGACAGCGGGCAACGTCGAGCAACGAGACGTGCATGACCCAGATCCCGAATACGGGCACTACGAAGCTGCCAAACTGGGAACTATCCTGGCGGGCGCCGTCTTGAAAACTTACAAGCGGTTGTCACCGGTCGCGGGTCCTCTGCGCGTGCGGCGCGAAATGGTCGCCTTGCCTGTGCAGGAGGTGAAGCAGGAACAAGTGGACAAGGCAAGGGAAATTGCTGACCGGCTAGTTGTGAAGGGCCCGCAAGGCATAGAGTTCCTGGATTTAGTCCAAGCCTTCAAGGTGCTTGCCCTGGCGGACTACCAGGGCAAGCCCATCGAGGCTGAGGTACAAGTGATCGCGCTGGGAGACGACCTCGCTTGGGTGGGCCTGCCCGGAGAGATCTTCGTTGAACTGGGCATGGCCCTCAAGAATGCCTCTCCGTTTCGCTATACGGTCGTTAGCGAACTCGCGTCCGATATGATTGATTACGTGCCCGATCGAAAGGGATTTGCCCAGGGCGGTTATGAGGCCGTGAATTCGCGCTGCAAGGCGGGTTGCGGCGAAGCGTTGGTGGATACCGCGACCCGTCTCTTGGTTGCGGCCCACCCCGGCCCAAGCCCCCATTGAAAGAGGAACTTCGCTTCTCTGTGCTTGAAGTGTACGACCTCAAGGATGTAGCGCCGACCTTTGGGCCCGCTCTGAAAATCTAGCGCGGGCGAGACGCCCGCGCTGCTTGCGATTTTCAGGGTTTCCGGGTGCCCGCCCGCCGACGGGCATGACGGACTGCCCTGAACGAAGCAAAGGGTCGGCAAATGCTGGCCTAAAGGCCAGCGCTACGAGTCGGATTAGGACACTACCCCAAATCGGGGTGAGATGTGGAGATGAAGCGCATGGCAAACGAAGTGATGCAACAAGATGTTGTGGCAGCGTCCGCGGTCCTAGTTCGTGACCAGACCGCAGCAGGAAGCGGTGTCATGGCGAAGCCCAGCAGCAGCCGCCTGGCGTCCCTGGATGCGCTGCGGGGTTTCGATATGTTCTGGATCATGGGCGCCGACCTTGTAATCTATGACCTCGCCGAAAATAGCCATAACCCAGTCCTTCTGGGTTTACGAAACCAGTTCCACCACGTGCCCTGGGCGGGCTTCCACTTCTACGACCTTGTTTTCCCGCTTTTTCTTTTCATGATTGGTGTGTCCATGCCGTTTTCCTTCAGCAAACGGCTACAACGGGGCGACGGCAAGCGGAAAATCTACGTACATGTTATTACGCGCGTGGCCATCCTGATTCTGTTGGGGATGATGGTCAATGGCAGGTTATTGTCCTACGACCCCTCCCAGTTTCAGTTGACCTATAGTGTGCTACAAACGCTGGCTCTTGGATTCCTGGTTGCCTCCTTCATATTATTGAACCAGAGGGTGCGCCGGCAGGTCGCCACGACGGCGGCGATGCTCATCCTGTACTGGGCGCTGATGTCCTTTGTGCCCGTGCCCGGCCATGTGATCGGAGTCTACCGGCCAGGAGCAAACTTCGGAGATTGGCTGAACGATCTAATTGTCGGCCATTTCCAGGGCATATGGCGCTTCGGTTGGATTCTACAGATCTTGACGAATGCCTCGACGGCCATGCTGGGCGTCTTTGCGGGCGAACTGCTTCGCTCCGAGAAGAGCGCGCGGGATAAGCTTCTTTGGCTCACCGGGCTGGGCATCAGTTGCCTCGCAGCCGGGCTGCTATGGAACATCTGGTTTCCCATTATTAAAGACCGGTGGACCAGTTCCTTCGCGCTTTATGCCGGCGGCTGGAGTTACCTGTTATTGGCGCTTTTCTACTTCATCATCGATGTTCGCGGCTACCGCAAGTGGGCCTTCCCCTTCACCGTGATTGGCATGAACGCCATTGTGGCATACATGCTCGCGGAGCTTTTCAGTTCTGAATTCCGCCGCATGGCCGAGGTGTTTGTCGGCGGGCTCAAGCAATACGTTGGGGGTTGGTATGACGCGATCGCAGCGTTGGGCGGGCTGATTACCATCTGGCTTGTGTTGTATGCGTTGTACCGGAATCGGACGTTCATCAAGGTTTAAGGCGATTGAAATGACAAAGTCCCGGAAACTAATGCTACAGAGAGGCCAGCGATGGCACAACGCAAACTCCGCATTTACTGGTTTATGGCGCTCCTGCTCGTCGTCTTTGTAGCCGGATGTGGCTTGAGGGAGAAAGTGCCTCCTCCTAGGCTGAGCTCGATCAGTCCTAACACCGGCGCACAGGGACAGACCGTGGTCGTCACCCTAACGGGAACGGATTTCGTATGGGACCCTACGGTCAACGTAGGCGGAGCACAGATCACCGTCAGCGATGCAGGGGTGGAGAGCGGCGGCACCCGGATCACCGCAACCTTTGCTATCGCCGAGAACGCTCTGCCGGGCCCCGTGAACGTGAGCGTGACCTGCTGGGGTATTACCACCCAGCAGGTTACGTTCACTATAGTCCCAGGGGAGCAAAGAAGGCGTTAAAGAGCTGAGAGGTCCTGATGAACCGAAGAGAATTCATAAAATCGAGCGGCTTCGCCAGCCTGTCGCTGGCCGCTCCACGAAGCCATTCTGAAGGTAATGGAGCGACCGTCTCACCAACCGAAGGAAGTTCCTCGTTGCGAGTCGGCTTCGCCGAGCGCGACATCACGCCCGACCCAGGCATGGAAGTTCCAGGCGGGTATGTTAAAGAGCACTTTCGCGAAATCCACGACCCCTGCAAGGTCCGAGCAGTGGTTTTCGATGACGGGCGAACCCGTGTGGCGCTGGTAGGGCTGGACGCTTTAATTGTGCCGAGGCATTTGGTGCTGGCGGCGCGGCGTGGCATTCACGAGCAGTGCGGAATTCTGCCCGATTCCGTGCTGATTGGCGCCTCCCACGACCATTCTGCCGGACCCATCGGCATGGTTCAGCCCGGCCAGTTCGACGGCGCCTCCGCCCTGGTCAAGAGGTTGGCGTACGATGTTTCTTCGGCTGCCGATGCCGGCTACCTCGAGCGTGTCCTGGAGGAAATTGTAACGGCGGTTTGCCATGCCGACAGTTGCCGTACGGAAGCGAACTGTGGGTTCGGCGTAGGGAATGAAAGCCATGTGTCGTTCAATCGGCGGCTGCGAATGAAGAATGGACTCACCTACTCGCATCCTGGGCAAGGCAATCCTGACGTTGTGGGTTACGCGGGCCCCATCGATCCACAAGTAGGAGTGGTTGGAGCTTGGGACCCAAGCGGGCGGCTGCTGGGTTGCATCGTCAACTTTGCCTGCCACGCCACCACCAACCCGCCGGGTTTCTCCGCCAATTGGATCTACTACATGGAGAAAACTATTCGCGGCGCCCTGGGGCCTGATCTTCCGGTGGTCTTCCTGCAGGGATGCTGTGGAGACATAACCCAGGTGGATAACCTGAGCCCGTATGCGTTCCCCACCGAGGAGAAATGGGCGGAAATTGTGGGGAGTAGCGTGGGCGCCGAGGCGGTGAAGGTGCTAGTCAAGGCCGCCTCTGGGGGAGAGATTTCCTTGGCGGTAGGCATCAAAGTGTGGAAAATCCAACGTCGGGCGCCGAGCGCAGAGCACGTCCGCCAGAGTTATGAACTGGTACAGAAAGACCCCAAGCAAGTTGACATGACGGACTGGGTTTTTGCCAAAGAGACTGTCCTGCTGGATGCGCTCTTAGCTAAAGAGCCTTCCGCCGAAGTGGAAGTGCAGGCCATCCAAGTGGGACCCGCGGTGTTCTTAACGAATCCGGCAGAATTGTTTGTGGAGTACGGGCTTGAGTTGAAAAAGAAGAGTCGCTTTCCTTTCACTTTCCCGGTCGAGCTTGCCAATGGTTGCGTCGGGTACGTCCCTACCGAGGAAGCCTTCGGGCCGCATGGCGGTGGCTATGAGACGCGTCTGACAAGTTACAGCAACCTGGAGGTTTCGGCCGGGCGACAAATCGTAGAGGCAGGGCTTCAACTGGCGGGGCAAATGATCCCCGGGAAAGTTCCGACGCCTCCGAAAGCGCCTCCGTTCATATCCCAAAGCGCCACGGGCGCCAAGGGAATTGGGACGCATCCCTGGTCTTACGGGGACGTTCCTGCGCAGCTCGACTGACAATCGCGCTGTCCGTGCGCTTCTCACCGATTTCTGCCGCTTCTAAGATCTCTGCATAAGGAGGAGGGTATGAAAACCGGCAATTCACACGCTGCTCCGAAGGCCTTAGTCCTGATATTTGTATTCTTTCTATGCGCCTCTCCCATGGCCGCACAGATCAATCGGGGTGTCCTCGAGGGCCTTGTGACAGACCCACAGGGAGGCGTAGTGCCACGCGTAGATGTCACCGTAACTTCGTTGGACACGAACATCGCGACCGCTACGAAAACCAATGAAACAGGCTACTACCGGGTGGGTAACCTCCTTCCCGGCAAGTATCGGGCGTTGTTTGCGCAGAGCGGCTTTTCCCCCCTGGAAATGAATGACATCGAAATAACCCCTGCCGTAGAAACCCGGCTGGATGTGCAGCTCAAAGTTGGCGCAGCCCGCCAGATGGTTGAGGTGAGCGCCCGAGCGGGCGAGATCGAGAGCGCTCCCACCAACTCCAGCACCACGCTGGGTTCTCGTCTTGTTGATGATATCCCGCTGGCCGGGCGGGACATCCAGCAACTGGCATTTCTGATTCCTGGAGTGAACTCGGTGGCCGGCCCTCCCGGAACGACCTTCGGATTCAACAGCGCCTACGGGAGCTTTCCCGATTCGTTGCACATGCAGGGCTCCGCCCTGGAAGTCAACGGCGGCGCGGGAGGGACTGACGCGTGGTACCTCGATGGCAACCTCAACGTTACCGGCCAGGCCGACAATGCGGCTGTGAACCCGTCGCCCGACGCCCTGGAAGAATTTCAAGCCGTCACCACCGACCTTGCCGCCGAATACGGTCATACGGGCGGCGGAGTGTTCAACATTGTGCTGAAATCCGGTACCAACTCGCTGCACGGTGACCTCTATGACTATCTGCGTAACAGCTTCTTCAATGCGCGCAACCCTTTCACTTCCATCGATACCCTTGGTCAAATCATCCCGCAGTCCGTGCTGCACTTCAACGACGCCGGAGGCACGCTGGGAGGTCCCGTCTACATCCCACACATCTACAATGGCAAGAACCGGACGTTCTTCTTTTTCTCCTATGACAAAACCATTCTCCACCTCGAGGGGACGCAGGTTCTGACCGTCCCTACCCCCTTGATGCGCCAGGGAGATTTCAGCGAGGTTCCGAATATTACGACATATGGTATCTTCAACCCGTATTCGAGCCTCGGTCCGGACAACAACGGCGTATTTGCCCGTTCGGCATTTGGAACGCCCATTACTCCCGGCGGGTGTTCCGGTTCTATCGTCGGCGGCGTGGCGGTCAATCCTACAGCGGCCACCTGCAATTTTGCGACGAAGCTACCGGCGACGATTTCCACCCCGAGCGGCGCCATGCCGGGCCTGAATCCCATCGCTCTCTATTACCTTAATTCAATGCCCTTACCCAATTACGTAAACCCGCTCAGCAATTGTCCCATGGGCGAGAGCGGACCGATCTGCAGTAATTATCGGGGAGAGGTGGGGAACTCGGATGCCATCGGAAATCTCTCCCTCAAGATCGACCACCAATGGAGCGACAAGAGTAAATACTTCGGCGAATGGCTCTACAATCCCGTCCAGTACCGGTTTTATCGTGTGCCCTTTACCGGCCCGGCATATCCAGGCTCCTCGCTGGGATTTGGCGCTCTGGTGCCCACGAATACCACAAACCAAGTTATCGGTTTCGGAAACACCTACATGCTGAGCCCCACCTTGATCAACGATTTCCGTGCCAACTTCACCCGCCAATGGATGTCTGGCGACAGCGCCGCACTGAACCCGCTTATGGACACTTCCGCGACTCGGCAAGAACTCGCGCCCTTGAACATCCCGACTGACGCCTGGTATGCAGTCCCCATCATGTATTTTTCCATGCCCGTCGGCGGCTCGATCAACATGGGACCGTCCCCGTGGACCAACGTGGCGCAGATGGGTGAGGCCTACACCTTTTCGGATAACCTTACTTGGGTCCACGGAAAACACACCCTGAAAACCGGATTAATATTCCGCCTCGAACATGGCTCCTGGGCCGGCGGTCTGCCCACTCAGATGTATTTCAACGGAACCACGTCCGACAATCCGGCCACGGGTCTGGGAGGAGGTGGGGGGTTAGCCGAGTTTTTGATGGGCGCGGTGCCCTCAGGGACGAGCTCGACCGGCAGCCAGCCAACCAAATACTCGGCGTGGCATTACTGGGCGGGCTTTGTCCAGGATGATTTTCGCGCCACCTCGAACCTCACTGTGAGTGCGGGCCTCCGTTATGACCTGTATGGCTATTTTAAGGATCGCGCAAATCCTAATGGCGAGTTCTGTACGGCTTGTCAGAATCCGACTACTGGTCTCCCAGGTCAGGTAGTTTATACACCAAACACGCACCCCTTATTTTCCGCCAACAAGACCGACTTTGCACCCCGCCTGAATTTTGCGTGGACCCCCTTTCACGATAATAAGAAGACGGTAATCCGCGTCGGGTACGATATAGTGTACAGTGATATAGCCAACGCGGTGAACATGCCTGGCGAGGGCGACGGACTAATGCCCGGCTGGTTCTACTTCTCAGACTGGAATAGCAGTTACTATCCTGGCCAATGCGCGTCATTCACGGGAACGAACTGCGTGGCTTTTCCGCTGACGCCCTCGAGCACCAGCCGGGTGACCCTGGCTACTCCGCCGACGGTGACCGGGTACCCCGCCCAGACGCGTGCCCCCCTGCTCGGCACCTCGCTCTACTTGATTACAAAACCGACGAGCCGCGATCCCATGGTGCAGTTCTGGAACCTGGAAATTGAGCGGCAGTTGCCCAGCAATTTTCTCCTCAGTGTGGGTTACGTCGGCAACCACGGAACGCATATGGTTGGGGACAGCTTCCGGAACGCCAATTACGTCCCCACGAGCGAAGTGGTCCGTTTAGGCGACAGCGGAACCAGCACCAGCTCCCTGGCTCCGATTACCAACTATTACTCCGGGCAAACCGCTACGGCGTTAGCCAACATTTGGGGCAGCAACCAGCTCCCGCTCAGCATTCTGCTATCGCGGTTTCCGGCCTTCGGAAGCATCAGCCAGTTGCCCTCCTATGACGGCAACAACGCCTACGAAGCCCTGAACGTGCGTTTGCAAAAGCACCTGTCCTCCGGGTTCACCTTCCTTGCTGCCTACACTAACTCCAAGCAGATTGCATGGCCGGCAATCATTCAGGCAGCCGAGTTCTCGTCAGACGCGTTGCACACCGACATATCCCGGGGCCTCGGCGGACGGTATAGCCTTGTCGGCATTCAGGAGTACCAGAACATCGACAACCGGAAGGGAGACCGAGGCCTAGCCACCGACGACATTCCCCAGATGTTCAACTTTGCTTCGACTTATGAACTTCCGTTTGGCAAGGGCAAGGCGTTCCTGAACCAAGGCCGATTGTTGAACGGGGCAATCGGCGGTTGGCAACTGAGCGGGACGTTCAACGCAGAAAGGGGTATACCGATTCAGGTCTCGGGCCCTTGCGACCAAATCACTTGCCGGCCCGATCTGATTGGAAATCCCAAAGCTGTGCCGGGCGGTCAAAAAGAGGCTGACTGGATCAATGCCGCGGCCTTTGCGCCTCCCTTCGGTACGAACCAGAATTTCTGGGCAAATTACAACCCTACCTCCCCCCTCGCTTACCAATGGGGCACGGCGGGATCGGTCCTTTCCACCCTCCGCGCTCCCGGCTTTTGGAACCTGGACGCCGCATTGAGCAAGCGATTCCCGCTTGGGGAGAACAGGTATTTCCAAGTTCGCTGGGAAGCGTTCAATGCCCTGAACCACCAAAACCTAGGTTACCCCAACACGAGTTACTGCCTGCCGCCGGGACCCGGCGGTGAGACCGACTTAGTGCACATAGCCGGCTGCCAGTTCGGACGCATCACTAATATTCAAAACGATCCACGCGCCATGGAGTTTGCCTTGAAATTTGTGTTTTAGCTGTAGGGGCAACGCTTGTTGTTGCCCGCGGGCGGCCACGCGGGCCGCCCCTACGATTCAGAGTAACGGGTAGCCCATTTCGATAAGGAAACTGTCGCGGTCGCGCTTGCTCTGACCATCCTGGAAAGCCTTCTCCTTGGACATTGCCTCGACTGACTCTTTGGTCTTTCCTTCTTTCCTGTACAATTGGGCGAGCTTTCGGTAGGCATTCACGAAGGCTGGATCAATGGCCACAGCGGCTTGAAGGTTCTGGATGGCCTCTTCCTCCTGACCCTGGCGCTCATACACCTCAGCCCTCCAAAAGTAGACGCGCGGCTGTTTGGGATCGATTGACAACGCCTCGTCCAGTTCTTTCTTACTTTCGGTCAGTTCGCCCAGTTTGGAGCAAATCGATCCGCATTTTTGATGAGATCTTCACAAACCTTGGCGACGTCCTGGTGTCGATCCAGCAAAAAGTAGGTGACCGCGATCCGGTAAGGGACGATCACCGAAGTTGGATCCGCTTGCCGTGCCTTTTCAAGAGTAGCCAAGGCATCGGGGTAGAGGCCTTGGAGTTGCTGAGCCCAAGCCAACCCTACAAGGAATTGGACGCTTGTGGGCTTGGCGTCAACTGCGGCCTGAAGCGCAGCCAGAGCCTGCTCTTGCTTCCCGGTAACCGCCAGTGCCGATCCGCGCAAGAAGTTAACTTCCCCAGGCGCGCCCACATTCTCCGGCAGACCGGTAAGCGCCGCCAGAGCTTCAACGGGCTCTCTCTCCAGCAGGCACGATCTCGCGAGCAGCAATTTCACCGGCGGGCTGTCAGGAAGAAGTTGTTCGTTGACGCGCTCGAGCAGTTTCCTCGCCTCTTTCGCCTCGTGGAAACGAAGGCACAACTCAGCAATCGTAACTGCCAATTGCGGATTATCAGGAAGGGTTTCGGTTGCCTGCTCGGCCGTGACCGTGGCCGCCGTTCGGTCGCCGGCAACGAACTCCGCCTGGAGGAGGTTCGCCCAGACTGCTGGATCCTGTGGGGACTCTCTCCGGGCCTGCTTGAGGTACTCAAGAGCTTCCGTCGCCCGTCCCGACTGTAAGAGCGTAACACCTAATGCGTATAGGGCAGCAGCGAATTTCGGTTCCTTGGCTAAGGCTCGTTTCAACTCCGCAATTCCTTCCTCGCGCCTGTCACCCTGGAGGAAAGCAAGGGCCAGGTTGTAATGGATATCGCCAGACTCATTCCCCAGCTCGATGGACGTGCGGAAGTGCCCAATGGCGCCGTCCAGATTTCCCACCCCTGCTTCTGCGATCGCTAAGCTCTCAAAATTGGCCGACGAGGGTGCAAGCTTGACTAGAGCCGAGTAGATTGCTTCCGCCCGCTTAAAGTCTCCGGCCCGTAGTGCCTGGTCACCCGCGCGGGCCAGTTCGAGATCCTTCGCGCTCTGAGGCTGGTCGGAACCGGCCCAAGCTTGACCCGAGAAAAGCACAACGCTCAACACCAAACATGGGCCGAGCAGTAAACCCGCTATGCGGTGAACCGAGGCCAAGGTGGTAATCCGTAGGTGATGCAAAGGAATCTAATCTCCTGAGTCGGAATTCCGCTGATAACCCGGAACTAAACCACCACGCAGCGAACACTGTGGTAATAGTTCACGACGTAGCCGTCAAGACGAGTGGGATCGCGTTCGGGCAACTGCATGTTCCCCTTCTCATCTTTTGCCCGGCAGACGATGTTGACCGGACCACGCGCGACCAGTTCTAATGCTCCGCGCCAGAACACCCAACTGTATTTGGAATTCGCCCGCACATCAAAGACAGAATCTTTCCAAGTCTGTCCCCCGTCACTACTAATCTCGACAGCGGTAATGGGCCCTTCTCCGGACCACGCCAATCCGCGCACCTCCAGTTTCCCTGGGCTTAAAACAGCACCATCGCGAGGTAGGGTGATGATCGATTTGACTGCTATCCTGGGAAGCAATTCCCCTTCGGGTGCCCCGGTGGTGGAGCGCCTGAAGATCAAGTACTCACTGCCCGTCGAGAACAGCGACTGCGAGGATACCCTGATATGTTGCAGCCACTTTACCGAATCCATTCCGTACCATCCGAGAAAGCGCGCGCGCCACGGCGCGCCGTGATAGCGAGTCAAGGGGCGTCCATTGAGGTGCGTGATTAGCATTCCGTCGCTCTCCGCACGCTCGAGGGGCACGCTACGAACGTAGCCATCCTTGCCAATAAGCTGGAGATAGGTGGCTCTCGGATTGGGCTGTGCCAGCGCGAGGACATCGCACAGGAGCCAACCTCCCCATCTGCCGTTACCCACCTGGCCTTCGACGCTAACGGCGTTGCCGGCGCATTCCAAAACGGCCTCGTACTCGCTCGGGCGCAAAGTGTTGAGACGTTGAAGGGATAACGCAACGGGACTGCGAACCTCTCCGTCGATCGTCAGTTCGTTGATTTGCTGTGCGAGGGGAGTGGAAAGGTGATTTCGAATGTAGAAGTCATCAAGCGGGGTCTCATAACTGGAAAATGATGCCAGGTCGGTAGCGGTGATTAACGGATCGGCAGAGGTTGTGTGATGCTCCGCGCGCAGCCGCCTTTGGCGGAGAAGCACCTCCGCACTGGCAAGAGCTGTCATGAAGCGGCGTCTGTTCATCCCGGACCCAGCAGGCAATCTTATCACGCAACTTATAAGCTGATGCGCGATCGTGTATCTTCCCGAGGCGCTTCGTGCTTCTCGAACCACCGGCTGGCTGCGATCTGCGATCTCCCGAAGGGACACTGTTCCGTCAAGGCGGGGAATCGCAGCCCCCCCGAGTGCTGGGGTCTGGGCCAGCCGACCCATTGAAGATTGAGGTAGGGGCACGCCATGGCGTGCCCCTACGGGGATTCCACACGTTCTCTCAAGAGGCAGAAGGCGCCGAACCGAGGAGTGCAGGTGAGGAATTTTTCCGCGTTCAACTGGCGAAAATTTCGCAGCTTCAGAGGTTCATTTCACCGGTATTAAGCCGGCAATCTTATCGCCGGCAAACCTGCTTTGCGCCAAACGACGCCTCACTCTCTCGGCGGTATCGCGTTCCGCTTGAGCTTCGCGATTTCGGCCGGCTCGATCATACGCGCGGGCCAGCAGCAGATGAATCTTGGGGTCGTCAGTAGCAAGCCGTTCAGCTCGCCCCAGCTCCTGGATTGCTTGTGGTACGTTGCCCAGTTTGAAGAGACCCTTTCCCACCAGGTAATGCGCATCGGCCGAGGTAGGATCAAGTTCCGCCGCGCGGTTCGCATACTTCAGACCTTCTGCGACCCTTGTCTGCTGGTCACTGCACATTACGACATAGGCCAAGTCGATGTATGCTGAATAAGCCAAGTCGGCGTCTGCGGCCGGCAGGGGGCTGGAGCCTGCCACGATCTCGACAGCTTTTCGGAGATAATGCTCGGCCAGCTTGTCATTGCCAAGGATCACATGCAGTTGACCTAGGGCTTCAAGCGCCCTGAGAAAGCGTGGGTTGAGTTGTATCGCCCTATAGTGATAGGCCAGCGCTTGCTCGTATTTTCCTTCACTCTGTAATTGATAACCCGCCATATATAGGTTGACACAGCTCGTGGGATTTTCTCTTGCCGCCTCGAGTAATTCTGATTCTGCTTGCACTGGCCGGCCAAGCTCACGCCAAACCAAACCCAGAAGCAGGTGGGATTGGTCGTTGCGCTCTTGATATCGAAGCGACTTTTCCAGATACTCAGCGGCCCGCTCCCACTGCCGCTGTTCAAAGTATTGCTTTCCCAATTCAAAACAGGTGGCAGCCGGTGACTTGCCAGAGAGGCTCTCACTGTCAAAAAACTGCGACGCCTTGACAGACGGGTCCGACACCCCACCCGCAACTCTCGATTGAAGCCCGGTATTCGGGCGCTGACCAGGTGGCGTGGCCGCGAATGGAACCAGCGCCTTAAGCAAAACCACAAGCAAGGTCCCGAGCGAGCGAAGTCGGACGAATGTACGAGTCTGAGTCATGTCCCTTTCCTGGGCCTGGGCTGTCGAAGTATTCCGGGGTTAGGCACCAGTCAACTTTGACGTAATCAACGCCCCACTCGGCGTATGTTTTAGCGTCCTGATCCTCGTGGCCGGCGCTGCCCGCGAGCCCATCGCATTCCTTGACGGTCGCCGCGGTGTAAATACCGAATTTCAACCCCTTACTGTGAGTGCAGTCGGCAAGTGCTTTCATATCAGGGAACGGGCCGTTGGGATGGATGATCCCCTTGTCAGGGCTCGTTCTTCACCACGGACTCGGTATTGGCGAACCACAGGCTTTCACCTAATCGAGCTGAGGGGGCACGTCGCCGTAAGGCCATGGATGATTAGTGTTCCAAGTTCTGTTCTCCTTTCCGCCAGAACTGGAGGCTTTGGGTCGCGTCGGAACCGGACCAGGTTTCATGCGCGCCACCAGTTCAAGCCCTGCCTCCACCATTTGTGTTCCCGCTGTCACCTCCAGGTTACTGGCGGTGGATAGTCTCGTTTCGTAGCCACCGCCATGCGGGCCAAAGGCTTCCTCCGTAGGAACATAGCCCACCGTGCCATTGGCGTAAGAAACGACGTAAGTTTGGGGAAAGTGACTCTTGGCTTTCAGGTCGAGCCCATACTGACAAAATAGCTCTGCCGGGTTGGAAACAAAGACCACAGGCCCGATTTGAATGGCCTGTGCTTCGACCTCGGCCACCGGCTCCGTCTTAAGGAGGGCGTCCAGCATGACGGTCTCTTTGGCAAAAGCCCAGTCTGTTTCACCGACCACTTTTATGTCTTGTTTGACCAGGTCATTGGCCCGCTGCACGTGCTCCTGACTAGGGACGCGCCGCTTTATGTGTAGGACCTTCGACTGCGCGTCTAGTGGCATCAGGTTGCCCTGCACCATGGTCCAGAGCGTCTTAGCCGCCTCGGCGCCCACACGCCCGCCCACCAATTGCGCCCATTGTTCTCCTGGCGGATCTTGATAGGGACTGAGGTTATCGACTTGGGTCACGTCGCCTGCAGCACCCTGAAGAAAGATTACTGGAACTTCCGCCCCCATCGCCCCTCGAATCGCCTCTTCCATGAAATAAATCCAGTTGGCAGAAATGTCGGCGCCCGAACCCGGATTGGTCGTGGCGTGACAAGTATAGTTGACGATGCATCCCAGCAACCGCCCCTTCGTGTCCCACGCCCCGATCACTCCCACCTGCGGATCCGTAGGCCCAGCGTAATCAATGATGTCGGGGTTACCATGGCCGGGGTGAGTGTAAGTGAGTCCATTCTTCATGCGTAAGCGCCGGTTAAATGCCACTTGGTTTTCACTACCTGTCCCGACCCCACACCGCGCCCCAACCAGGGTGTCGTTCGCCTCCGAGACCGCGCCTGCAATCTGTTCCACCACGCGCTTCATGAACCCGGCATCCGCCATCGTTGACATGTCGTAAGCCAAGTGCTGCACGAACGCCGGGGCATGATCGTACTGCCCGGGCAGAACACCCTCCACCGGTCCCGAAGAGTGGGAATGGGATGCACCCACCAACACCGCCACGGGAGGGATTCCGCACTTTTCCTGAATCTGCTTTCGCGCTGCTTGAACGACCACCCGGGGGATTCCCCCCGCATCCACGCCCACCAGTGCGACGCGGGTCGCACCATCATTAAACACCGCCACGCGCACCTTGCAACGGTCATGAAACCCTTCGAAGTAGCTCTTCATATAACCGCCAGGCATTTCCATTCCAACGTCAGGCGTGATGTCGCGCTCGGCGAATCCCACCCTCAACGACGACCCTCCCTCAGGCGGTGAGCTTGTCGCTTCATCTTTCCCGCATAGGCCTCGCGGGACGCCATGAGACAAAACGACAACGCCGCTAGACTTCATGAAGTCTCTTCGGTTCATTAGAGCCTCCGAAAATTTCTGTTCACTTCGAAAAGCCAGTCAGATACCTCCGCAAAGCGGGCGGCTTGATGAGTCGGGCCGCCTCAAAGGCGGCCCGCCGTTAGGTTAGGCGTCGCGCCGAGGCGCGCCTTTGTCATGCATTCAAAATTATCCGCCGGCTCCATCCGGTTCTTCCGGCTCCCGGATGTATTGGCGGACTTGCTCCAACTCGAACCCGAACGTGGACACGGCGTAACCACGATGGCAGCCCCCTTCAAAAGATAAGCTTGAGGGCCATCTGGATATCGCGCGAATCGCTTGCGCTTCCAATCCGGCCGATAAAGGGATTACCCACCGTAACATTAGGAAGCCCCCAATTCGGATGGTTGAAAGCGCTGTAGAACTCCGCCCGGAATTGAAGCTTCAAAGGCTCGGCGAGTCGGAAGTCCTTAAGCGCAGCCAGGTCCCAGTTGTTAATCCCGGGTCCGTCCAGAATGTTACGGCCCGAATCGCCCACACGCGGATCACCCGCGGCAAGCGCCGCCTGCAGCGACGCGTCGGTGAAACAGGCGGGATTAAACCACTCGGCCAGGGTCTTCGGTCCCGCCCCGTTGCAAATCCTGTCCGGTCGAAAGGTATAGTAAGCGCCGGTGTTCGAGAAGTCCTGGCTGGCGAAAATCGAGATCGGGAAACCAGACTGGAATGTGGTTATGCCGGAAACCTCCCAGCCTCCCAACGCAACGTTCAACGCTCCCGAGCGGCTCAGGAAGCGTTTCCCTTGCCCCACGGGTAGTGCATAGACATAGCTGAAGACAAAGCGGTGTCGCGCGTCACTGTAAGCGCGGGCTCGTTCCAGGTACCAGGCGTGGTCATCTTCCTGCCCCAGGTTGCCGGTGCCCCCGCTGAATCCGTCGTCCCCTTCGCTGTCGCTTAGCGTCTTGCCGTAAGTGTACGAGGCAAGGAACGTAAGGCCATTCGCATACCGTTTCGTTAACTTGGTCTGAAGCGAATCGTACCAGGAATTGGCGTCAGTGGTGAGAGGCTGGAGGGCGGCAAAGTCAGGGTACGGGCGGCGAGGCTGAAGAGCTCCCACCCCCGGGAGGGGCTGGTTACCGGGGAAATGAATTTTGCCCAGATGAGCGCCTCGGTCGCCGATGTAATCCACCTCCAGCGCCCAGTCCTTGCCTAACTGCGATTCGACCCCCGAGCTCCATTGATACATGCGGCCGGTGATGAACCGGAGAGGTGCGTACGAAAAGACCTGCTGGGACAGGGGAGGCACGCCAGTCGTTCCGAAGGCAGTCTGAATGTTGGCCGGAGCCCCGTTGACTAAGGGCGGCGGCGCCCCGAACGCGGGGCTATACGAATCAGTCTCGTGGAAAAGCACGCTGCCGTTTTCCTGCCAGTTTTTGCTTTCAAGGTCATAGAAGGTGCCGCCCCCGCCGTGGAGCACGAGCTTGTCAGAACCGGTGGGCCGCCAAGCCAGGCCCAGGCGCGGTGCAAAGTCCCTCTTATCAGTAATCATCAGTGTTTGGCGTGTGCGGCCAGTGATGCCGAGCTGGGTGCGCTGGGCCGAACTCGCAACCAGGCAACGGCCGCTGGAGGAGAGCAGCCAGGAATAAGCGGGAGTGGTGCAGAGGGCATCGTTTTGGGCAGCAGGGAGTGGCGTTACGAGCAGAGCATTGCCCGGTCCCGAAAATTCCGGCCCCGTGGGAACAACGATATTCAATTCGCCGCGCTTGTCATACTCGGGACGCCGGTATTCATAGCGAAGACCCAGGTTCAGCGCCAGATTGGAGCTCACCTTATAGTCGTCCTGAGCATAGTAGCTCCACCATCCGCCCCCCACGAGGTTCACGTCAGGGCCTGTGAGAGGGGTAAAACCATAGTCCGGTTGGCCCATCAGGAAGTCCGCGAAGTCCGAAATGCCGGCGTTGCCGGGAAGTTCGCCCGCCAAGCCTGAGTACTGCCCGTTATAACTGTAAGCTACACTGCACACACCCGTGATTGATATGGCCTGCCAGAAGCTCATGTCCGCCCCGACGCGCGTCGTGTGGCGGCCATGCGTCCAAGTGAGCGTGTCCTGGTACTTCTCGATCATATCCGGCTGCTTGCCAGGTGTGAGGCTATCGCCGATCCCCCCGAAATTTACGAAACCCTGGAACGGAAAAACCTCCCAACTGGGGCCCCCAAGCGAGCCGACATTAGTGATCCCGAGGCTTTCCAGGAATCCCGCCGGGCGGGGACAATTCTCGCCGCAATGGCCAGGCGAGAACTGACGGTTCCAACCGATCCGTACTTCGTTAAGCAAGTGCCCGGAAACGGTGTGCGTCCACCCCAGCACGGCATCCTGCTGCGTCGATTGTATGATGCTGCTGAAAGCGGGGAAGCCCCCGGGCGTATCGATATAAGCTTTCCCCAGCAGGTAGCGAACGAAGACCTGGTCCTTGGGCGAGAAGCTTTGGTCAACCCGCGCATCCAGTTGATTCTCGTGGCGAACCAGGGGTGTATTGTTGACATAGTTGGGATATCCGGGCCGGTTCGGTTCCGGAAACGGGTTGGTCGCCAGAAGCTTGGCCGCCACGGGATTGATGTTCGTGATCATGTTTCCCGCTATGGGAGTGCCGGCGAGAACGGCCGAGCCGGCGGCAGTCCCCGACGGGCACGTATAGAGATACTCCGTTGTCGGGTCGAAAAGTTGTCCACTGTCAAAATTCATGCTCGCCGGCCCGCCAGACCCGCAGAGATTGGTGGTGGTTCCCGTGAGGAAAGAACTTAAGTCGCCCTGCTTGTAATTGTCCAGCGGGGTCTCGGCGGTGCTGGAAAGTCCCTGAATCTGACGAAGCCCCTCATAGTTCGCGAAAAAGAAGGTCTTGTTCTTGCGGATGGGGCCGCCTACGGCGAACCCGAACTGGTTGCGGCGATATTCCGGCCTCGCCGTACCCGGAATTTCAGCCCCGGTTAAGGGGTTGGTTTGGTTGACGGCAAAGAAATTCCGCGCATCCATGTCGTTGTTGCGCAGGAACTCATAGACCGTACCGTGGAACACGTTGGTTCCGGACTTGGTGACGAGATTGATTGTGGAACCTGCGCTCAGTCCGAACGCCGCATCGTAAATATCGGTTTGAAGCTTGAATTCCTCCACCGCATCGGGCGGAGGATTGAGCCCGAATCCGCCGGTTTGCAGATTTCGTGACAACATCCCGTCGATCAGAATGCCATTACTCGAGGACCGGCCACCATTGGCATTGTAGGTTGTTTCGCTGAAGGTCGAGCCCGTGCCGCTGAAGGATGCGAACCCGCCGTTATCGGGGGCGGAACCGGGAACCAGCACCGCCAGTGCCCCGAAGCGGCGAAGATTCAGAGGCAGATCGGCGACCTCTTTCTGATCGATCACTGTACCCACGCTGGCCGTCTCCGTATTTACGAGTGGGGCCGCGCCGCTCACCTGAACTTCGGTAGTCGTCTCGCCAACCTGAAGCTGGGCGTTTACCATTGCCTCCTGATTGACCAGTAGCTCGATACCCGTAATGAGCGTGATCTTGAAACCCGCCATCCTGACACTCAATGTGTACTGGCCGGGCGGAAGGTGAGGAAAATTGTAGCCGCCGAGGTCGTTAGTTGAGGTTTCGAGGCTGACCCCGGTCCCTGTGTTGGTGACTGTCACGGCGGCGCCTGGCGTGACCGCACCCGTCGGGTCGGTCACGGTCCCCGTCAAGCTGGCATCCACAATCTGGGCTTGAGCTGACGGCACTGCCCAGAGCAGAATTACGACCAGAGGCGCGATTGCAATCCGAAAACTCCAAAGCCCGGTCGACGACAGCCTGCGACGCCTACGGATGTTCTGGATCAACTGGAAGAGTTTTGGCAAGCGATTCTGCACAAGGTTTGCACCCTGGAGAATGTTCCGCATAGACCTCCTTTGAAATCTCGACAGATTCGGTAGCACTTTCACAGAACTTTTGGCTGTAGGGGCCCTTCTGTTAGTTAGTACTCGCACAGTCCGCAAATGTCAAGAGTTTTGCTTCAAATCGGAGTTAGGAAGGACAAATCCTGGACGAACACGACAATATTAGCTTCGTTACAGCAGGTAAGCCGGTGAGATTTCCCATAAAAACCCGCTTGCTTTGAACGTCATTTGGTGGCAATAGTCATAACACCCGCCTGCTCAAATGTCCGAAAATACAGCACCAGAAGATCAACGGGGAGCCGAGTGTACTCCGCGGCGACGGCATCGGCAATTTCCAGGACCGACCTCTTGCCGTCGGCATAATAGGCGGGAACGTCCCAGAATCCCAGCAAGCGTAGATCGCTCTCGCCTCTTGAACGCATCTCATCCGAGGCTTGTTGCAGTCCTTTACGAATAACATCGAGGTGGGCGGTGGGATCAGACTCTAGCTTTTCGAAGACATAATCCGTACCCAAAAGCTGCTGATCCGGCTTGCGGGAGGGAATCAGATGCGCCGCTTCCCTCTCTGCGGAGCTTAGTTGAAATCCGCCCGGAGCAACCCGCGGCGCCGTTCTCGTCGCTTCGGCGAGTTGGCGAATCTGCTGGCGGCCCGCGTCTTCATCGCTGACGAAGACGCGTGCGGACTGCTCGACCTCTTGCTGGGCGTCTGCTCTTCGAGCGAATATCCCGCAGGAACGAATCGCAGCCTGCTCGCGCTCATAAACGTGGTGGAGAAGGTTATCTGCCCGCTGGGCGGCTTCCGGAAGCTCGTTCGCCGGGCTGCTCAGAATGCGTTCCAAGGCCTTTTGCTTCGCCTCGCCCACACGCTTCAGTCCGTAGGCAAACACGAGGCGCGCCAGTTCCGGCGCCTCCTTATCGTCGGCATAAGCTAGCGTCGACATCGCTGCCAGACCGGAGAATACGCCGCGATGGAGCTGGGTTGGATCGAGCTTGTCGGGAGTGTCCTTCGTGGAGTGGTAGAAAATTCCCGGCCAATCTGTATAGAAGGTAGCGGGAATTCCCACGTGATCGTAAAGCTCGTCATCGCTCCCGCCCTCGAACGGAATCATCTGCCCGTGCAGCCGGTCCCGCGTCCCATTCACGGAGATAATATGGAATTGCTTTTCCACCGGGTAGCTGACGTCATTGTATTTGTTCATGAACCCAAGGATCGACTCCATCAGCGCATTCAAAAAGGTGGGCATCGAATCGGGAGCGTAGGAAACGCTGATGACAGAATTCATGGTGAGCAGGTTCGCTCCCATTTCGTCGTAGTTGAGGTCGGCAATACGGCGGACAGGATCATTGAGGTGTTTGGACAGCCAGGCAAAGGTGCCGGCAAACTCCGGCATCCAGATAAAGCGAATGGTCCGAAGAGGAGGGGGTAGCCCACCGCTCTTGATGAGCTGGTTGAGGGTTCGCGCCATTTCGAGAATGGAACCACTCCCAGATCCGTTGTCGTCCGCACCGATTTCATCGAGGTGTGCTGTGACCAAGATCTCCTGGTTGGGATACTCCGACCCCCGGATGGCCGCAGTCACAACGTCCAGAGTGCCTGGAAGCAGCTCGGCATCCACCTTGGCGCGCAACTTTAGGCTTGATCCCCTGCGGAGCATTTCTTGCAGCTCGTGTCCCTGCCGCCCGGAAATCATGAAAGCAAAAGTTCCTTTGCGCTGGCCGGGGTCGGGGAGATAACGCCATCCAATCAGATCGGAATAATCTCCGGGCAGACGATTCAACCGGTCCCACTCCGGGATCGACCAATAGGAGACAATACCGGCGGCGCCCTCCTCATAGACTGCCTTTTGCACGATAACCGCCGGGTCGCTCGAGGTTAAAACTATTCTTCCCTTCACTGGTTGTTGATAATCAGTGCTTGCAGTGCCGCTGCCGATGTCGACGAGTTCAGCCTCGACGTCAGCGGACGTGCTGTCCCGGCACAGCGAGACGGGCTGCTCCGCATACGAGGTCAGCTTGAGCAGGAAGGGAGAGGTCATCCACAGCTCCCCGCTTCGCACCTTCCAGTAGCGCTCTGACACATAGTTGAAGTAGCGTAGGGAACCGTCGGACGGGAATCGCTCGATGTGCACGTCGTCCAGGCCGAACTCGCGTGCCTTCTGTTCCACCCATTGCGCCGCCTTTTCGTACTCATCGGTGCCCACCACTCGGCTCCACATCGACAACTGCGAAACATATTGATGGGCAAGATCGCCGGAGCTATTGTGGATGAGCTGGAGTGTAACATCGTTTGTAAGCAGCAACCCGGTGTTGGGGTCCATGGGCCCCACAGGGGATTTTGCACCCCCACTGGCAGACACTCTGGGCAAGCAAGAAGCGCATGCCGCCAGAATGACACTCCATATTGCGATGCGGTGCATACATCTCATGTCTGGTCTCCTTGGGCCTGCCTTCCCCTTCTGCAGGGGTGGAGGGCGAATAATTCAAGCATCGGTACAGGTGAAGGACCTACCATCAGGACTTGAGGCCCGTACGTTCCAGGCAGCCTGGCCTTGAAGCCTCATTAAGCGCCATGCGATATTGGAACTTGCAATCCTGTTTCTGCATCGCGCTTGTTTGCACGGGTTCTGAGGCAGCAGCCTAGGGCTGCACGTTTGTGTGGACAAGAGCATTCGGGGCTGGGAAGTGCTTCTCATACCACGCTATCGAGCGGTCGATGCTGTCGATAATGTGCTGGGTTTCGGCCAGCCCGTGCCCTTCTCGAGGATAGCGCACCATGACCGTGTCCACCCCCACATCCTTTAACGCAATGTAATACTGTTCCGACTCCGCGATGGGCACGTCGGGGTCGTTTTCGCCGTGCATGAGCATGGTCGGCGTACACACGTTGGCCACATGCTTGAGCGCTGAGCGCTCCCAGGCGAAGTTCATCAGATCATCCTGGTGCAGGAACTGCCCGAATTCCATCTCCTCATATTGATTGTAGTACGTCATATAATTGTAACTAATCAAATTGGCAATTCCAGCTAAGGAAATAGCGGCCTTGAACTCTCGCGTTTGGGTAATCAGCCAATCGGTGAGCTGGCCGCCGTAGCTGATCCCTCCAATTCCCATACGATCGCGGTCGATCCAGAGATTGCGTCGTACCGCGGCGCTGACGGCGTAGAGCACATCCTGGGCTTCGTTGCCGTCCTGATCGCCGAATACCGCGTCGGCAAACTTCTGTCCGTAACCCGAGGAGCCACGGTAATTCACCATCAGAGTGGCCCAGCCGTGAGCGGCATACACCTGCGCTTTCAGGTTTAGCTCCGGTCCGCTGCGCCAGTGTGGCCCTCCGTGGAGATCCACGATCAGCGGGTGCTTCGATTCCGCGGCCATGGCGAGCGGCTTGGTCAGGAAGGCCTCGATTTCATACTTATTGTCATTGCTGATGGAGGTGAAGGATTCTATTCGAGCGAGTTCCTTGTTCGCCAAGACCTCGGCATTCAAGTTAGTGAGCTGGCGGGCGGTTCCGCCGTTCTTCAGGTAAAGCTCCGCAAAATCCCGCGGACTCTGATAACTGTAGGCAACCACGTCTTCTCTCCCCACAGACCACGAGCGGACCATTCCCGGATCGTTGACCACTGCTTCCGGCTGGCCAGCGGAAACCGGCAAACGATAAAGCCGGAAGTTTCCTCGCTCCTGGACAGTGAAGTAAACCGCTTGCCCATCGGGTGACCATTGCGGGTAGCCCTGGCTGTTATCGATCATGGAAGCCAGTTCGTGGCGGTTGCTTCCATCGGCATTCATCAACCACACGTGTTCTCCTTCCATGTTGGTCTCGAGGTCGGTCAGACCGCGCTTCGTGGCCAGGAAGACGATGGTCTTGCCATCCGGCGACCAACGAGGAACGTACTCGGCATTCTCAGTCGCCGTCAGGCGGCGGATCGAGCCGTCGGAAACTCGGACCGTGAATAAGTCAGCGTTGAAGAACTCATCCGCGTTAGGCTCCCGGTTCGAGACAAACGCTATCTCCTCGCCGTTTGGCGACCAGTCGATCGAGTGCTCGTAGAAGTTTCCCTGGGTGAGTTGACGGACTTGTTTGGTTTCGATGTCCACCGCGAAAATGTGCTGGCGCCGGTTGTCATTGAAGTGCGTGAGACCTTCGTAATGATCGGGCTTGTAGAGGTAGCGCGTAATCACCACAGGGTCTCCACTGGCCTCGGCGGTTTCCGGCCCCGGCGTGGTGGAGACGAAGGCAATCCTTTTGCTGTCGGGAGACCAAGCAACTGTATTCCCCGGATTCTGGGCTGGACTGTTGGTGCCCGTAACCGTCGCCAGAGACATTGCGCCGGAGCCATCCGGGTGCGCGATGATCAGATCGGAATTATCCTTCTTGCTCCCCGAGTAAGCGATCCATTTCCCATCCGGCGACCAGACCGGGTCGGAGGTCACTTCCTTCTCCCCCGCCAACCGCCAAGCTTTGCCGCTGCTAATGTCCATGACCCACACCTGCGAGTAAGGGCGGCCTGGCCGATCCCGATTCTCAATGGTATAGGCAATACGCATGGCGTCAGGAGAAAGCGCGACGGTTCCCACCGAGCGCATCCGAGAGAGGTCAGTGCTCCGCAACCCGGTGGGCTGGGCCATTGCCGCGATTGTACTGAGGACTACGGTTGCAACTATTGCTAGGGAACGTAAAGGGCCGCAAATACACATATATACCTTCCTTGTTGCATAGTGAAGGAGGATCTGCTCTCCCCCTGACCGCTCGACTCGAGCGGCCTTCTCCGCCTTCCGGAAGCGTAAAGGATAGACAATGAACCTCCACCTTTCAAGCCCTTGGTTTCCATCGCGTCGTTGCTGCGGAGCGGCGCCAGCAGTGTGCGCGTGGGCATATCGGTTGGTGCGGGTCGCGACCCACGCGGTCCACTGCAGTACGAAGTCGGAGGCACTGGCGGGTCGGGCTGGGGACGTCACGGCTATGGGACGTTTATGGTCCCTCTGATATAGCTGCGCGGGGTCAACCGTAATTCGCCTGATTATAATCCGTTGCCCAGGCATCAGGGCACACGAACGTATGCGAGATCGGCATTTCTGAACCTGATCCTCCGCTGGTTACTTGATTGGGGTCGCCCGCGCGCGTGGAATTCTGCGCGTGATTCTTGCCCCCTGCCTAGTATAATGCTGTCGGGTTGAAAGGTCCTGGGGTCGTTTCAGAGCTTCCCAGCAGTTATTGCGGTAAGCAAGGAGCCCTCTATGATAGCGGATCATCGCCAAGGGATCGCCTGCGGCGGGAATTGGATCATGGACTTGGTCAAGGTCGTCGACTTCTACCCTCCCGAGAGCGCCCTCGCGAACATCCTCTGGGAATCCCAGGGAGGAGGGGGGTGCGCTCATAATGTGACGCTCAACCTCGCCAAGTTTGATGCTAGCCTCGATATATATGCATTGGGCGTCATCGGCAACGATCCCTACGGGGACACACTGCTCGCGGGATGCTGTCAATATCCGAACATTCACACTGACCAACTCCATCGCACTGGCCACGACAGAACTTCCTACACGGATGTCTTCAACGTTCAGTCTACAGGTCGGAGAACCTTTTTCCATTACCGTGGGGCGAACCGACTGTTCGCCCCCTGCTTTGTGGACCTCGATCGCTTGCCAGTGCGTCTTTTTCACCTTGGATACTTATTGCTACTGGACGCAATGGACCAAGCGGACCCCCAATTCAAAACTGTTGCAGCGCGATTCTTGCACGAGGTGCAGAAGCGGGGCATCCAAACTTCGATCGACCTGGTATCTGAAGACAGCGACCGATTTAGCCGTATCGTCCCGGCGTCTTTGAAATACACAAATTACTGCATCATAAATGATTTCGAGGCAGAAAGAATCTCAAGCATGCCCATTCGGCGTGGAAGCGTCATCTTGATAGAGAATCTACGCCGCATAGGCCAGGCGCTTTTCGCGTACGGAGTCAATGACCTGGTGGTGATCCATTTTCCGGAAGGGGCGTACCTCATGACCACTAATGGAACCGAGATCATTCAGCCCTCTCTGGACCTTCCCGAAACGTACATCGTGGGTAGTACCGGCGCCGGCGACTCGTTTTGTGCTGGCATGCTTTACGGACTTTATGAGCATTGGCCCTTGGACGAAGCGCTTCGCTTCGCAACCTGTGCCGGTGGGATGAACCTCAGTGATTTGACCACAGTTGGGGCGATCAGATCGTGGCAGGAAGTCCTTGAAATGCAGAGAAGGTTTCCCTTCAGGAAGGACGTCACCCACTAGCTCGAAGGCAAATTCCCAACAAACAGCATGGGTGTATATGCGCTGGAAGTTCAAAGTTAGTGACGGAAGCTAACCCTCATCAACCTGCGGGAACTACAAAGACAACCGGCCTTTTCGCTGCATTCGGTTTCGAAGCCTCCAACCGAGAACTGGTTCCGCGGATCAGTGGTTTTGGTATCCTGCACCGCTGCTGGTCAGAAACTTCGCATGCTAAATGCATCTCTAAGCCCCTCAATAAGCTAGCAGGGAATTCTCACAATAATCGCAGTTCACGAATGGGAACAGGCCCGGAGGTTGTCCACCTCGGGTAGGCCGGCGCTCAGCGTGGTGTGTCTTCTTCTGCCCGTTTTTGTGGCGGTGGATGGCTGACGCGCCGCAGTAGTTCGGAGATCCGTCTCTGGACTTCCTGGTCCTGAGGCCGCAGTCGTCCCGCTGTCAGCAGATAACCAAGCGCTGGGTCGTATTTTTTCTGCGTTTCTTCCCTATTGGCCAGAATCAAGGCTTCCTTGAACAGCAGGTTCGCCGTATCGCAGTCTTCGGGATCGAGCGCGTGAGCGTGCCCGAGGACCCTGTAAGCAAGTTCGTCTTCGCCTAGCGTGTAGAGCGTGGCCCCCAACAGGGCATTGGACCCGAAGAAATCCGGACGCAGGGCCACAGCTTTCTCCAGAGGTTTGCGCGCCTCGCGATAACGCCGTGCCCGAAAATAGCTTAATCCGAGATCGTGCTGGATTTCGAAGGAGTCGGGGTCGAGCCGGCCCGCTTCTTCCAGTGGCTTCACGGCGTCCTCGTAACGGCCGTGCTGGCCGTAGAGTAGACCAAGGGTGGTGAGCCGGTCCGGGTCGTTCGGGTCGAACAGCTGTTCGCAGGCCGGCTTTGCCTCGTCCAGGGGTTTTGTTTCGAGCAACCGGCTGCACGCTACCGCCTGCTGAGAAGCTTGGTCGTATCGCTGTCGTAGCCGCGAAGAAAGTTCGAATTGTTTCTCCGCGTCTGTCTTCCGCCTCTCTCGTTGGTAGAGGCGCGCCAAGTGCTCGGGGACGCGGAAGTCACGCGGATCGGCACGCGCCGCGACCAGCAACCACTTTTCGGCTGCCGCCAACTCTCCCTTCTGAAGGTACGCTGTGCCCAGGTAATAAGTTGTGTCGGGAAAGGGGGGAGCATTCACCAGCCGGGCCAACCGCTTGATGGCTGGCTCGACGTCTCCGGCTCGCAGGTCCAGCCTCGCAAGATAATACGCAATGCTTGGGTTTCCTCCGGTTTCCTTCTGGAGACGATCAAACTCCTGCCGCGCCTCTTGGCTTTTTCCCAGCGCGAACCAGCAGACGGCCAGTGGGTAGCGCGCCCGGACGAGGCCCGGATTGAGCGCCAGAGCGGCCCGAAACTCCTCCGCCGCTACCTGATACCTATCGTCTTTCATGGCCTCATAGCCATTGCCGAGATGCGCTTCGGCCGCCCCAGAAGAGGCCGGTTCTTGGCCTTCAATCGATACGGAGACGGCCAAGGCAAAAGGCAGAAGAACTGCGAGCGTCCAGAGCGCTAAGAACGTGGATCTGAAGCGACGTGTCCCCATGAGGTTAAGGAAGCCCACCATCGAGAAACTGGGTCACCTCTCGACCATGATACTCCCGCGGGTCAATGAAACACCACGCATTCGCTTTCATCGAATGGTCGGAAATGTGATCAGAATTCCCAGCCACCGTAGTGTTTCGGTCATAGTTTGGAGTGTGGAGGGAAACAGCTGAATAATCAATGGGCTTCAAGCCCATGGAGTTTTGGCGAGAGGCAGGATTGACCGTAGCGAGTTTGAATCGTCTTGAGGTTATTTCTGAAATCGTGGAAGCCCCGTACGGATTTGTTCGTACCCAGCGCAGCGTTCATCTTTTGTCTCGGAATTTGGTGGACCGTGCCCCTCTCCGCAAAATGGGCAGGCGGCATTTGGTTTGTGATTGGATTCGTGTACGCCGCGATCCGGACGCGAGGCTTCCGAATAGGACCGCCTAAGATGGATTTCGCCGTCCTGTAGCGTTCACAGCGATAGGAAACCCCCATCGAGAATCAGCGCTTGGCCATTCATGTAGCCGGAGGCGTTTGAGGCGAGATAGACGATGGTGCCCTCGAGCTCCTCGAGCGTACCCATGCGTTTCATCGGGACCCGCGCCAGCAGCTTTTCACCTAACTCATTACCCGGTTGAAAGGCCCAATTCGTCTGCTCGGACCAGAAGAAGCCGGGCGCCAACGCGACAACGTGCAGCCCCCGCGGCGCCCATTCCACGGCAAGTTGGCGCGTTAATCCCAACACTCCAGATTTGCTCGACACGTAAGAAGCCAGCGAAACGTAATTGCCTGCACTGATACCGTACATCGAAGCGATATTGATAATCTTGCCGTGTCCTTGCTTGAGCATTTCACGTCCGGCAGACTGGGCGCACAGAAAGACACCGGTGAGGTTCGTGTCAATCACGCTCTGCCACTGCTCGAGTGTCATGTGCTCAGCGTCCGCCACTGCCGTAGTGCCGGCGTTGTTCACCAATATATCGATGTGGCCCAGGCCCTTCACGGCTTCACTAACCATAGTCTCGACGTCCGCCGCCCTGCTCACGTCGGCACGCACCGGAATAACCTTATGTCCAAAGGTTTCCAGTTCCCTCGCCACCTGCTGCAGTTCATCGAAAGTACGAGCGGATACAGCCAGGTCGCAACCTGCTTTTGCCAGGCCTCGCGCGAAGCTCACGCCCAGACCACGAGAGACACCGGTAACAATCGCCGTCCTTCCTGTGAGGTCGAATAGCGCCAACAAAGTTTTGTCCATAGTCATCCCATTTGACTGAGTTTGACAGGCTGCATTTCCTCGGCTGACTTCAACATAGCCAACAAGACCTTCGAGGTTCGTACGCCATCCTCCAGCGTTGCGCGCACTGGTTTCCCCTGCGTCACACACTCAATGAAGTCCATGATGCTCTCGTAGGCAAAACCGATCCGCTTGCCGTGGATCGTCAGAGCTTCCAGGCAATCCGGTCGGTCACTCCTGTCTTCGAGATATCTTTCGATTAATTGGTTGTGTGTCAAATCCATATTAATCATACCTTTGCTTCCCAGAATATTTACCTTGAAATCGTTGTAGCCTGGGTTTGTGTTCGGCACGATCCAGTTACATTCAAGGCTCGCAATGGTACCCTTACTGAATTCAAGGATCGCCTGATAGATATCCGGGACATTCAGGCCCCGCTTGGTAAGAACTTCGGAACGCGAAAGCGCGTAAACTCTCTCAACCTCGTCACTCAGCATATAACGCAAGGCATCGACTGCGTGGCTTCCGAGAAACCACAGGATTGAACTCTTGCCTGCCCAGGGCAGCATCCTCGTAGGTACGAAGATTGTATCATTGAGACGAAGATACGCGGAGATTATAGCGCCTAATTCACCCTTGTCGATACTCTGCCTGGCAATAACGATAGGCGGATACCAACGGCAGTGAAAGTCGACCATGAAGGATATCCCGGCCTTTCCGACAGCTTCCGAGATCTCTTCCAAGTCTTTTAGCGTGGTGGCCAGAGGTTTTTCGACGAGAACGTGTTTGCCCATGCGAGCGGCAGCGACGATGGGGCCACAGTGGGCGAAATCCGGAGTCACCACGGCAACCGCGTCAATCTCCGGATCGCGCATCATCTTATTGTAGTCACTATAAACCTTCCTCAGTCCATAACGAGCGGCAAACTCGCCAGCCCTTTGCTGATCGAGGTCGCATACCGCGGCCAGCTCACTGTGCGGGTGGGAAGAGTATATGTCTGCGTGAACGCGGCCCCACCTGCCTAGGCCGACTACGCCAAATCGGATTCTTTGCATATTTGTGATCACCCTATTTCGGAAGGGCCGCATATAGTCGGCTCATGTTTGTCCGGTTGTTTCAGCAAGCCACTGCAGGTTGTGATTCTATACCATTCGTGTGCTCCGTTTGTGCTCCGTTTGAGTCGTGAAGAGAGCAAGGAGTGAAGACGCGGTATTTTCAGTCGCCAGAACGAGGTGCACGGAAACGCTATGTTCTTTGTTTCCAATTTACTGGCGTATTCCCAAGCTGAACGTCAACGCAATAATCGACGTCCCTCCCCAGCGCACGAACGATCAGCACGCTCTCATAACCGGTCTTGAGCTGGCACACATCACGCACACAAGTTCTCATTGATCTCGTGGCACACGAAACCAAACCAAACAGGGGCACGACTCCTCTGCAACCACCGATCCGCGAATCAGTGGCAGGTGAGAGCAAATTGACAGCGTTCGGTCGCAACAGAACAGTGTTAGCATAAACTGATCGAACGCGAAAGGAGTACTCCTTGGCCCGTGACGCTTTCTATGACAAACGTCGTTTTAATCCGGGTGCTGCAACTGAGGTTCATAGTCAAGACCGAGCTGCGCCCTGCGGCCAAGAAACTTGAGCGTTAGCGGCATGACCAACTGGGTGCCTCAGGTCGGCCGGGACGAAAAACAAGTCCAAAACCGGTCCAACTTGACCGTTCTAAGAGTGTTTTTGAGCGACTTAGCGTTGCCGACCGTGCCGCACAATCAATGAGATACCCTTACTTAGGTTGCCTGGCAGTCATGAGGTCGAGAGTTCGAACCTCTCCAGGTCCACCAACTAAGTCCTTCCACTTGAACATCATACAATTTCTCATAACCAGTCAAATTGCATCGACTGTGTCAAAACTGTGCGAAAACCCAGTTAGTTTGGTGCGACTGTGCGAGAACTCGTCGCATGTTCGTTCGCCTTTCGGTCAAGCTCGACCAAGGCTTCGCGCATCATCATGAGCTTTGCCTGGCTGTAACGTTTGAATACACGCGAGTCCCCTTGCCGGAGCATTTGCGTGACGAAATGATCGGCAACCCCTCCCGCGCTGAGCCTTGTGGCAAAGGTGTGGTGGTTATGCCGCGCGCGGCATAATCGCCATCTCTTCGCCGTCCATGCCTTACGACGCTAGCATCGAGACGGTGCGGATTTGGATGCCAAACTTCCTCCTCTGGCCACCTACCTCGGGCATCAGCATCTTTCCGGAACTCAGCGTTACCTTCATCTCGAAAGAAGAGTTGGAGGAGATCTTGGCGCAGCCAGATCTCCGAACGCCCGAAGGTCGAAGAGATGTGGTTCTGCTGAACGTCCTCTGTGACACGGGTGCGCGCGTTCACCCAACTGCTCATGAACCTCCCCGCTTGGCCGGCCCGCGATCTCGACGACTGGCTCCCCGACCAGTGGAAATTGCGCCACACCGCAAGCTTGGCCACCCTCAACCGTCAGGATTGAGCCACCCCCCTCGACAACCCTACCTCTCCGCTCCGGAGTAGGCCCTGTGCTTACAGGACGCTCACCACGGGTTGCCAGTCAGACTCCAAGGTCGGGAAGAACGTAGGATGGTACAGGTGGTAGTATCCCGGTCGCCGTAGACCTGGTACGGACGGCCTGCCGGACTGGTCTGTGCACCGGCAAAGACCAGTTTGACCACGACTAAAGTCTCTGGCGCGGACTGCCGATCTAGACTGACGGGGAGTGCTTTTTTCGGTTCTGCGCGAGGATTTGGTGACATGGGCATTTTAGGCTGCTTTCTGGAGAGTGATGAATTCCGTCTTGGTTACCGCCATCCGCTGCGCCTTCAGGAGCAGATAGCGCAGATTCTTGT